>NZ_JBFAHB010000010.1:0-188870 GCF_040653975.1 Kribbella sp. NPDC050820
GCCGCGTCCCCACCGCCCCGACCGACGAACCATGAACCAGAAGATGGTCAACATTCAGTTGCCGCAAGCTGGTCAGTTTTCGGCTGCCGTTGACAGAGGTGTGTGGTTAAGGTGCGTGTCCGGCCTCGGACACGTGGGGGTTCATGTCCCCAGGGACTTGAACCCTTGATCTCTTGAAATTGCCTCATAGCGTCAGTCAGCCCGACTGACGCTGCCTTGTTGTTGCACCAGTCTCGCAGCCCGACCTACCGGTCTGAACCTGGAACAGCGAATCCCGGACTCCGGTACTTCCCGTCCAGGACGATGGTGTCAACGATTGGTGAAAGTGGAGCATTGGGCGTCGTTGGGTTCGATGGCTTGTCGCAACACCTTCGATCGGAATGACGAGGGAGATGTCTGCCGGGCGTGGGCGGCGGATTGCGCGCTTGCTCTTTGAGGTCTCTCAGCGAGGCACCGTGTCCGATCAGGTGGGCGCCGGTGAGGCAGGCCACGTCGAGGGTCAACGCGAGATCTCGGAGCTGACGTCAGTACCCCACACCGGACGTGCACGGATCAGGTGCAGGTAGCCGAGCGGCGTGTTTCGGGTGATCTGACTCAACAGCGCGTAGGCAACGTGCAGCCAGCCAGATTCGTAGTGCATCGCTCCAAGATCCCGGAGCATGCTGCTCACGGAGGGTAGGCGCTCACGATTCTTGGGGATCTGGTCCAGCGGTACGTCGTACTGTACATCGCCGGGCAGGGTCAGCAACCGTTCGGCAACGGCTCTGGGGATACCGCTGCCGGCTAGCGTGTCGATCGTCCGCTTGAGCTTGTACCGGAACTCGTCGAACTACCGCGTCGCCCGCGCCTCGAAGCCACCCGGCGGCGCGGAGAAACGCCACGCGACACAGGCAGCTTCATCGAGCAGGATGCGGGCCGCGCAGATCGCGATGACTTCGCATCCCTTCTGGTCGTACGTCGCCATCACGGCCTCGAGCAGCGAGCGAGCATGGGAGAACACCAGCATGGCATGCAGCGACACCTGCCGGTTCCGCTAGAGATTGAAGGGCACACTCCGAGCGCTGTCGTAGAACGCCTCGGCAGCAGCGACCCGTCGTCCGCCGAGTTGATGTCCGGCAGGTACGACGCGTCGTCGAGGACCGCCGCCATCGGCCGCAGGAGCGCTGTCGTTGCCGCACGTCCCCGCCGCGCCATTCACCTGCGCCAGCGCCCTGCGAGTCCTGCTCAGGCCGTGCAACGGAACTGCCGCGTCACTGACCTCTTCTGCGGAGCCACCGCGCGGTAGAGGAACGGATCCACAGCCACCTCAGCAGGCCAGACCTCCCGGACGACAACCGCGGACCCGAGCAAGGTGCTGACGGCACCAGCCGCCGCGGCCTGCATGAACTGGGCCTCGTGATCGGCGCGGAGGTCGAAAGCCGGCTGCCACGACGCCACGCAGCCGTTTCAGCCGCCGAGGAAGCCGATCGCGGCCGCCGCCACGGCTCCTCCGACGGCTTCCGATCCTGCGTCCGTGGCAACCCTCGCGAACCACTGCCGTACCCGCTTCCAGCGGCCGGGGCCTTCGCCGCGGTCCTCCTCATCACTCTTCGCGGCCGCTCGCAGTTCGGCCAGCGAATCCGGCTACAAACCCATCTCCCGCAGGAAGGCGATCAGGCCCTCGACATCGCCCTCGCCGGGCGGCTTGACCGACTGCTTGACGCCGGTGCTGGCGATCGCGATGTTCGAGCTGGCGTGGAAGTGATTGTTGATGATCATGCCGGCCAAAGCTTGTTCGTTCTGCGTCGTAGCGGCCTGTCCCGCGGCCGGAACTACTTTCTCCAACTGAAGGGCCAGGTCGAGGACTCTGTTGCGGACGCCCTCGAGTGCGCCGACGTACACGTCTCGCGCGATCGGCATCATCGCCTGGCCGAGCACATAGCCGTCGTTCAGCGGAGCCTGGATCCGGCCGTTGTCCAGGCCCCAGTTGAACAGGTTGATCGTGTCGCCGGACCAGGCGAGAGTCGCCCCGTCCTGCGCCGCCATGCTTTCGAGGCGTGCGACCGGCTCCCGCAGCCGCACCTCGAACAGGTGATCCGCGTCGAGCTCCTTGGCGAAACTGGCACGCGCAATCGGGACGTTCCGCAGCTGGCTCCGGAACGGGCCGAAGAAGTGTCCGAGCACAGGGACAACGAACGGTCCGCGGTACGACGGCAGCTCGGCATCCTCCGCGTAGCCACCAAGTTCGTGGCCGATCCAGTCTTCGAGCGGGCCGGTGCCTGTCCGTGCCGCGAGGATCTTGAGCTGACGGAGGACGCTGGCGATCCGGGCGTCTCCGGTAGCCCCCGCGAGCACGTCGTCGAGCAGGGTCATTCTTGAACTCCCGAAAGTGGACCTGGCCGCTGGCGAAATCTAGAGTAAGAAGCATGTTGCCTCGAGGTCAAGGTTCGAATAGCCTCGAGTAAGTTCCACCTCGCGTACGTGCTCGAGAAAGCGTGACCATCCCATGGCCATCACCACCCGCGTCGGAGCGATCAGTCTCGGCCCCAACCGCCTCACCACGGTCATCCCCATTTCTCTGCTGATGGACATCACCATCTCCGGTATGGCTTTCGAGCCGAAGGAGAAGCAGGGCGACCGGTTCGACCACCTGACCCAACGAGTACAGGAGCTTGCCCCGGCCCGAGGCACCATCCAACGCACGTTCTTCGCCCGCGCGATGAAGGGTGTAAGAGGCGTAGATCCTCAGACGGGGCGTACGCGTACGCACCGCGAGCCGATTGGCTGGTCCCCGACGCGCAAGTACGTCAACGCGACCAAGGGGCTTGTCGACTACATCCAAGGCCCATTCCTCGACAGTCCGCCGCTCACCGCGACGCTGCCCGCTTTTGTCCTCTACAGTCCGGAGCAACTAACGGGTGAACGCAACACCAGCGTCGACGCATCCATGGGCGGTGAGTACTACGTCTACGAGCTCGACACCTCGCGGAAGTTCATGCTCGCGGACGGTGAGTCCCGTCATCTCGGCATCGAGATCTCGCTGTCTCCGACCTCGAAGCTCTCGGGATCGCGCCGCGAGAAGCTCAAGCAGGAGTTGGTCACCGTGGAGATCATCCACGGCATCCCGGTGGCAGCGATGGGGCAGATGTTCGCCGATCTGAACGGAAAGGGCGTCACCCTTACCCGCAACGAGGTCGACTCCCTCAACATCCGCGACCCGTGGGCCCGCGCCGCGAAGGAGATCTTCGCGGAGTTGAGGATGCCACTGGTGGGCTCGGGACGGCAGGTCACTGCGGTCGCGATGGCTGAGAACAAGCATCTGCTGGTCGGACAGGCAATCACGATGACTCGCGCCTTGGGGCTCGGCTCGTACAGCAAAGCCACCTCGACCATCTCGTACGACGACGCGTTGAAGGACGACGTGCAGTACGCACAGGTTGTCAAGGCCGGCGTCGAGTGGTTCGGCACGATCTTGGACCACTTCGAGATGCCGACACTGGACGACGGCAACCGGTCCGGGGCCATCTTCACGGACCCCGACCGAGTCCTGAAGTCGATGCCGATCAAGGTTGCGCTCGGGGTGATGGGCCACGACTGGGTCGCGCCGAACCATTCGCGCCAGGAGCAGCACCTCGCTTCACTGCGGGGCATCAACTGGAACGTCAATCCCGACTGGCAGGGCATCGCAGGCAAGGTGAATCCGGCGAAGCGGAAAGTGAAGGTCGACGGTAAGACCGTTGAAAGGCGAATCCCCGACGAGTTCGTGTTGGTGGCCGCTTCCGCGAAGGAGATCGGCGCGAATGCAGTCCGCGCGTTAACCGACCCCGACTCGCCCGTCGGCCGCCGCGTCCGCGGACTCCAGGACGGCACAACCGCCAGGTCGGACGCCGTCTAGTGACGACCACCCAGCATGGCGAGGCCGAGACCCCGTTGATGACCTACGTCGTCCCCAACTTCAACCCACTGCGACGCCGACTGGGAGCTCGACGCCGACCATCCTGATCCCGACAACGATCCGTTGCTCGACAGCGACGATCGGCTCCGCGATCAGCATGTAGGCATCGTCAAAGCGCCTGCAATCCAGGGGTCCCGCGTCACTTTCGGACAGCTTGGGCGGCAGCTTGGCTGCCACCACCATATCCGGGGCCAGTTCCATTGCCGCCTGCCACTCGAACCGGTCGGCTGTCTGGGCTCCCGCGTCATCCGGCTGTGGAGTTGTCGCCACGACGGCGGCGGCTGTCACGGCGGTTTTAGGCTTACTCGGCGACACTCAGTCACCTTACCGAGAAGGCCGATCCTCGGCCGTTCGTCGGCATGTCGGAGTGACGCGCGTCAGGGCCTCGGAAGCATCAACCCCTGTAAATTGATTGTTTAAGTGAGCGGAGCTGTCGACCGACCGTCATGAAGCCGGCCGAATACCAGGCCACCTGAACCGTTGTGCCCTCCGCCGGGCTGAGTCGAAGGGACCCGGACAGACATCGCGGCTATCTCTTCGACACTCATAGCGGTTCACCCCTAAGGTCACGACCCATGGTGTCGCACGGTAATCGATCTGCAAATACCTGAAGAGCTGCTCGGCCGGGTGGCGCGGAGTATGGCAATAGACGGGCCGCTATCGACCAAGCCAAGGACATTGAACAGAAGTCACCGTAACGCCGGGAGCCCTGGACCGATGTGGGAGTAAATCCTATTGATGGGGGCGGCCATGAGCCCGGCACGCGACACGCTCGCGCACCGCAAGTACGAGCAGATCCAGCCCGATCGTGCAGCTCAGCACGAAGAGATCCTGCAGAAGCTCGCTGAGCGCGGCGATCATGGCGGCGCCGACCAACTCAAGCGCAATCGGCTCGAGTTCGAGGCCTCCGACGCAGTCGCGCTCGGCGCCGACCCCGCGACCGCGCTCGTTGGTCACTGTGCGAACAACTTGCTCGAAACACTGCACAGAGCAGGTTATGACGAACTGACGCTTGCCTCCGTCTGCATCGGCAGCACCCTGCAGGACGATGTCAGTGCCGAGATGCGACGGTTCCCGGACGGATCGGGTCTGATCCTGGTCTCGGACTCGATCCTCACTCTCACGGGTCTGCTCAGCAGCTTCGTCGGTGAGCTCTTCGCTCGTGTCGGCAGCGGCCCAGCTGTCATCACAGCTTGGAGAAGCCTCAAGATGGCGGTCACCAAGAAGCTTCCGGTGTCCACCGATCCCTTGGTCGCGCTACTCCGTTACCACAACATTCATCAGCGGGTGGGTGGAACAGCAGCAAAGCTCGGGCTCGAGCTGGACTCCGATCCTGCGGGGATCGGTATGCTCGTAAGCCTGATCGCCACCAAGTTCGTCATCGCGCACGAGCTGGCGCACCACGTGCTGGGCCACTCAGCTCCGGTCAGTTCCTTCTCCGCTCTCGCCGATCTCCCAGCCTGCTCGCCGGACCAGCAACTCGAACTCGATGCCGACAAGCTCGCCTTGGAAATACTCCTCAACTCCACCGAGAAACATCTCGACGGCTCCGACCTCGATCTCCCACCCGCGCTACTGCTCACAGCTGCTCTGGTGAGCATCGTCACCGTTCACGCTGCCGAACGTGCCATGTTCATTCGCCGCGGCTCCACCCATCCGCCCGCGCAGGTCAGGGCAGCGGCTCTACTGTCCCAGTTCCCTCCTTCTGATCAACAGTTCTCCGAACTCTGGCTCCATCAAGTGGTCGCGGCCACCGACAGCGCCGCAGCCTTCAATCCGGCGGCAACCAGCATCGACCTGAACTCGATCTACTCGAACCCTCGCATTGATTCACCACTCGACCGCAGCTACCTGCAGGCCGTGCACACCTACGACAAGGTCCAGTGCACCGAGGCGAGCGTCCTGGTCGGCAATTTCCCTGAACTGGACGAACTGCAGGGCACTCGACTCAGCCCTGGCGGCGAATTGGCCTTGGCAGGACGACCGGCAGAAGCTCTTGCCGCCTGGGGGGTTTCTGCTGCGACTACCACCCAAATCCTCGAGACGAACCGCTCCCTCAGCTTCCATTCCCTACTGAACTCCGTCAGGTCCGGCCTTAAGAGCCAGACCGATCTCGACGCTGACACCGCAACGATGTTCGCCCTCGCGGCCGCAACCGCCGTCGCACCACACCTCGAAGGACGTACACACCAGTGACTAACAACATCCTCGCCGATTACCTCAACAAGACCGACGACGAGCTCTACATCGTTCTCGGTTACGAACTCCTCGGCGACGGCCTGGGCATCGGTACCGGCGACGACGACAAGTACCGCAAGTTCGGTCTCACCTGGTTCAACAACAAGCGCCGCCAACTCCAACAGAAGCTCTGCCTGCACCCGCGACTCCGAGGCTTAGCAATCACCTCATCGGGCGACGCCGCCGCCGAGGCAGCCGCCCTCTTCGAGATCCTCCAGGACCTGGGCGAGAGCACACCTAATGCGGCAGTCATCGCCGTCCTGGTCAGCCGCCTCGGCCTCGGGGCATTCTGCGCTGGCGTCACCCCAGCCTGACGCACTCTCGGGCCCAGATTCGTCTTCACCGGCATCGTCCTGCTGGTCGACCGCAAGAACGTAGCCGCAACACCCAGGCAATCGGCCTGTTCTCAGCAACCCTCGTTGTCCTCGGATTCTGCAGCTACCTGTTCAGCCTGGTCAGCGGCGGATCCACCGACCCGTTCTGCAAACGAGTCTGGGCCGAGGACATGACCGCGTCGGGCGACCTTGCCCTCGGAAGATTCGCCCGCATCACCAGTGTCTGCTGCCTCTTTGCCGCACCCGTCAAGGACCTCGATCCAGAGCACACAACGGCATCGATGGGCTCGCACTCGACAGCCTGGCCACCGTGATGACTTTGGGCGTCGTGATGAGGATCATGCTCCTGCTCGGCATCACAGCCAACGACTACCTCGACGTCGCAACGAACCGGAGCACACCGTGATACCTCGCGCCCGCCTGCCTTGCTGGTAATCCTCGTTGCTGCCGTCGCCGGTGGAGTCGCCCCGATCCGATACCGGCCAATGGGGTTTCGGCAGACCGCATCCTCAACTTCGCCGTCTACGGTGCCCTGATCTACGGCATCTGCGCGCCGGTCTCCGCAGGCTTGTTCATCAGCCTGCCCGACAAGTACTGGAGCAATGAGCACGCTAGCCCGCCGCTGATCATCATCGGCAGCCTCGGGATCGGCCTACTAGCACCACTCATACTGGTAGTTGCGATCGTGCACGCCACCCCGAGAATCGCTCCGTCGACCGCACAAACGACCGTGGTCCCCACACCACCACCGGCAGCAACGTCCGGACCATTACACACGTGGCGAGGATCCGACGGCCGGCTTCTGCGCACATGGAGTCACCGCGAGCCGTAGAGCTGGAGTCGCGACAGAGGAATGTCCAGAGGCCCCCATACCATGAGACATAGAAGATTCCGAGGCGCAGTACGGCATACGCGATCGAGTACTGGACCAACACATGCTCCAAGTACCTCCTGCTGCCTTCAATGGACCGATCATCTTCCGCCTTCAGCTGTTCACTGCGCCCGGCTTGCGACCAGTGGCGATGCCCCGCACTGTCCGACCCCAGCTCGCAGAGCGTGTCGCCGGTGGCCGGGAGGTCATCTGAGAGGCCGCCATGTACGGGGGCCCTGCGCGACACTCTTCGTCTGGACCCTGCTGGCGATGCTGGGTTCCCGTGTCTGACACCTCGTCCGACGCACCACCTCCCGTGAGCTCTCGGCGGACGACGTCATCAACCTCATCCCCGAGGCGGTTCTCATACTGCCCCATCCCCAATCCATCCGCCGTTTCGTGAGATCTGCCAGCCGCACGCGCTGTCAACATCCGTGGCTAGGCGCCGGAACCGCACCGGCCTGCCGGTTCGTCTTCGCCGATGCCGACTTGCCGGACGTCTGGTCGTGGGCAGGTGCCGTGAGGAGGAGGCCGGTGTTGCCAGGCAACGAACTGCGCACTGCAATCGGCGGACCGTTCGACTGGACGTCAGATACGGCTGACCGAGTCCTGTTCCTTCAAGCGTCCCTCCGGCCTAGGTTCGCGCCCTTGTTCGTCGCCGGTTGCCTCTGTTGGCTGGAGCCCCGCAGAGCGGAGCCGTAACCACGCTCGCTGGTCGTCCGCGATGATCTTGTCCAGCTCGGCCAGCAGCTCATCCAGCAGAGCCAGAGTCACCTCATCCTCGGAACCACCGATCAGACGATATTCAGCCTGACGACGCAAGGCCTCCAAACGGCGGACGGTCACGGTACGGCCCACCCAGAGCCCTCGGTGATCGAAAAACGCCTCCATCGCGGCCAGCACCGTGACGAAAGCGCCCAGCACCAGCGCGATGTTGGTGAGCAACTGTTGCGCCGTACCCGCGACCCGAAGTCCCAGCAGCACGGTGATGGTTGCCGACAACGTCACGGTTGCCATCTGCAGTGCGAACGCCTTGCGCTTGTCGCGCCTGCGCCGGCGGGCGAAGCGCAGCTGCTGGCGGTCCAGTTCCGCCGTCAGAAAGGCGATCCGTTCCGTCAGGTTGACGGCACTCGACTCATCCAGGGACATTCGCTGGACCTCGCATCTGGCGCGCGCTTCGACCGCGTGACGGTCAGGACGAAATCGGCAGGGTGCCGATCCAAGTGTCACCGGACCGCGAACGGACAGCAAGGAGTACGGCGTGCTGCTCAGCGGCGCTGGCGAAGCTGACTGACGACTCTCCGGATCGCCTGCTCCGAGATCCGAACACCGCGCGGAAGGCCGTAGTCCACGCCTCGGGGCGGTCGTTCGATCTCGAGCTTGATCTGGGCCGGTTCCCAGTTGGGATGCTCGGTGGCGAGCCGTTCCACGACGCTCCGTACCTCGTCGTACGGCAGGCCGGCCGCGCTGTTCGCGGGCTCGTCCGCGAGCCAGATCGGATTGAAGGGTGGCCGGTCCCGGTTATCGTCGTAGATCATGTCCCGCTCCACCGCTCGCAGGGCTGCCGCCCCATCGACGCTAGACGCACGCGGCGTGGCGGGTCCATGACTGCGTTTGGCAGGGCTCCGCCTTGATAGCCTGCCGCTGCCGCCGGTACGGGTATCGGCAGGTGAAGGGAGCGGCGGCTACGGTGAGCGGCGATGTCGCGGTTGTCGATCCGCTGCCGTTGTTCCGAGCCGGCGTGGCAGCGACACTCGCTGGAGCCGGCTATCGAGTCGAGACACCCGACGATGTCGTGCGCTGGGCCCGGTTGCGAACAAGAGGCCTGGTTCTGCTCAGCCTCAGTGCGCCTGATGACTGGCTGATGCTGGATGGTGTCGTGTCCGCCAACCCCGAGTGCATCGTCATCGCGCTGACCAGTGACGAGTCGGTGGAGACAGGTACGCGGGCGATCCAGGTCGGCGCGCGCTCGGTCGTGGCGCGCGCGGCTTCGGCCGACGTACTCAAACGAACGGTGCTGGCAACCGAGGACGGTCAGGCGGTTCTACCTGCCGCGGTCTGTCGGGCATTGGTGACAGCGACTGCCACTCCACCGGCGACAGGGCCGTCGCTCTCGTCGGATGAGATCTCCTGGCTCCGTGACCTCGCCGCGGGCCGCACGGTCGCACGATTGGCTCTCCGCGCCGGGTACTCCGAGCGGGCGATGTTCCGGCTGCTCAATGCGCTGTACCGAAAGCTGGGCGCGCGCAGCCGGACCGAAGCGATCGTCCGGGCCTCCGAACTTGGCTGGCTGAGGGCATCGAGCGACACAGATCAAGCAAGCGGCTGAACGCCACACGGTCTGGTCGCGGCGGCGATGACCGGGTCGAGTTCGGCACCGCCGTACTGCGCGATCTGCTCGAGGATGAAGGCGAGGCGCGCAGTGAGTCCCGGTACCGGGAGGTCGGATCCACAGCGCGCACGGGTGAAGTACTCCGTGGCGGTTGCGCGGAAGTCACCCTCCTGCAGGCCGCACACCGCGACCGCTCGGAGATCCCAGGCGGTGAAATCAGGACGCTCGTGTCCCTCGGCGCCGATCCGGCCGACCGCCTCGCGTTCGAGTTCGAGGAATCGCTCGCGCGCCATGCCCGGGTCGATGCGGAGTTCCAGGATCGCCTCGAAGACGAGGATGATCAGGGATCTGCCGGTCCGGCGATAGCGCGCCGCGGCACGGATCTCCCGAGCCGCCGCCACCAGGTCGCCGTTCTCGAGGTACGCCGCGCCCAGCGTGGTCTGCGCCTGCATCAGCGTGATCGGATCGCCGACGTCCAATGCCGCGTTCGCCGCGGTGACGGCCTGTTCGATCGCCTCGGTCTCGCGCCCGCCCTGGGAGAGCAGGAAGTCGGCGCGGCCGTCCAGCCACCGTGCGTACAACGCGCGGTTGCGATGCGGTCGTGCCTCCTCCTCTGCCACCGTCAGCAACCGATCGGCGGTCCGCCAGTCGCCGATCTCCGTGTGCCACCGGGAGAGCCGGGTCGCCAGCACGACCGCGTTCGGACTTCCGATCCGCTGTGCCGCCTCCAGCGCCTTGCGGCCGAGGCCGAGAGCGCTCTGGTACGCGCCACGCCAACGACGGCAGTTGGCCAGACCTTCCAGCGCAAACATCTGATCGCGATCGTCGCCGTGTTCCTGCGCCATCGCCAACGCGTCGGCGTAGCGGACCTCGGCGGCAACAGGGTCGTTGTCCTCCCAGGCCAGTGATCCGAGATTGCCGATGATCTTGCGCCGGCCACTCGGCCAACCGCAGCTTCGCTCGTACTCGAGGGCGTCTTCGAAGGCCGTCATCGCCTCGTTGATCAGGCCCTGTGAGGCATAGATGTCACCGAGCGCATTGCAGTTGGCCATTTCGCGGAATGGTTGTCCGAGCTGTCCACGAACCCGTTCGCGAGCCTCGAGCAGCAGCGCACCGCGGTTCCACCGCTGGAGAATCTGATCAATCGCATCAATCCGCGCGTACGCCGGTTCGGGGAACCCGGATTCCAGCCAGAGCCGCAATTCTTCGAAATGCAGGTCGAGATCGGCGAGACTTTCGACCTCGCGATCCGGAACGCGGTGGTCCGACAGCGCGTTCGCCGCTCTGCGCAGCAGCTCGTCTGGATCGTCCTCGGTGTGACGTCCCGCCAAGGCTCTCAAAACCATTGCGGCCTCCCCGGTTCTGAGGAAGACGGCGCCGTCACCGGTCTGCGCCACGAGGTGCTTCCTCGTCAGCCAGCGGATGATCTCGGGCGTCCCGCGCGGGCCCAGCATCGACGAGACGACAGCAGGCGGAACTGGGACCGTGAACAGAGAAACGGCCTCCAGCACGTCACGTTGCTCTTCCTTCAGTGTCGCTACGAGCTGGTCTGTCAGGCGTCGCTCCAGCTGCGATGGACTGACCAGACGCAACTGCTCGGTCAGCTCCCCGAGCGAGATCCCCGTCCCCATGCTCAGCAGGGCGTTCAGCACCTTCAACTGCCGCGGGTTGCCGTGGAGCAGATCGCCCAGATCCTTCAGTACGTCGTCCGGATGGCCGGCCAGACCGGAGACGTCATCGCGGTCCAGCTCGCGAACGAGCGCGACGAAGTGTTCTGCGGGGAGACCGTCCAACGGCACGACCTCGGTCTTCCACCGGGTGCCTGGCCCTGGTTCCAGAAAGGTGGTCGAGACCAGCACGACCCGCACATTGTGGCCGCGTTGCTCGGACAGCACCTGCAAGGCTTCGTCGAGGTCGAGAGGCACGGTCCGTGTGTCGCCTGCCAGCAGGTACTGCGCACCATCGACCACAATGGCGACACGCTCGCCGAGCGACTGCTCCAGTGCCAGCTGCAACCGGGCAGTCAGCGACTCACCGCGCTTGAGTTTCAGGGTCCCCGCTGCGGCACCCTCGATGTCCTCGACGATCGCAGCTGTCGTCAACCGCGCCCCCGGCCCGAGTTGGTGACTCCGTATCCGGATCCCGCCCGCCGGCTGCTCGTGTTCCAGCTCGTCGACGACGAAGTCGACCAGTTCGGATTTCCCGATCCCGGTCTCACCGCGGACGAGGATCACTTGCTTGTCACCGCCCAGCAAAGCGGCGCGAAGCCGGGAACTCTCCGATTTCCGATCGATTGGAGCGGGACCGCCGCGGACAGGGCGGCGATCATCGGCCGGTGTCCCATCGTAGGACAACAGGTCGATCAGATCGGCTCGGCCGATGTCGCGCAGAGCCTCGGGAAGCTTGCTCAGCTCCCCCCGCCGCTCCAGGTGCTCCCACAGTCGCCGGGGCTGGTTGCCGCGCTCGAACCTGTACCGGTCGGCCAGGCTCACCCCCAACACATCCGCGAGGTCTTCCCAGTCATTGAGCAGCCGACGAATGAACTCCCACTTCATCCTGCCTTGGCCCGAATCCACGCTGCCCGCGGTCTCACCGAAACCCCCCTGCTCGCCCACGAACGACAGTGTGCCGCCCTATCGGCGCCGAAGGTAGAGCGCGCTCCAATCGCAGGGCGACGAGGGTGCCCAGATCGGTGCCGACGACCACGTCGTCGGGTCCGGCCAGTGCGATCTCACGCAGTGGAAGATCCGCGTCGAAGGATGCGAGGCGGTCCCCGCTGACCAGGTCCCAGGCCTGCAACTCGTACGAACTGATGGCGAAGATCGTCCGGTCGTCGGCACCAAGGACGAGGCGGCCATAGCTGGGTCGTCCGAGGTCGAGTGTGCCACGCAGCGAGCGATGCGCGATGTCGATCAGGAGAATCGTGCCGTCGGCGCAGTACGCCGCGGCGAGCGCACCGTCCGTCGTCATCGCCAGATCGACGATCCATTCCTCGCACCGCAGCGTCCAGTGCAGATCGCCAGTACGCACATCCCAGACGCGGATCGTCCGGTCCCACGAGCCGGAAACCAGCAGGCCATGACCGGGTGGGACGAGGAGCGACACCACATAGCCCGTGTGTCCCGGCAACCGAGCCACCTGCCGGCCCGACTCACGCCCCCACACCTCGATGGTGTGCTCGATGGTTGCCGTGACGACGAACTCGCCATCGGGGCTCAGCACGAGCGCGGAGGTGTACGGCTCGGTGCCCTGACCGACCGGGCCCGCCTCCCCGGTCCTGGCATCCCAACGACGCCAAGTCCGGTCGTGCGACACCGACACGATCTCCGTGCCCGCGGGGGTGACGGCCAGAGCGCCTACCCCTGCCTCGTGACCACGAAGCACGAGACACTCGTCGAGTGCCGGATCCCACCGGCGGATCGTCTTGTCGCCGGACCCCGAAGCGACGCCGTAGGCGGTCGCCACCATGGTCTCGACGTTGCCACGATGCCCGATCAGCGGGGCCAGGGAAGTGCCGGTACGGGTGTCGACTCGATGCACCGCCCGGTTGGTACCGCCGTACGCGATGCCGTCGACCACCACGAGGGATCGGGTGGACCGCTTCCGGTCGAGATCGGGTGGTGCGCCGTCCGGGTCCCAGATTCGCAACCGGCGATCCGAGGACCCGGTCGCTACGACGCCGCCCCCGCGCGGTGCGGCAACCGCCAGGCACCAGCCGTTATGAATACCGACGCGGCGATGGCTCGATGACTCGACGTCCCAGATCCGCACCTGGCCGTCGTACGAGCCGGTGACGACATGTCGGTCGTCGAACGCCGCGACCCCCCTCACTTGGTTGCGATGTCGCCCAAGCATCCGTGTCGCGCCGGTGTCGACATCGACAGCCACCACCCGCTTGTCCTTGCCTCCAGCAACAACTACTCCGGACGCCGGCAGCGCAGCCAGGCACAGCACTCGGTCCACCGGTGACGGGTAGCGGGCCAACTCCTTGCCGTCGGCCAGGCGCCACAGCACCAGCTCGCCATCACGTGCGCCCGATACGCATCGCGTTCCATCGCCCGTGATTGCGACCGCGGTGACCAGCGCCTGCCCTGCAGTCGAGCGCCACACGGCGCCGTCAGTGCCGAACACGTCCACCGCGTACCTCGGGACCGCCGCTGTAAACCAGCATTTCTTCGCCGACGGTGAGCGCGGTCACCGCGTAGTCCTCGAGCTCTTCGTACACGCGCAGCCTGCGATCAGCGGGCGACCATCGCGCCACGACGCCATCGTCCAGCGCCACGAAGGCCTCGAACGAGTTGGGCCGGAACGCGATCGCATTGACCGCGCAATCAGTCCGGTCGGACCAGACCCGGTCACGGCCGGCCAGGTCCCACGCGGAGAGACCGCCGTTGCGGTCGCCGACCAGCAGAACCGACCCGTCGTCGCTCACCGCAATCGCATCGACCATGCCAGCCATCGGGCCGAGAGCAGCCAGGTAGCCGTGATTCTGGATGCTGCCGAGCGGTCGCAACCAGGTGCGTTCGCGCCAACTTGCGGCCTGATCCAGCAGCGCCTCGACGTCCGGCTCGGCCGGGCGCCCAATCCGCGCCAGGAGTTGACCACGGAGCTGCTCGGGATCCTCCTCCACGATCTGCGCGGACTCGGTCAGCGCAAGCTCAAGCGGGACCAGCTCGTCGGCACTCGCCTTGTCGGGAGCCAGCCCGCGCGCCGTACGCACGTCGTCGAGTACAGCCGGAATTCCGACTCGGCGCAGCTTCTCGTCCAGGTAATCCACCGACGTGAGCAGCTGGCGGACCCGGACGTAGTTGCGGTTCGGCACCAGCACCGCCGGGACGTAGTGAGCCAGGACATCCGTCGGTACGTCGGCCCAGCGACGACTCATGGCAGCGTGCGCTCGATGCTGAGCGCGATCTGCGTTCGAACCGCACCGAGGTCGAGCCGATCGGCCAGGAAGTCGCGGAAACTGGCGTGGTAGAGCGCAAAGCGAGGAACGTCGCCGTCGAGCCGATTCAGGAATCCACTCCACCGCCGTACGACGGCCGCGGTCGTGCCGGACGTCTCGCCGGCGAACTGGGCCAGCCGGTCCACACTCAACGGCTCGGGCCAGGTGGCCAGGACGGCCAGGATCCTCAGCTGCCGTCCCGGTTCGGCGTCGTGGCCGACGCCGAGCTGACGCTCCAAGTGTGCGTAATACGCCTGCAAGCCCTGCGGGAGCGAATCGAGGCCAGCTCCACCCAGCGTGCGATCACGGACACCACGCAGGACGCTTCGCAGGTACATGAAGTTGCCTTCGCTGCGCTCGGTCAATGCATCGACCAGCTCGGCCTCTTCCAGTGCGAGCTCGGCCAGCCGGGGCACCATGATCGCCTGGTGCCGACGGACGAAGGCTTCGATGTACTCGCGTGCGTCGCTGAGATTCTCCGGATCCCGCTCGTCGATCGTCACCTCGCGCCTCTCGTCGACGTAGAGCGGGACTCCCTCGGTGTCGCGCAAGCTGACGAGCAGGTAGGTGTTCGGTGGAAGTGCGGGCGGCAGCAGCAGGCGGTTGCCACCGGAACCGCGGTCGGCCGCCTCGTCCACCGCGTCGACCGCGACAACCACCCGTCCGCTGCCGGCCGCCTCGCCGAGTAACCCGAGTAAGGTCGCGCTGTCGGCAGCGACATCGTTCGGCAGCCGTCGATACGGCAGCCGATAGGTGACGATCAGCTGCGCGCAGACATTCCGCAGGAATCGGTCGGCGGAGTCGAGCCCCGTCATAGCGCTGTTGAAGTGATGAACCAGCCCGTGGTGCTGCACCAAGCTGGCCATCAACGCGGTTTTCCCGATCCCCGGCTCGCCCTTGAGGATCAGATATCCGGATCTGAAGGACGGATCGTCGAAGGTGTCCCACAGGGCGCGGGCCAGCCGCCTTCTCCCGACGAAGTCCTCGGTGCGCTCATTGATGAGCGCAGAGAAGTCGATGGCCTGCCTGGCCACCTCTCCCCCGCCGCCACCGAGCAAGTCGGCCAGATCCTCCCGGCCGATGGCGATCAACGCGTCCGGTAGCTCAGTTAGTCGCTCGCGGTCCGAGAGCCAGTCCCAGATCGCACGGCCAGGATCAGACGCCCGGCTGAACCGCTGTTGTTCGTCTGTCCGGGCGACAAGGGTATCCGCCAGGTCACGCCAGTCGGTGCCGAGACGGCGGACGAACTCGATCTTGGCCATGCCAGGGACCGGCTCTGGTGATGATTGCCCCACCGCAGCAGGCTAGTCGGCCGCTTGCTGCCGGAACAGGTCCGCCAGATCCTCGCGGCCTATGTCGGCCAACGCCGTTGGCAGGTCGCCGAGCCGCTCTCGTACCTCGAGCCACTCCCACACACCCCGCGGCCCCTCGCCCGGGCCGAAACGAGCACGTTGGAAGGCGGGGATGCCGACATGATCGGCCAGATCGATCCAGTCGTAGTCCAGGCGGCGGAGGATCTGGAGCTTGACCGTGCCTGGTTGGCTCACACGCGGCTCACGGGCAGGCGGCACCAGTAGGCGTCCGAGCAGGTCGAGGAGAACCTCGGCCGATGCGCGGGCGGCGAACTCCTTGAAACGGTCGTCCCGCGTCAGTTCCGCACTGTCCATGACGCCTTTCGCGATCAGCCAATGCGGCACTGCGAGTTGGTGCGCGACCGTGGCGACGGCCGCGGCTTCCATTTCCAGACCGAGGATCCGGCGGCTTCCCATTCGCTGCAGACGACCCCAGATCTCGGGGTCCTGCATCACCGCGTTTCCGCTGGCCATCGGACCGTGCAACACCGCGAACGGCAGTCGATCCGGTCCGTCGACGTCGTCGTACCGGATCCGTTCGATGTAGGCCCGGCCTGCGTCTGTCAGGGCGGGCTCGCCGTTCGGCCGCCGCATGATGAAACCCTCGGCCTCGATCGCGCCGACGTGGGAGCCCCATGCTCCCCGGGGGAAGTACCTCGGCCGGGCCGGGTGCTGTCGCGGCTCCTGCATCAGCAGCAGCCGCTCGAGCAGCCAGATGGTCGCTTCGTCATCGGTCGCCGGACCGTAGCTGGGCAGATGTGCCGGGTCGTAGTCCTGCACCTCTCGTAGCCAGCGATCCTCCAACGGAAACTGCTGGAGGTCACCGAGAAACTCGTCGCCCCTCTGCTTGCCTTCGTCGTACTGGTAGGCCGGCGATGCGATGAGCACGTCCCCCGGCGCGGTCTTGTCCGGGTTCCCGGCGCAAACACCACTCATTGCCAGACAGTTCGGCCTCAGCGACTGAACCAGCGCCGTGACGATCGGCGTGGTGCTACGACCGCTCATGGCCGACGGTCGAGCCAACGCCACGACGAGCGCACCCGATGACGTCTCGACCTCACCGCTGACATACGGCGCCGCCCCACCCGCATCGTGCAGGCTCCAGCCACCACCTCCAGCAACCGCCTTGGCGGCCTCGAACTCCTCCGGCAACGCCGTGACCACCAACGCGTCGACTCGCCCCATCCGTCCCCTCCTCGACTTTCAGACGCTGCGCCTCGTCCGTCTCCGGAACCCCTACGAAGACGCCAGTCGACTGTCTCGCGGCTGCCGTCGAACAGCAAGCCCATCGCAGCGCACAGCCATCGCACGTTGTCCGCACCTTCGTCGACGACCCGCGCGGTCTGTCGTATTCGGCGGACTGCCGATCGTCTTCTTGGTGGAAGGACTTCATCGAGAGAGGGAACGACCATGCCTGCGACCGTGAACGCGCTTGACATCGCGGTGAGCGACTTGACAGCTGCCATCGAGTTCTACCGGCGGCTCGGGCTCGAGTTCGTCCGGGACGAGCATTGGCCGGACGAAGGCGCCGGATGCGACCTGCCCAACGGGATGCATCTGATGCTCGGCAGCGACGAGCTCCGCGGCAAGCTGGCGGCCGCCGGCAACCCTCGCCCGCTGAGTACCGCTCGACCTTGTCGCACCGCGTGACCCACAGGTGACGAGCGGCGAACACGGCGCGCCGCGCGATCGATGGTCGGGGTCGACCAGCAGTCGGCAACCCTCTGGGATCAGCCGCACGCGACCGGGACCCCGAGCTGGTTCAGTCTGCCTCGTTGGTGACGTGCCAGACTCGTTCACCGACGCTGCCGCACTCCGCTGCGCTTCACGCGACGCATACGAGCTGTCCCCACCAGGACAGACCGTCGCGCGACGTCGAGAGCCAACGCGCACCGCGGTATCGAACACCGCAGGACTGGCCCGTCTGGAAAGCCAACGGCACTTGGTGATCGGTCTCGGGCGCAGGTCTGCAGGCACCGGTTCGGCTGGCCGCTCATGCGCCCAGCTCCAAGCATGTGGTTAAGGTGCGTGTTCCTCCTCGGACACTGAAACACTCGCTTCACCTCGACCAAGCGGCACTCCGGTGCCGCTTCGTTCGTTTCGGGGACAAGTTGCCGGTGCCAACTACATCGGGAGGGCCGATGCCGGGGCGGATCGACTACTACGACGATCCGGACGCACCCGCTGCCAACAGCATGGTCTCGTCCGTCAACGTTGTTGTCGAGAACGACGCCGGCGACATCCTTCTGATCGAACGCTCCGACAACGGCAACTGGGCGCTGCCTGGCGGCGCGATCGACCTCGGCGAATCCATGTCCCAGGCCGCCGTACGCGAAACCAAAGAAGAAACCGGCATCGACTGCGAGGTCCTCGACGTCCTCGGCATCTACACCGACCCGAAACACATCATCCTCTACACCAGCAACGGCGAAGCCCGCCAAGAGTTCTCCATCCTCGTCCGAGCCCGAGCCACTGGCGGCGCCCCGACGCCCAGCAGTGAGAGCACCCGGGTCCGCTGGATCAGACCAGAACAGCTCGACAGCCTCCAGATGAATCCCACCATGCGCCGCCGCATCGATCACTACCTCAAGCCCGGCACGACGGTGCACTTCGACTAGATGGTCCGTTGGCTCTGGACCATCGGCACCGCCAACCGAAGCGCAGGGCCGGTCCGCAAGACCGAGCGGTGGACGAAGTGGTCACGCGGATAGCGGGTCAGAGTCTCACTGAGCCGTTCGTCGATGCTGAAGCACATGGGCTACTTCTCGTCTGCTCGGGTTCTGATGGTGGCCATCACCTCGCGCACCATGGCCAGTTTCTGACTGAACAGAGGGTCGAGCAGCGACAGCGATGTCACGGCAAACCAGGCGATGCAGAAGAACGTCAGCCCGCTGCCCAACGCGCCGTCGACCTGGATCCCGAACCATCGCAGGGCCACAACGACGACCAAGGGAATCGCTCCGATCAGTAGAGACCTGGCGACTTGACTTGCGACCATGAGGCGCTCAGCGCCCGTCAGCGGCGGCAGGTGCAGCTCTGGAAGCTCGTCATAGTGCCCGGACAAGAGCACGACGCCAATACCAACGGAGATCGCGGACAGGTGTACTGCTGTATCGGACTTGGGCAGCGCGACCCAGATCTCCATCGACTCGAGTGAGTCGGCGGCGCCTTGGCACCTCGCACTGAAGATGGCTCGCTGCGCAGGACTCGGCAGCGTGATTGAACCCGGCAGGCCAGATCGGGTCAGGCGCGAGGCTCGATGTAAGGCTTTGACCATCGCGCAGCGACTCCGGTGGCTGATGAACGGGTCCGGTCTGGAGAGAAAGTCCACAACCCGAACGAGTTCGTGCAACGCGTAGATATGCGGAATCCGCATCTCAGCGCGGCGATTCATCACCGAAATCAGAATCAAGCCGAGCACGAAGACTGCACCGATCAAGTAGCCGTAGAAGGCGAATAGGATGAGTAACACCGCTGCGGGCCTGCGGCCGGCTCCCACCAGCAGAGTGGACAGGTCGTCCGGTCCTGCTCCCTGTGGCAGGAGGAGGACTCCGGTCGTACCGGCAATCCCGAAGAGTGTGGACAACACCGCCGCCACCGCAGCGAACGAGGGCAACGCGCCGAGCGCAAGCGCCGCGCAGATCACAGATGAGGCTATTGCGAGCCATGCGGAACCCAGGACGAGATAGGACCGATGTGTTACGTCGCCGAAGGCCACTGGTAGCAAGCCGGTCAAGGTCAGCGCGAGCGCCGCACATCCCGCGCTCCTCGCGGTGCGGGCCTGACGGCGTACCAGATCATCAGCGACCTGCCTGGCGCACCGTAGGTAATGATTCTTGACCTCGCCGCGATCGCTCGCTGGGTACTTGATCGCGAAGGCCTGCTCGAAGCTGGGCCAGGCCCGATACCAGTGTTCCAGAGTGCGGCGCGCGCGTCTGGTGGCTCGAGGTGCTGGGTTCACCAGGAAGGCGAAGACATTGAAGATCCACCTCATAGGACGAAGAAAGTGTCGCAGCGCCTCCGCGATCCCCCTTCGTCCGACCGCGAATTCCGGCAGCGTCCCGCCCTGCCCCGGGTACCGCGCTCCCGGCATGATCCGCCCGTCAGTCGGATGATCCCCCACAGTTATGTTCCCCCGCCCACCTACTGACCCGATTTCCGCGCCGGCTACCTGACCGATGTATCGCGGTGCGTCAGCGCATCGTTACCTGATTCCTGCAGGTAATAGAACTGTGACTGCGAGAACCGCTCGTACCTAGACATAGGCAACTGCGCAAGCATTCGATCGGCATTCAATCATTTGAACCAAACCAGGCCCGCCCACGGCCTGCCTCGCACAGCCCGATCTGGCACAACAGGCGCTGCATCAATGCATTCACATCATCCATCGAGGCGGCCTCTGGCGGCGGACGCCGGCCAGTGCTGTCATCGAGGAATGGTCCCCGATGAGCGATCCTCCAGTAACCGCGGGACGAACCCGAAGGTCGCCTGCGAGATCCCTCACTACGTGTGCGGTGAGTTGCAGTGGTACAGCAAGGCGACGATGGTCGCCCGCAACGGAAACTACACGTTGGAAATCATTGCCATCGGCGCCGCGGCGGCGGTGCCCGTCGCCACCGCGGCTGGTTGGGCTCCCTGGCTGGCAGCAACTCTCGGCGCCCTCGCGGCGGTTGCAGGCGGGGCGCGCCACATCTTCGGATGGCAACGCACCGGACCGCCACGAGCCCGGACTCTGGCGCACATCAAGACCGAGGTCGCGCTCTTCAACGTCAAGAGCTTGAGTTGTGCCGAGCTTGTCGAGGGCGTCGCCGATCTGGTCGAGTGGGAGGTCGCCGAATTCGAGCGTACGGCGCATAGGTCACCCGCACGCACGCGCACCGCCGCGGCCTCAGCGCAACGGGATGTAGGACCAGATGCTAAGGCTTAGGTTCGTCACGGAGCAGTTCGCGCCGAATCAGTCGCGCTGGGACGAGCGTATTCGTAGTGCTATGTTCAGGCTTCACAAGTCGTCTGGAAGCTGACTTCCTCATGGAATACATCGCCTTGATCATCAGCATCATTTCGGCACTGACGGCGGGGTTGACGCTGGTCGCGACCTGGAGATGGCGAAGAGATGCAGAATACAGCGCAACGGCTGCTTTTCGTGGCCTGGTTCTGCGAAAGCAGCTGTATAACGACACCGAACTCACCACTTGGAGTGTGAACGGCGTTCACACGATAGCGTATACAGTTTGCGTGACGAACTGGTCGCCTCAATTCAGAGTCTGCCTGGCTCGAAGGTTGCCATAGGCGAAGAGATGATCAAAACCTGCATGCGGTACCTCATCGCACTCAGGCCCCTTGCCGTCGACCCAGCGTCTAGCTCGGACGATGCATCGCGCCACACAGAAGTCCTTTCCGCGCATCGGGTCTGGCTGCGGGAGTTGCAGACGCAAATCACGAAGCTGACTCCGCGCGGTCGGGCGGCTAAGTCTTGATCCACGGAAGCGCCGCGTCGAGTTGGTCGCGGCGCTTCGTGAAGTTCGTGAGATCGACCGCGGATTCTCCGCTCGAGGCGTCAGCGCGCGGTACAGTTGCATAGCGTATGGTAGCGATGATCAATGTCGCCCTGAAATCTCGCGCGCAATCCCTCTGACGACGGTTCATCTCATCCAATGCGCGATAGATTTGTAGCCGAGCTCGATCAGACGGCTCCAACGCCCTGACAACACTCTTCGACACGAATCGAGCCCTGCCGGCCGCGATCTGGTCGGCCTGAAATGCGACAGCGATCCGGTCGCCCAGAAGGAGCCGCAGTCTCTGCGCGCGTGCGGCTCCGACGACCTGCCACAGCGAGATCAGCAGCGCAGCGGCCGCAACTCCTACAGCAAGGTAATCTGCCATTGCCATATCTTTCCTTGGGCGTCGCGCATAAGACTGATCGACGAGCGGGGACCGCGGCTACCCGTTCGCTTCCTTGTACGTCGTGATCGGGAGGGTCGACGGATTTGGTGCGGCGGGCTGCCGGGCCAGCAATCCCTTTGCGAGGGCTGACAGTGTCGCCAGAACCGCAACATTCAGGGCTGTGCTCCAGTCGAATTTCGTCACATCGAAAACGGCGCCGGCAGCTATCGACGCGGCCAAGGACGCCAGGAAGGTCTTGGCAAGCCGCACGACAAGATCGAGCCAAAAGCTCAGATCCGTGAGTTTGAGAAGATATTGCAGTGCTGTCAGAAGGATGGCTGACACCGCGCCACTGGCGGCGAGTGTCAACGCGTACTTCCATGGCAGAGTCCCGACTGACGCCGACGTGCCCCCCGCAAGCAGAGTCGCGAAGAACAGTTGCCCCGGCCGACCAGCCCGCCCGCTCCATGAAATCGAACAGCACGGCTCGCCATTTCTGCGAGTTCCACACCATCGTCCGCACTCCCTTCACGGAATCCCTGCCTGGACATTGCCGGCCTTCTGTACTGTACGGACACGCTGTCACCAAGACGTCACTCAAGCCAGGCACCATTCTTCGCGGTGACCAAGCGCTTATGCGTTGCCCGTTTCCCAACCCGGCTCGGTCGCCAACAACTTTCACGCAGTTTGTTCCGAACGAGGACTATTTCCCGGTGCGGATGTCGATCTGGATCGCAACTTCCGGGCGTGTTCAGGTATCGAGCAATGTGAGGAGCAGCCTGGGGCGCCGGCTGGGGGACCTTGGCTCCTGATCGGACACGGCGAGATCATCCGAGAGGAAGAACCATCATGACGAGCCGATCGACCAAATTCGTCGAAGAACGAGCCACGTGCTCAACGCCTGTGGATGAAGCATTTGATGTTCACCGGGTCTGCACGCCTGCCGGTCTTGGAGCTTGCAGTGGCGCTTTTCCGGGTGACAGCTCGGCGACGCCGGAATTTTAGTCTGCTGACACGTAGACAGGGGGGTTCCTGTGACTGCTTACGTATCTCCAAGGGGGCTGGTGCCGGTTCGGGAGGGAGCCGGCGCGCTCGGGGCCCTGCTCCACGACTCCAACAGCGGATCACAGCTGTGTCTGCTCGGTGGGCCTTTCGTTGTCAGAGGCAACCGGCGTCTGGGCGTGCCGGAGGGAAGTAAGCGGCTGCTCGCGTTCATCGCGCTGCATGAAGGCAGAGTCGACCGCCGGCTCGTCGCCGGGACTTTGTGGCCCCTCGGCGATGACGACCGGGCCGCCGGCAACCTTCGCTCGTCATTGTGGCGCCTCAAGGGCGCCGGGATCGACGTACTCCGAGCCGACAAGTGCGCTCTGTGGCTCGATCCCACGACGTCGGTGGACATCAGCACCATCGACAACTGGGCGCAGCGGGTGATCGAAGGGCACGCCTCGGCCGAAGAGCTGCGACTTCCGCGCTGGGGCGGAGATGCCCTGGACCTGCTGCCGGGATGGTACGACGACTGGGTCATCTTCGATCTCTGCCATATTGCAGATGCGCTTGCCGTTGAACCAGTAGTCCGAGACACCTGCGGCGAATTCGCTCTGCAGGAACGGGATCATGCCTCCGATGTGATCGTTGTCGACGTGGGTGACGAGACGGCAACATAGGGTCGGCAGTCGTGCGGATCCAGCAGGCGAAGACGCGCTTCCAGGGTCGGCCAGCAATCTCGCGTCCTCCGTCCACGAGCATGCGCGAGGTAGGTCCCTGGTCGCGGAAGCACTCGACCAGGATGCAGTCTCCGAGGCGGGCCGGCAGCGCTTCGACATCAAGGGCAGTGGCCACCGACTCCTCCTTTCTCGACAACCACATCGATTCAGTTGAGGACTCGTCGGTGCCGCTCGACGGCGTCGCGGGCGTCCCTCCCCCTCATAGCTGCGGTGGTTCCAGTGACTCGAACGCATCAGGCAGCCGCTCCGGCCAATGCATAGCAAGTGCCGCGCCGGTCAACCACCAGCCTCGGTAGACCAACGTCCGGCACAATCTCTCGGCGAGCTTGTCGAACACGGTCGGGACCAGCGAGAGATCCCGGCCCTCGTAGGCACGATGCTCGGGGTACGCCGCGCGCCAGGCTCGAAGCTCGTCCGTCGCCGCGGCTGGGAAGTCGGTGGCGAGTGCCACCAGAACGCCGCGTCGGGCGCCCGCAGGTAGCGCGTCGCCGGCCGGGACGGTACGGGCCAAGGAGAACCGCTCGACCATCATCCTCGTCCGCAGACCGGTACTTTGCCGGTAGAGCAACGAGTTCGCCCGTGCCAACTCGCGAATCAGTGGAATCCTGCCGTACCCTCCTGGCCGGAGCAGCCCACCGGCGTTGAGGCTCACGAGGAATACATCGCGGTACTTGTCTCGGTCCAACGCTTGCAGACCTGTGTTGTCGTACGCGCCGCCGTCGACCAGGACAGGCGGGTCCTGCCCACACGGGAACGCGTGTCCCTTCAAGACGATCGGTGCGAAAGCGCCAGGCACCGCTGCCGATGCCGCGACGGCGACGCTCAGCCGCAGATTCGTGCCAACTGTCGGCAGCAGGCCAATGGTGTAGTCCCCGAACACATCGCGTTCGAAGCGGAATCGTACGCCGGTGGTCAGATTGGCTGCGTTGACGATCCAACGCACCTCGGGGTCGAGCTGCGTCAGACGGAGTCCTCCGAAGAACCACTCGTCAAACCGCCGGGCCAGCAGGTCCGTCCGGTTGCGAGGCCCGACGGTTCGCCAGAGTCCCTTGACCAGGGAGATCTTCAGGGACTTGGACGACACGATCCTCACCGCCGGATCAATCACTAGTTCGTCCACCGCGGACGTGGAGTAGCCCCGATCCCTGATCGCCGGCCAAGCGGCTGCCAAGATGCCATTGGCCACTGATCCACCCGACACCGATGACGCGTAGCGTAGGTCGCCGAGCCGGCTCAGGTCGGCCAGTAAGCGGGCAACACCTAGCGCGGCGAATGTCGCTCTGAACCCACCTCCGGAGAAGGTGCACGCCAATGGATGGGGGGACGGCGCCGGCGCCGCCGCTTCACGTCGGCCGCGTCCGCAGGGCTCGAGTGACAATCTGGTCCCGAGGGCCGGCGAATCAACCGGCCACTGTGCCGCCATATCTTCCATTTCGCCACTCCGACCTAAACATCACCATACCCGATCGCTGTCTCGCCGGAGGCCTACGGCGCGGTGCACGGACGCAAAAGTAGCCGCAGCTGCGCCGCCGGCAACCGAGGCTGCAACGTGACGGAGCCCGCGCCGCTGTTGAGCGGTCTGCCGCGCGCTAGATCGCTTGCGCAACTTCGCTTCCACGGCTTCTTTGCTCGGCCGCTTGCTTGGCGGTTATGGTGCCGTGCACGCCCGGCCCCCCAGTCAATCGCTCGGATGACGATTGGCCTGGACATCGCAACACTCCCCCACTCGTAACACTCCCCCGCATGCACACCGTCAGTCAAGAGCGCGCACACTTTGTCGTCGCCAACCTCTCCTGGCATTCTTCGTCGCCGATTTCAATTGGGCCGGACTGAACCGAAACAAGCGATTGCGTACGCCGACTGACAGATGGCGTGATAGCGGCCGACCAGGCTATATCCCCGCATCATCGCAGGACGCGACGTTGCATTACGTGAAGGCCGATGACATCTTCCCGTGTCCACTTACTGAAGCCGCCCACCACGTTTCGGGCTCCGTTCGGCGGACCGACGCATTTGCACTCGGCGGCCGCTGTCCGACGACAGCGGCAGTCATGCTGGTCCCGGCTGCCGCAGGCAGAGACGCCCCGACGGACGGCAGATCACGCATCTGCGCGGATGCACTCAGGCGTGGCCGACCCACGCCTGCTCAACCATAGTTGCGTAGCGCAACGGTGGCCAATCCGGCGGCAAGCGGGCCGACGCTTGCTGTCACAGATGACTTCCGCCCCCCAGCGACGGCAACATCTTCCGCGGATGCGACGATCCGCAACATCTTCGCCCAGCCCGACCGCGCATGTCCGCGAGCAACTCGACGTGACCGCGACCGTGCTGGGCCGACAACTATCCAAGGTCGAACCCATCCTGCGCGGCGCCGCCGACGACGTCACCGAATTCGCCGACTTCCCGATCAGCCACTGGAAGAGGGGTCCACTCGAGCAACCGCCTCGAACGCGTCACCCGCCGCGTTCACCGCCTCCAACTCGAACAACAAGGAAATCAAATTCCGCACCAACGTCGTCGTCTTTCCGAACCCGCCGCGCTGCTGCGTCTGGCCAGGCCCGTCCTCCTTCCGAACACAGCCGATGCGCCATGAGACCCGAGGCAGGACTGGTCAATGGATACGATCTGGATGCTCCTCTCATCGCAGTGTTCGGCAGCAACAGCGCAACGCCCCCAGCGCGCGAGGTCGCCGAACTGAGTGCGGCCGAGCTCTTGGGCGCGCCGAGACCTACCGGCTGGTGCGGATCGTGCGCACCGGCGCGGCACCACCCGTCGGCGGCTATGAAACGCGCCTGACACGGCGCTCACAGCCGCTGGGCGGTAGCCAGGTTGACGCGAGCTGAAAGATTTCAACTGCGGATCCTTAATGCGCGTGTTGGGTTCGTCGGCGCAGATCCGATCATCCCGGCATCTCGACGCACTAGACGTAGCCCTCCCGGGCGGACGCTTGTGCCGTCCGGCGCTCCTCCCTGGCTGGTACGACGACTGGGTGATCTTCGAACGCGAGCGGCTCAACCAGTTGCGGATCCACGCCCTGGAAGTGGCTGTGCGCCAACTGACCGAGCGGGGCCAACTCCACGCCGCGCTCAGGCTCGCTCTCGAGGCCGTGCGCGCTGAGCCGCTGCGAGAGACTGCGAACGCCGTACTCATGTCCGTCTATCTCGCTGAAGGAAACGTGGCCGATGCGATTCACCACTACCTGCTCTTCAGAGATCTCTTGCAGCGCGAGCTCGACCTGGAGCCATCGACGCGCGTGACCGAGCTGCTGCCGGCCAGGCACACCCATCTCCATACGCCCGCATAGACTCCTGCGAGCCGGGGAACAGTTGGCCCCAATGACAGATCGAACGGACAATGACGCGAGCTTGACCTGCAGCCGCCTGGCCGGAACTCGACCTCACCGCCGCCGGCATTCGCCTCGCCGGCTTGCTCACCGACTTAGTCCTGATGTCCGTCTGGCAATCCCCTGAAACCGCAGAGACTTCAGTCTTGTTGTTTCGGTTGTTGTCCCCCGGGTCCCGCTCGCAGTTCAGAGCCGTTGATGGTGTCAGCAGGTGTCTCCAAGCAGGAGTCAAACGGGCTCTTCGCAGTTGAGGGTGTAGTGAGGGTTGGCGCGTCGGTGGCCGGATAGGGGTCGAGGTCTTCCGATGATGGGAGTTCTCACGCTGCCCATCTGGAAGACCTCGACGTGTCTGACGCTACCTTCATCTGCCCTGACCTGACCACGTTCACACGCGTTGACGAGCTCGGTCTCGAGGCCGTCGGGCAGCGACTTGAGCCGGACCGGGCGGTGCTGGCTTGCCGGGTTGTCGAGACTGATGACGTGGATGGCTGGTGTCGGCGCTGCGGCTGCGAAGGAACTGTTCGCGACAGCGTGGTCCGGCGGCTGGCGCACGAGCCGCTGGGCTGGCGTCCCACGACCTTGCACGTGACGGTGCGCCGCTACCGGTGCAGTGGTTGTGGGCACGTGTGGCGCCAAGACACCGGCCGGGCGGCCGAGCCCCGGGCGAAGCTGTCGCGGCGCGGGCTGCGGTGGGCGCTGGAAGCCCTGGTGGTCCAGCACCTGACCGTCGCCCGGGTCGCGGAGGGTCTCGGGGTCGCGTGGAACACCGCCAACGATGCGGTTCTCGCCGAGGGCAAGCGGGTGCTGATCGATGATCCCGGCCGGTTCGACGGCGTGGCCGTGGTCGGGGTCGACGAACACGTCTGGCGCCACACTCGTCGCGGCGACAAGTACGTCACCGTGATCATCGACCTGACCGGCATCCGCGACGGCACCGGCCCAGCACGGCTGCTCGACATGGTCCAAGGACGTTCCAAGCAAGCCTTCAAGCAGTGGCTCGCCGACCAGGAACAGTCCTGGCGCGACGGGATCGAGGTTGTCGCAATGGACGGCTTCACCGGGTTCAAGACCGCCACCACCGAAGAACTTCCCGACGCAGTAGCCGTGATGGACCCCTTCCACGTGGTCCGCCTGGCCGGCGACGCGCTCGACCAGTGCCGACGCCGCGTCCAGCAAGACACCCGCGGGCACCGCGGCCGCAAGGCCGACCCGCTCTACAACGCGCGGCGGACCCTGCACACCGGAGCCGACCTGCTCACCGGCAAGCAGACCGACCGGCTGGCCGCACTATTCGCGACCGACGAACACGTCGAGGTCGAGGCCACCTGGGGCATCTACCAGCGCATGATCGCCGCCTACCGCGAACCTGACCACCAACGCGGCCGAGAGCTGATGCAGCAGCTCATCACATCGGTCAGCCACCGCGTCCCCGAAACGCTGACCGAGATCACCACGCTCGGCCGAACCCTGACCAAACGTGCCGCGGACATCCTCGCCTACTTCGACCGGCCCGGCACCAGCAACGGACCGACCGAGGCGATCAACGGCCGCCTCGAACACCTCCGCGGCTCCGCCCTCGGATTCCGCAACCTGACCAACTACATCGCCCGATCCCTACTCGAGACCGGCGGCTTCAGACCGCAACTACACCTCATCTGTGAAGAGCCGTCAAACGCGACGGCCATCGAACCGGCCCCCAAACCCACCCGACACCCAGCCAATACCGTGAACATCTTCCCGCACTACCGCACCACCCCGGTCACCCACCGACCGAAGAAGCACGAAACCAGGACCCTTTCTCAAGTCACGGGTATTGAGGCTAGAGCGAAGCTTGCGGGTCGTGCAGTACGGGGAAGGAAGCGACATCGGCATCGGGTGGGAGTTCGTGCGAGGCCATGACACGGGGAATCCGTTCGACCGCCTGCAATGCGCCGCGTACCGGGCCAATCGCCCCAACGCTGCGGGTGACCACACGGTCGGCCTTCGCAGCAGTGGCAAAAGCTCGTACGGCTGCCCATTCGGCCTCGGCCAGGGCTGGCCCCTCGCTGGTTGCGACAAGACGTTCTTCGATTTGCGCAGCAAGCCGTACGACGTTGGACGGTGGGTAGTAGTTGCCCAGCCGCCAGTCCTCTTCGGCGGCCAGCTTGCGCACCCGTACAGCCATCACCATCGGATCGCGGTCGGCCATGGGCCGATGCCGGGCTTTGGGCAGTAGCGGCGACTCCGAGATCCTCACGACGTCCGATCCGGCAGCGGTCCCGCCAATTTCCAGCAGCATCCACATGATCCTGGGCAAGTTGCGGATGCGTCGGCCGCTGCGCACGAGCTCGCGCAAGCACGCCGTCACTTGGGCGCGAGAGTAGTTGGCCTCCAACACTGCGACCAGGTCGGGAAATACGTAGGCCAGGTCCTCGTCGATGACGCGGGACAAGTGCCGCATCCGTACAAACCAGTGTCTGCGTTCGGCGAGCGTCTTGCCGAGATCGCCGACGACATCGACCCATCGCGCGTCCTCGCCCAGGTTGTGTTCAGGCAGCGTCACGTCGTTGAGCCGAAATCGAACCGAACCCGCAGGCTGATCCGTCAATACCACACGTACGTCGGGAGAGACGACTCCGCGTTTGCGATAGTCGGTCTCGCGGAGGTCGACGAGGGCCCGAACGTCATCCTCCGCAACCTTTCGCATGGTGCTCGCCGCAACCTCGACCACGATCTCCTCGTTGGTTCGTGCATCGATGAATCGCTCTGCGGTATCGACGTCGAAGCTGACCGAATCTGCGATGGTCAGCGAGGCCCGGCAGCCGAGTGCGCTGATGTACGCGGCTGTGCTGCGATTGCTCGACCTGGACCCCGCCAACGTCGGCAGACGCCGGAGCGTTCGGGACATGAATTCGCTGCACAGAACTTCCGCCGTCGCATCGTCGGGAAGCTGGGAGCGGGGCAGATAGGCGATGGGTCGTCCGTCGATCGAGACAGTGGCTGTGTCCCTGTTCCCCTTGCCGGCGACGTCGTCTCGCTCGGTGATGGTCAGCCGCCGATCAAGGCCGAGCTCGTCCAGCAGCGTCGTGAGCTGCCCGTCGAGGGCCGCAGTGAGCTGATCGGCACACGATGCCCGGAGCGCTTCGGGTAGTCCAACCTCGACCTGGATCGGGCGCCGCGGTAGCGGCGCACCCAACATCCTTCGGGTCAACTCGGTCATGACAGTTCGTCCTTGGACAGGATGCGAATGTTCGCGGCCTTCGAGGCGAGCAGCCGCCAGACGAAGGGCCGCAGCCGGCCGTCCGTGACCGCGACGACGTCAGGCCGCATCGGCAGATCCCCCAGCCAGGCATGCAAATCCGCCACCAACGGGTACGTCAGGTCGCGCGGCAGTTCCCACACCGGCCGGTCAGAGCAGAGCCCGCTGCGTAGGCGTTCCTCAAGCTCGTCGGGAAGCGCAACCACGGTCGCGTCCGGCCGTACCCCCAGGGCGTCCAGATCGAGGGCCAGGCGTACCGCGCGCAGCGTCTCGAGGGTTGCGGACTCCGAGGTCCGGTCGGCACTGTCCGGCGAGCGGCGGGCCGCATCGAGAATCCGCCGTCGGTCGACGACTGAAACCTGCTCGCGCAACAGCATGCGCAACACCCGTGCCAGCCTGAGCCGGTCAGCCCTTGGATCCGCCGGCCGCCACGGTGTGGCCGTCGAGTCGCCGGAGTCCCAGTCCTCGAGCCAGACCGGCACGTCGTCCACTCCGACGAGACGGAACAAGTGGATACGGACAAGATCCTCCAGTTCTTGTATCAACCGGGCCGGCCACGAGTCCCGGGAGCCTGCGACGTCGATGGTCCCCACCCATCGACGGTAAAGATTGAGGTCAACCTGGAGATCGTTGAGCTCCGGCGAGGGCACCGGATATATCCACGGAATCCGGACCCCCATCTGTTCGGAGATGCGGTCTTGGAGGTCCAGGGTCGCATTCCGCAGTTCGTCGGAGTCCATCAGATCGCCGAGACCCGACCCGAACGCGAGCTCTAACGGGTTGAGGAACACGAACGTCGAACCCAACGTGTCAGCTGCGCTTGCCTGGAGCTGATAGGTCTGTTCCAGTGGCAACGTGCCGGCCGCCGTCTGCAGGAGCCGACGCTGGCCGTCGCCGACGTCGGCACGGCTGGCGAGCGCGAGTAGGCCGTCGCGGAGCGACCACAGCGTCGCCGGATCGTGCGCAATTGTCTGCGCTGCCTCAGTAATGGCGTCCTGCAAGGCGACGTCGACCCGGACGTCGCCCAGCCACGTCGCCACGTCGTCGTAGGAGCCGTCGACGAGATTCGAGAGCGCGCGTCGAGCCTGAAGCGACTGCATGAGGCCGCGGTCGGCCTCGATCAGCAGGCCAGCCAGAGCGTTCTCGACTGCTGACCATTGGCTTCGGGCGTCAGCGTGCAGGTCTTGCTTGTAGAGAACATCGGCTGCACTGCGTGCCTCGTCGCCGGCCCTGAGGGCGGCATCGAGGGCCTCCGGCACCTCGGCATGACCGACCAGTCCTCCGTAGAGCGACAAGGCCTCCAGCGGGCGGCCGTTGGTGAGTGCACGGCGCGCCGCGCTGACCAACGCGGGCACTGACTCGTTGGGGCGATGGGTGTCCAGTAGCGTGACGCAGCGGTTGTCGATGTGCGCGGCCAGATCGCCGAGCACCTGAGCGACCTGCTCTTGGTGGGGCTGATCCCTGGTGGCATAGCGTAGGTAGTCGAACTCAAGGGTGGCGAGGTGCCGCAGGTCGGCCGGCTGTTGACACGCGTCGACGCCTTCTTTCAAGAGCCGCGCGCCCTCGTCGATCTCACCCTTCACCAAGAGCATCTGCCCCAGGTCACGCGTGAAGGGCATCCGTGCGGGCGCCCGGGGACGCAGGTCGCGGTAGATCTCGATCGCGTTGTCGACCAGGCCAGCGCGGAAGGCCGCCCACCCGGCGACGTCAGCTGCCGGACCGGACCTGGTGTCGTTCCATAGCGCCATGAATTCGTCGCGGGAGGCCTCAGGCTTGTCCACCGCAAACAGGCAGTGGCCCAACAGGAGGCGAACCGACTCCGACGCCGTCTGGCCAGTCAAGCTCTCCAATGCCTCCTCAGCGCGGTCCCCCCGCAACAACACGTTGGCGCGTTGCCATAGCAGGTCTTCGTCGTCAGGCTGGCGCAGCGACTGGTAGTCGACGAACTCCAGGGCCTTGCCGTAATCGCCGCGGTCCAGCAGCACGGACAGGTGGGTACCGACGATCACCGAGTCGGCCCAGTCGGCAGTCGCCACGCCGTCGGTTGAGGCATCGAACGCTTCCTGGATCAGTCCCTGGCGTCTCAGGAGATCAGCCAGGAAACCGTACGCACGCGTGTACGAGGGGTCTTTGAGCAGCGCCCGCTCGACCAGCAAGGCGGGGTCACTCCCGGAGTCGCCCAGAACATCATCGATCAATGCCTGGGTCACGAGCACCCAGGCCTCGTCGCGCTCGGGCTGCCGGATCCGCAGCCCCTTCTCCAGGTGCCGACGGGCCTTGTTGAGCGCGTCGCGGCTGACTGTACCGTCGGGACCGAAAGCGTCGAGCCGAAGCCCCTCCGCATAGGCCCAGCGAAACTCTGCCCGCTCCGGTGCCAGCTTGCGTGCCCGGTTGAAGAGCTGAAGGGCCTGCGGTTTGAGTCCAGCCTCTGAGTAGCCGTTCCCCGCCTCGACGAGTGACCAAGCGGCCTCGACCCTCCGGGCCTGTGCGGCTCCGGCATCACCCTGATGGTCCATCGACTTCGCCAGCTTGAGCGTCACTTCCGCCATCGCGAGGTGGACATCCCGCCGGGCGTAGTTCTGTTCGCCTCTGAGGCGTTGGGATGTCCCGGATTCAGACGATCCGGTCAGAACGCGGTCGAGCAAGGTGAGGGCTTCTGCGGCGTCGTGATCCGACGTCAGGGCGGCGCGTACGAGCAGGCGGTCCGGCACCGGCCGCAGCAGTACGGGATCGATGGCTCTCCGGTCGCCCTCGATCGCATCGTCATAAGACTGGTCAGCCAGCGTTCCGAGGCCGTCGCGCTCGAGGAGGAGCCCTTGGACGATCAGGGTGTCGGTGCCGGGCGCTGCGAACTCGGGCGTCTGCTTCAGCGCTGCGCGGGCATCTTCGCCGTCGGCGAGTGTGGCGTGCTTGGCCGCGAGTCTGAGTGTCGCGCGGGCATCCTCGTCCTCGTCGTTGGCGAGCTGGGTCTCGGCCAGTGCGGTGTAGGCCAGCGCCTTCCATCTATTCGATTGCGCGCGCGTGAGTGCGTCGTCAGCGGACTGCCGTGCGAGGGTGCGATCCGAGAACTCACGACGGAGAATGCGGGTGCGCAAGACGGCAAGCCGGACCCTGGTGCTCTCGTCGAGGCGCCGACCCGTCACAGGGATCAGGATGGCGTCGATCGGATCGAGCGCCGCTGCATACGTGTCCGAGGCCATCGCGTCGGTGATGGCACGCAGCTGACCACGGGTCGTCTCGACCACTTCGGTGGAAGGAAAGCCGGCCAGGTCCAAGAAGCGCCGGCATCCGCTCCAATCGCGCAGTGCCAAGCCGTCGAGCCACACGGCGCTCCACCGTCTCAAGGCTTCGTCGATCGAGTCTCGTCGCAGCTCGCCGGTGACGTCGCGTGCATAGGCCTTCCACCAGAAGTCGCTACCTTCACTGCGCCGTGCGAGCTGCTTCTCTTTCGTACGCAATCTCTGTGCGCAGCGCTCCAGAATGATGTTGACCATGGAGATCTCGTACGTCAGCCGGTCAAGGCTTGCGATCACTCTCTCGTAGTCGCCCAGACCTCGCAGTCCACGCAACGCGGACTGAGCCAGCAGCCTCGTCGGCTTCGACAAGTTCGAATCATCCGCGAGCTCATCGAGAGTGCGTTTGACGATGGCTCGGGCGGAGGCCTCCATCAAGACAGCGGCGTCGACGTCGCCGGGGGCAGGTTTGGTCCGTCCGGAATCAGTCATGCTCGGTGGGCCTTCCGAGGTCCAGGGCACGGAGCATCCGGGCATAGACGGCGCGCGTGCGTGCATCGATCCGGGTGAGCATCTTCTTCTTGATGAGCGTTGCGATTTCGGAGTCGTCGAGGTCTGGGTCAAGCCCTGCTATCCACGCCAGCATCGCGTTCTCCTGTTGGGGCGTAAGGCCCTTGGTTGCGATGACGACGTCGATCAGGTCGGTCCGCTTCGAGGACTCCGGGGCATTTGTCGTCGGTGTGGTCGTCTTGATGGCGATGGGAAGTTCGCGCCGCAGCGCACCGTCCTCTTGAAGGTAGAGGACGGGAGTCCCGAAACGGCGGTCTTCATGCTCGACCTGCAGCCCCCGCCGGCTGGCCTGAACCGCGGCGCCAATGTGTTCGCCGCTGACCAGACGCTCGTAAAACTGTTTTCCGAGACCGACGCGGTCTGCCTGGTCGATCTTGACTGCGTACTGGAGGGCCAGTACGGCCGGCACTTGTCGCCTGATCAGGTCCGGTGCGAGGCGTTCGAAGTTCTCGGTCGCGTCGCCATCTTTGTAGTCGCAGAGCTGGAGAATAACCAGCCGGGGACGGATCGTGTTGGCGGTCAGGATCTCGACAAACTGCGCGGGATCCTGGTAACCGTCACCCGCACCGCCGAGATAGATCTGCGGATGGTCCGGGGTACCGCGGCAGATTCCTACGATATGGAGAATGTGGTAGGGCTTCTTGCTGAGCTCTGCTTGAACCTTGGCCGCGTCCCATGACTTGATCGCTTTGGCAACCCAGAGGTCCGGCACGTCTTTGAGTGCCGTCCTGAGCTTTCCCAGCGCCTCACGGTGGATAGCAAAATCGGGAGCCTCGGGCAGCGCCGCGATCAGCATCGCGCTGAGCTTGTCTTTGTTGCTGACTTGCTTGACCGTAACCGGTTTCTCAGCCATCGTGACGTAGCGGGTCAACAAGAGCTCGGTCTTGGTGGCGAGGAACCAGTTGCCCTCCGGTTCATAGAGAAACTCCCACGGCAGGGCCTTGAGGTCCGCATCCGCGTCGTCGGCGAACACGATCGATAGCCGCAGCGGTGGTTGCCCCTCCTTGGGGATCCGCTTCTTCAGCTCCTGTCCAACGGGGTTGTCCTGACCGTGCTTGTCGGCCAAGATCAGCCGCCAGAGCTGAGTGCCCAGCACCTTCAGGGCGCTCGAGTCGAGGAGGTCTTCTCGGCGGCGAACTTCGGCCTCCTCGATGAGGTCCCAGAAGCAGAGCCATCGGTTCATCAGCGCGACGGTTGCGAGGGTGAGCGGATCGATGGGGTCGGCCATGAGGTCGTGCCGGCCGGCGGCACTGGCCTGGGATCCCGGCAGGCCGTACTCACCGGACACGCCCTCGCGGTCGATCACGATCTTGAACTCGTACGTCGTCATCGTTTCGCGCGCTCGCTCTTCTCGCCGAGAAGTGGCTCGGCGGTGCGTTGGTAGATCATCGGTACGCCAAGCAGCCTTGCGTCCTTGCTGTCTTGCCAGATGACCTTCCTGGCCGACTGGACTGCTTGGTCGAGAAACTCGTGGCAAGCCAGAGCTTCATACAAGGCCGTGCTGAAGGCGATCGCGGTCTCATTGGTGACCGGATACTGCATCGCAACCACACAGTGCACGCCTTGCCCGACCAGCACTGGGGCCAGCCCGGCATACCGGTACTCGTAGTCGTTGGCCCCGCCTTCGCAGGCATGAAGAACAACCACCGTGGGCGCCCAGTCGTCTGTGCACAGGCTTTCGGCAAGGCGGTCCTCATCGATCCATTCCTCGCGCCCAGCGGCGCCTTTGAGGGCAATAGATCCCTTGCCGGTCTCACTGTTGAAGCGGCCATGGCCGATGTAATGCACCACGTGGGGGTGTTTCTCGGCAACTGTGCGGGCCAGCTCGTCCTCGCTGACGTCGACAGCCGCCTTACAGACGGTGAAGTCGGGCCGGGTCTTCGCTGTCTTCTTGATGGCTCTGACAACGGGTTTGTAGTCGACGTTGCCGAGCCAGTCGTTGTGTGCGCCGACGACCGGCAGAATCCTAACCTCCTGCAGGTCGACGGTCGCGCGATAAGGCGTGCCGGGAGGAACCGAGCGTGACAGCAGAACACCGGGCATCAGCACGAGGAACTGGCCGTCGTCGCCGGGCCGGTCAGGCCCACACATGAACTCCCACGGGAGTGTCGCGAGACGGGAGCTTGCGGCATCGGTGGGAAACTCCAACTGGAGTCGAACGGTGTCGTCTCCGCGGTTGTCGATCTGATGCCTGATCCAGGTCCAGACCTTGTCGGAGAACAGAAGTTGGTGCAGCAACTGGCCGAAGACGCGAATGTCCTCACGGTCCCACTCCCGGTCGTGCTCCATCAGCCAGCGTTCGAACACGCGCAGGGTGCGTCCCTCGAGTCCCATCAGGGCAACACGATGATCGCTGCTCTGTTCGGTGCCGTCACGCCAAGATCGCGCCGTCACCTTTCCAGTGGGTGAGACGGCGACGCTGATGGACAGCGGTGGCTGCCTACTCACCGCTTCTTCTTCCTGGGCGCCAGGGTCAGGACGACGCCACCCTCGCTGCCTGCGGGCGGGAAGAGCGTGGAGTTCTTCCGCGGTTTCAGGTCGTCGTCGTGCTGCCAACGCAGCGTGCGTGGATTGCGGTAGTTGAACACCAACGTCGAACCCGTCTTTCCATAGGCCACGCACTTGGCCACACCGGCGTCATCGGGATGTTCGAACTTCGCGCCATCGCTGGAGAACAGGTAGTAGTCGGACGGCAAGAGTTCCAGCAGCTTGGGGGTGATGTTGCGGGTGCTGCCGTGGTGCGGAAGCTTGAACGCGGTCAAATCCAGACGTTCGGCCTGTCGTTCGGCCAGCAGCCGGTGTACCCCGGCCAGCAAGGTGGCCGGCGTCGAGTCACCGGGCAAGAGGATTGAGTTTCCGGCGTATTCGGCCAGGAGCACAATGCTGCTGCGGTTGGCTGGGGCGGTGTCCCTGCTCGACTTCTCCTGGAGCAGATCCGAGACTCCATTGGGCTTCCGTGAGCCGAGGAACGTTTTCGCGGGGAGCAAGCCGGCCCTCGCCCGTAACTCCGTCAGCGCGTCGGCTTCGGAGTCGAAGAAGAGCCCTTCACCTTTCAGCGCGGGCCGCCAGGCCTTCCGCAACGCCTTGAGGGCTTTGCCATCCGGCCCAAGCACGGTCAACGTCAGGCCACCGGCCAGTGTGCGGACCGGGAGCGGCTGATCGTCCGGCGCCCAGACAGGGGCTTTCGAGAACGCGGCGTTCAACGGGATTCCGCGTCCGCTGATCAGGGCCGCCAGCATCTCTCCTTGGGCGCCACCGAGCTTGGGCGAGACCTGCGCGGGACCGTTGAACCAGTACTCCGCGATGCCGACGTTGACATCGGCGTCATTGGTCAGGAGCAAGGCGCCTTCGATGTGGTCGGCGTCGACGTGGGTCAGCACGAGGAGGTCGAGCGATCCCTCGGACGCGACACGCCGCAGTCGAGCACCCACGGCTGGGTATGCGCTGGCCGGCCCGCCGTCGATGAGCAGGCGATGGCGATCCGCTGGTGGACCCCACGTCAGCAAGACGGAATCGCCATGCCGCGCAGGCAGGAGCTCTAGTTCGAGCGGGCCCGCAGAAGTATCGGCCACGACTGAATCTCCCAAAGTTGTTCGAGCCGCGTCTCCAATAGGACGAGTGGTGAGCGGGCCCGCCAGAGCCAAAGCTGCCATTGCCCCGACCCGCTGTGGCTATGGAGCGCTGCGCGGTGAAACGGAGGCGATGGCACGGCCATCAGGACGACGCCCGAGGCTATGCGGCGCAACGCCGCCTGCTGTTCCCGTATGTCAGCCCGACCACAAAAGGCAGGGGCGCCCGTGCCGGCGTAGCAAACGATCCCGCGAGCATCAGCGGTCAGCCCCTGCGCGACGAGAATGTCGGGCGAGTTGGAGGGTTGGAGCGTTGTTCGCGGGTTCGCCGGACCTGAAGCCGTAAAGAAGGAGTTGCCTCCGTTCAAGCGCATCAGTGAGGTTCGCCGTGCGGAACTCAGGCCATCTGCCCGTCCTACCTCGACACGGCCACCAAAGCCCTGATCCAGCCTGTTGCACCCCATGACCATTCCCTTCTCCAACTATGCGCCGAATCACGTACCAATACCAGATCGGACGGCAGGTCAGATCAGGAAAGTCGGCGAATAACTGGTTGCATCATCCGCTCGATTAAGGGGCGCAAAGAGTAGCGGCGGAACGATGTCTCGCGTCGCCTGTCCAGGTCCCGCGCGGTGAATTTGTAGCGGCTCATCCATTCCTCCCGATCCGCTAGGAGTCTGCTGAACAATGCGTGTCGTCCTGGCCCTGTGTTCTTGGGGCCGGGACGATGTGGTGATGCAGGGTCGTCCGCTTGATGAGCGTGAGTTGTTGGATGCCGAGTCGGTCGCGGGGCATCTGGTGGAGCCGGGGTCGGTGTTCCGGTTGCTGGCCGATCAGCGCCGGGTGCTGTTCCCGACGGGGATGTTTGAGGATTTGTTTCCCTCCGGCAAGGGCCGGCCGTCGATCCCGGTCGACATCGTCGCGTCGGTTCTGGTCTTGCAGGCCCTGCATGGTCTCAGTGATCGAGACGCTGTGGCGTCGGTGCGGACGGATCTGCGGTGGAAGGTTGCGACCGGGTTGCCGGTTGGTCATGCCGGGTTCGATCCCTCGACGCTGACGTATTGGCGCAGGCGTCTGGCGGCGTCGAAGAGCCCGCACCGCATTGCCGATGCGGTGTTGAAGGTGGTCGCGGAGACGGGAGTGCTGAAGGGCAAGAACCGGCGGGCGCTGGACTCCACGATCCTCGATGACGCGGTCGCCACGCAGGACACCGTGACGCAGTTGATCGCGATCATCCGCAAGGTCCGCCGGGAGATCCCGGGTGCGGCTGCGGTCGTGGCCGCGAAGTGCAGCGCACATGACTATGACGATCCGGGCAAACCGCGGATCGCCTGGGACGACAGCCAAGCCCGCGCTGTGCTGGTCGACGGACTCGTCCGAGACGCTGTCGCGCTGCTCGCCGAGGTCACGACCTTGGAGTTGACCGCGGAGCAGACCGAGACGGTGGCGCTGCTGGCACTGATCGCCGGCCAAGACGTCGAACCCGCCGACGACAGCGACGGCACCGACGGCCGCTGGCAGATCGCCCGCAAGGTCGCCAAGGACCGGGTGATCAGCATCGTGGACCCCGACGCCCGGCACGCCCACAAGACCGTGCACCGCCGCCAAGACGGCTTCAAGGCGCACCTCGCGGTCGAGCCAGAGACCGGGATCGTGACCGCTGCCGAGCTCACCAAGGCCAGCGGCACCGACGCGGCCGACGGCGCGACCGGTGTCCGGTTGCTGGCCGCCGATCCAACCCTGACCGGCGAGCAGCCGGTGGACGTGCTGGGCGACAGTGCCTACGGCACCGGGGACGCGCTGAAGGCGATCACCGACGCCGGCCACACCCCCATGGTCAAACCCTGGCCGACCAAACCCGCCGTCCCCGGCGGGTTCGGCATCGACGACTTCACCGTCGATGAGACCACCGGGACCGCGACCTGCCCGAACGGTGTCACCCGCACGATCACCAAGACCCGCAACGTCGTGTTCGGCACCGCCTGCCGCGACTGTCCCCTCCGCACACAGTGCACGACCGCCAAACACGGCCGAACCCTGAAACTGCACGAACACCACGGTCTGCAACGCGAGCATCGCCAACGCGCGAAGGACCCCGCCTGGCAAGCCGACTACCGCCAACACCGGCCCATGGTCGAACGCTCCATCGCCTGGCTCGTCACCGGCCGCAACCGCAAACTCCGCTACCGAGGCATCGCCAAGAACCACGCCTGGCTCCAGACCCGCACCGCCGCCTTGAACCTCCGCCGACTGCTCAACCTCGGCCTCACCCGAACCGACCGGACCTGGGCCATCGCCTGAACCGAACAACCCCCACAGCAACGCCCACAACCACCCCCACACAAGCCCCGCGACCCGACCAACACCCCGACACCACACCGAACCAGGCAACCCCCGGCACCGACACCATCGACCACCACACAGCAAGTGAACCGCCCCAGGTTCTCTGCCGCTCTTATACGGGTTGCGGCGCTCGGTTGAGGGCAGCGTAGTGGGCTTGCTCGCACTCCACGGGAGGCATCATGCCAAGAGAGCCGTGGAGCCTGCGGTTGTTGTACCAGTCGACCCAGCCGGCGGTGGCGTACTCGACGTCGGCGATGGTCTTGTACGGTCCGTCGTGGAAGACGGTGGTGCGGATGCACTCGGCCTTGTAGAGGCCATTGATGGTTTCCATCAAAGCGTTGTCGTAGGCGTCGCCGACCGACCCGATCGAGGGCCGGATGCCCTCGAGCTCGAGGTGCTCGGCCAGCCGAATGGATGTGTATTGACTCCCGGCTATCGCTGTGGTGGATCAGTTCGCCCGCGATGGTGGGGTGGCCTTCGCGGTCGCGTTGCCACAGCGCCATCCGCAGCGGCGTCATCACCAGGTCGGTCTGCTTGCTCGTCGAGGCGTGCCAGGCCACGATGCGTTGGGCGAAGCAGTCGAGGATGAACGCCACGTAGACGAACCCCGCCCACGTCTTCACATAGGTGAAGTCGGTGACCCACACACGATTGGGCGCGTCGGCGGTGAAGTCCCGGTCGAGCAGGTCACCGGCCCGCAACGCGTCCTTGGCCGGGATCGTGGTGCGGACGCCCTTGTCGCGCCGCACCCCGACCAGCCCCAGCGTGCGCATCGCCCGATCCACCGCGCCGAAGGAGGCCTGGGGCATGCTCGTGCGGCGCAGCAGGGCGGTCATTTTCCGCCGCCCGTACAGGCCCTCCGCGGTCAGTTTCGGCGCCCCGGTCTTGGCCTCGGGCTGCCAGGCAGCATTGCGCACAGCGTCGACCACCTGCGCGTCGGTGAGGGTCCGCGCGGCGACCCGGCGGTCAGGCTGCTTCCAGGACCGGTAGGTCCGCGCGGCGACCTGGCAGCCCTGCTCACGCAGGACCCGGCAGATCGACTCGACCGCGCGACCTTCGGCTCTCATGGTGTCGATGAAACCCATGATCAGCGGTTGCGGGGGTCGAGTTCCCCGGCGAAGAAGACCGTTGCAGCCTTGAGGATCGCGTTGTCCTCCTCCAGCCGGCGAACCTTCGCCTTCAACGCCTTGATCTCCGTCGACTCCACGCCCGTCTGACCCTCACGATCACCAGCGTCCACCTGGGCCTGCAACACCCAACGGCGCACGCTTTCCTTCGCCACACCGACCTGCTTGGCCACCGCCTCCGCCGCAGCCGTCAACGACGAGTACTCCGACAGATGCTCATTGACCAGCCGGACAGCGCGGGCACGGACCTCGGGATCGATCTTCTTCGGCACGTCTTGCATCCTTCCAAACTCAGAAAGATGCGGCATCAAACCTGGGGCGGTTCAGGTAAGCGTCAACCTGCGTCGGATGCAGGCACATCGTCAGTGGCTTCGACGACGTCACGCAGCTGCGAACGTGAGGTCGCCCAACCTTCGGGAAGGCGCGATAGGGGTGGACGCCCACCTTGCGAGGGGATGCACAGCGCAATCTGGGGAAAGGGCAGATCGGCGGCAACATCGCGAGCCACTGGCGAGCATCGATCAGTCTCGCTGGAAGTCAGCGGTTTGCGGGTTCGAGCGATCGATCAGGCGCTCAGGTCCAGGCGTGTGGTTAAGGTGCGTGTCCCCCCTCGGACACACACACTATCCACACGCGGGGCAGGCGTGATCGACACTTCAGCCACCCGGGTCCTGTGGTCGTAGTCGATCGTCAGACGTAGTGCGTCGTACAGGGAAGCAAGGTCCTCTTGCGTCGCGCTGTCGAGCACTCGCCCGATGTCTCCGAGCTGGTCGACCATCGCTCGAACGTCCTTGGCCGTTAACCGCTGCGGAGGCTCGATGGCTGCCATACCGGCCTCGGCTGCTGGCTTCTCAGCGACAGCGGCGTTGTACTGGCTTGTCAGCTCGGCCGGATCCCAGCCGGCCTCGAGGGCGCGTCGGAGTCTGACCGTCGCGGCGACCGCGGTCGTCGCGTCGGCGAGGACCACCGGCGCGGGAACCACCCGATGGTGGGTCAGGCCGTCGCATTCGTACGTCCGCCGCTGCGCGCGATCGGTGATGACTGCCTCATCATCCAGCTGGGCGCGCAGGCGAGCAGCGAGTGCCTCGATCCCCACCAGCACCTCGAATTCTGCATAGCGGAAAGACTTTTCTACGACTCGGCAGTCGAGGAGGCCCCTTCCGACGGGTCAACGACAGGCGTGTCAGTGTCAGTCCTTGGGCGGCGGTACGTCGGCCAGGTAATCGAAGGCCAGGCCGCTGGAGCCTTCGCCACGGCCGGTCTGTTTGCGGACCCCGAGCCAGACGAACGCGCGGCCCGCATTCCAGCGGGTTCGCTCGAAGCTGGTCGACACGACAGTTCCGGCGCGCGGGACCTCCTCCTCGTGCAGGAGATAGCCCGTTGGCGGAGTGTCCTCGAGGCCAGGCCGGAGCAGCGAGGTCCGCGGACGAACGGGTTCCGGGGTGGGTGCGGTGTCCCCTTCCATGATCCGGAGCATCGCTGCCCGCTGGAGCTGGACCTCCCGGTTGTCGCCCTCGACATGGACCGGGATCAGCGGGATCCAGTTCTCCGGGACCGAGCTCATCACCTTGTAGCGGATCTTCGCGCCTTCCGCCGGCGGCAGCGGCTCGGGTGGTGCGCCGAGGCGGCGTTCCAAGTCGGCTTCGAAGAACGCGCGCGTCTGCTCCGCCGCCTCCCGCCCGTTCGCGGGGTCACCGGACGGGAGAGCGATCGTCTGCTCGATTCCCCAGACCATGTTGGCCATCTCGTCCCGGCCGAGCATCACCTGCTCGAGCGGCCGTCCTTCGAGGACCTGCCGTGCCGCCGGCGGTAGCAACAGGCTACGGTCGGCCGGCTGATGACCCTCACCGCGGATCGAGACCAGGAACATCGCCCAGCGCTGCCAGTCATCGTCGTCGCCACGGCCGGCCGCCTCGACCCACGTCCGCTCGCCGAACACGTTCGTCACCGCCATGCCCCGAATCTCGGCGATGGTCGCGGCCGGCACGGTGAACGGTACGACGAACCAGTCGTTGGCGAACACGAGCCCGAACTCGATCAGCAGCAGTTTCGCCAGGTCGGTGGTGTCCGGCTTGATATCGCCGAAGTTGGTCCGGGAGTCCTCGAATCGCCACCAGCGCGTGTTCGGCATCCCGTTGAACGTCGCCTGTGTCGGCAACATGGACAAGGTGTGCGGCTTGGGCGGAACAGCCGCCGGATCGAGGTCGCCCAGTGTTTCCCGCGTCGGGTCGACATCGAAGTTGTACCAGTCGAGATGACCCTGGTAGTACTCCTCCGCGGCCAGCACCTTCTCCGCTTCGCCGTACGGCGCCGACACCGCGAACTGGTACTCGAGCCGCTCCTTCTGCCAGGCACCCGGTCCGGCCGGCTGGTGAAACACGCGCCGGAACCACCGACCGAACCGCTCCGCGACGACGTCGACCTGGGCCTCCATCCCCACCAGCGCCGGGATCCCGTCGTACGCATGATTCCCAGCAGAGGCGAGGTGGTCGAGGAGCTTGACCCCGTCCATCCGCCGCGTGGCGACGGCTGCGAAGCTCGACCATGCCTCGGGGTGCGCGCACGTCGGCGCATCAGCGAGGTCCGTCGGATCCGGCACGTGGATCGGGTACTGGCCGATGAACTGCTCGGCAACCAGCGGCGCCGGCGACACACTGCGGATCAGCTTCAGCCATTGCCGACCGAGCAGCAGCCGGAGGTCGAGCGCGATCTCATGGCCGCCCTGCGCGATCGCCAACGCCATCCGTTCGACGTGTGCCTCGAGCGGGATCTGGTCGTTGAAGGGTTCGACCGGCCCGAGCACCGCCTGGTACTTCTGCAGCTTCGTCGTCTCCAGATGGACCTTCACGTCGATCGGCGAGCCCGCATCGTCGCCCCGGAACTCGCCCATTTGCCACTGCCGGGTCAGCATCCACAACGCATCACGGACCTCGGCCCGGAGCGCGCGGTCGAAGTTCTCCGCTCGCGGCCGGCCCTCGAGCCGGTTCCAGATGGTGATCGCGGGCCGCGACTTCTTCGCGATGACCGAGCCGAGGTTGCGCGTGATGCTGAACGGCATGTCAGTCCTCCAGCAGGGCGATCTTGTTGTTGAGGGCAAGATCCATCGCGATCGTGAGCTGTCTGACCTGGGTGGCGAGCACGGTCGCGGGCAAGAAGGGCGCGTACGGCGAAGAGTCCAGATGCTTGGGTTCCACGGCCCGGCTCTTGGCCAGGTCCAGCGTCTCGTTCAGAGCGTCGACCAAGTCGTTCCATTGCCACGCGCCACGGAACTCCGACGGCGTCACCAGCAGCATCGTCTGCGGCGCTTCGGAGTTGGGCCGGTCGTAGTGGAAGGCGATGCCGGTGTCGATGCTCTGGTCAGGGATCGTCTCGGTCCACTCGTCGAGCAGCATCCCGCATTGTGGCTTCGTCTTGTCGAACGGCGTGGAGTAGTGGGCGGTGTAGAGGAGCCGGTCACTGTCCAGCTTCTTGTCCGCTGGGAAGTCGAGCCCCAGCCAGTGATCATCGGGAACGTACGGCAACTGGATCGCGGTCAGCTCCGGCTCCGGGCGACCGAGGGCTCCGGTGAACATCACCGTTTGCTCCCAGGCATTCAGCTTCTCGCGCACCCGGGCGACGCCGTACATCCACTCGTCGACCGGGAAATCGACCGGGTCGACGGCCGGATCGGCCGGCGTGGTGAGGTGCCGGAACAAGCGGTTCGACGCCGAGTCGGCGTGCGCGTTGGCCAGCTCGTCGCCCTGCGCTGCCGACAATCGGAACCGCGGGACGATCCGGAAGTCCTCCCCCAGCAGAACCTTCGCGGCCCGATCGAGCGCGTCGACCCTGGCACTGGCCTCGGCCGTCGCGTCGTGTTCGTCGAACAGGTCCTGCGATGCGGTGAGGCGACGATCGACCTCGGCGCCGAGCACGGTGGCAACGGCACTGATGTCCTGCGCGAAGCGGATGATCTCGTCCTCGCGCGTGCCGAGGTCGAAGGGAACGAAGTCGAGGTCCGTGATCGGCAACGCCGCCCGCAGATCGGCCAGCAGCGCCGAGACACCCCGCCGGGTCGACCCCTCGAACGCGTCGAATTCGATGCGCTTGGCAACGAACGCCGGCCTCTTCACAGTGACCAGGTCGGCCTCGTACGTCGCGGGTGAGGCCGGCAACGGCGAGGTGATGATCGTCGAGACCGCCCGCTCGGCCTGCGTGAGCAGCTCGAACTTCTCCTCGTCCGTCGCCGCCGTCCCGGCCTCAGCAACGCGCGCGTCGAACTCCGCAAGCTTGCCATCCCACCGCGTCACCAGCTCCGCCGCCTGCGCCAGCATCGTGGCGAAACAGTTCCGCCGGAAGTCATACGCGAACGCCCACCCAGCTTGCGGGATCCCGAACAGCGCCACCCTGGCGAGCAGCGCGGCCAGATCGTCGATGAACGTGTCGATCCCGGTGAGAATCTCGTCGCGCCGGTTGTCCAGATCCGCAAGAGGTCCATCGATACTCGCCGCGTACGCCGCAAGGTCGGCCTGGACATCCAGCAACGCGTTCCGCACCCGGTCGAGCCGCTCCTTGTCGAACTCCGGCGCGGCGTCCTGCGTGCTGCTCGACTCGTTCATCAGCGCCAGATCACTGGACCGAAGCGGCCGCGACTTGGTCGTCAATCGCCGTACGGCGCGAAGACCCGGCAGCAGCTCGAAGACGCTGTACGGCGCTGTCTGCGTCGTGAGGTACTCGATCGTCACCAGCACGTCCGGCCGCGGATCGGCGTCGGCGACCACGCGTTGCACGACGCGGTCGTCGAGCTCGCTGATCGACGACTCGGTGTCCTCCCGGATGACGGCCAGCAGATCCGCGGGTTGCAGGCCGAGCTGGTCGAGCGTGATCTCCAGCGTCTCGGTGGTTCCGGTCGCGGCAGAGCGGTACGACGCGACACAACCGATCTGATCCGGCGGCGGCAGAACGCCGGCTAGCCACGCGTTCACACCGGGCTCGCCGACTGCCCGAGGAGTCATCGAGGTCCCGGCTACCGGCGAGGTCGCCGGATCCGCGGCCGGGTCGAGGTGCAAACCGACTCGCAGGGTCAGGCCCGTTCCGTTCAGCGGCGTGCGGACCACGTCCGGCTCCGGCGGGAAGTTGCCGCGGGCATAGGCGTCGTACGTCGAAGCGACCCGGTCGTAGTTGCCCAGCACGGCCTGGTACGCGCCCTCGGACAGAGCCAGGTCCGCGACGGCGTCGTGCGTCTCGCGGAGCCGGTCCGCCTCAGCGTTCAGCGCGGCGGCCTCGGCCGGGCTCGCGTCCGGCAGCGTGTTCTTCCCGAAGGGGTAGGTGAACTTCTGCGTGCTCGCCAGGTGTTCGACCAGGGCGAGACCGTCGATCACGTTCCTGGCCTCGATGGCGTCGATCGCATCACCGGGTTCGGACTTCGTCGACTTGATCCGGTCCGCCCGGAGCGGGAACTCCTTGCGCAGCTTGTAGATGAACTTGTCGACCTCGGCGAGCCCGTGCCGGTCGTGCAGGCCGCGTTCGAACTGGTAGCCGAGCAGGCTCGACATGCTCTGCCCGGCGCGGATGCCCTCGATGATGCCAAGGGCGACCCGGACCCGCTCCGAGGTGAGGTTGACGGCCATCGTCTGCCGATTCGCCGGACTGGCGTTCGACAGGAAGCCGTTGCGCAGTATGGCGGCCGCGACCGCGTGGTTCAGCGACGGAGCATGCACGTAGCCCTGATTGGTGCTGTCGGCAAGCAACGGCGAACCGTCACCGAACACGACCGCCAACTCTTCGTCGAGCTCGACCGGGGTCAACTCTCGCCTATCCGGCCGCAGGTCCTCGAGCCATGCGTACCCACCGAGGTGGATGCCCTGGCGGGCCGGGGTCTCCGAACCGTTGCGCAGGCCGCGCATCATCGCCAGTTGCACGTTCGCCAGCCCGAGCAACCAGGCGTCGAGCCGATAGGAACACAGATCGACGTGGTCCGCCAACGCCCGCTCCAGTACGGCGGTCGGCTGGTCCTTCAGCCGGCCGAGTGCGGCCAGTTGATCGCTGAGGTGGAAGTGCAGTTGAAGGGCCCGCAGCCGCTCGCCGATGTACTCGTGCACCGGTGTGTCCGGATTCCCGGTGATCTCGGTCGCCGCGACGTACAACGGCTGATAGCGGCTCTCGCTGACCAGGTTGTTGTCCCGGACATGCAGGAACGGCTCGTCAGCGCGGGCGATCGCAGCCTGCGCAGCCGAGTAGAGCCCAGCGTCCTGATGCAGCCGGATGCTCACATCGGAGTAGCCGAGCTGGAGCGCATGCCGGAGGAGCAGATAGAGGAGCGCGGCCGGACGCTTGTTGTCGACGAATCCCTTCTGCTGGTACAGCGCGTCGAGTGAGGTGTTGGCCGCATCGATCAGCCACTCGAGGTAGTTCCTGCCATCGTCGGTCGACGTCCGGAGCTGCTCGGATTCCGACAGCGGTACGTCGTCGATCACGCCGCCCTTGAGCAGGTTGTGCTTGCCGGCGAAGACGAGGTCGAGGATCTTGGGGTCGACCTCGCCGGCGTGACCCAGGCCGGTCAGCTTCTGTCGGGCGGCCTGACGCTGCGCCGCGATCAGCAACTTCTGGATCAGGCCGCCGAATCCCAGCAGGTTCAGCCGGTTGAACAGCGTCTTGAGGCTTTCGGCGTACCGCTGCGACCACTCGACCGACCCGGGATGCAGACCGAGAACATCGAGCAGGAGCGCATGAGGATCGCCGCTCGCGCCGACCCTGGACAGGCTCGGGACGATGCCGTCGAAGTCGGCCCGGATGTCGAGCAGAATCCGGTAGAGCCGCTGCAACTGGCCGAAGTCATGAACTCGATCAGGTCGCTGCTCGAGCCAGTTCATCCGCGACAGCGGCGTCGCCGGCAGGATCCCGTACGGCTGCTGCCCGATCCGGATCGCGGGGCACGCACCGGCACCGATCACGAACTGGGTGAAGAACTCGCGGGTGGTCTCGATCGCGCTGTCGTCGAAGACCGGCGACATCATCGTCTCCATCCAGTAGCCCATCGTCGCCGGCCACAGCGCGGTGTTCATCGCTCGCGCCGTCAACTGGTCCTGCGCATCCGCGGCGTGGGTGGTGGAGAACAAGCCGGGATCGACTCCGAGGTACTCCGCGAGCCACTGCCCGTCGGCCTTGTCCAGCCAGCCGCTCTGCGCCAGGAACAACGGCTGCCGGCGGTCGTCGAAACTCTCGTCCGCGTCGTCCAGCCGATCGAAGCCGGTGCCGACTGCCTCGGTGTTGTTGGTGGGAGTCCCCTGCGGCACCACCGCGAGCCCACTCCCCTTGGAGGAATGGTGCCGCAGCAACGTCTCGAGTTCCGTCTGTGCGGTGCCCTCGTCAGCACTGAGCCGTACGCCGAGCACGAGCACCCGAGCGAATCCGCGCGACGCCTGCGTCGGCGTCAACGGGATCCGCATCGCCATCCCGACCTTCTCCGCCGCGTCGAAGTCCACCAGCCAGCCGAGCTCGTTCGGGATCACCAGGTTGCCGTGCTCGTCATGGTGCAGCTGCTCCGCCGCTGGCGCGGATGGGTCGGGACCGACCACCAGCGGCGACGGAACCGGCGTACCGACTCGGATCACTGACGGCTGACCACCGGCCTGCTCGTACCCGAGGAACACGAACCGGTCCGGAAGGATCGTCGCCCGCGGCGCACTGGACCAAGCGCTCTCCCTCGTAGCGGTCGCAGGCAACTCGACGAAGGCCACCGAGACAGCGACGTCCGCTTTCGTCAGCCCGCCGGCAACGGCCGCGGTGAAGTTCGCCGGAACAAAGCCGGCCCGGATCTCGTCAGCCCGCGCCGCTCCCACCGCATCCTCGAGTGCGGCTTCCACAGCCGCGGACTCAGCCGCCGCTCTATCGGCGAGCCACAGCTCTCTCCAGTAGTCGGCGACCGCGTCGGCGTCGGCCAACGCGCTCTCCACCGGCACCGTGAGTACGACGTCCTCGGCGCGCACCTTCACCGGCTTGCCGGGAAGATTGGCCGGCTGGTAGGCGTCGACGATCCACCCAGCGCGCCCGGAACCGTGGGCCTCGACCAGCACTGTCCACGCGCCACGTTCCTGATCCTCGATCCCGCCCGCTTGCCAGATCCCGGTCCAGTACCGGCGTACGTTGGTCAGCTCGGTCTCGGATAGCTCCGGGTCGAACCCGTCGACCCAGCAATCATCCGGAAACACCCGGACCCACAGTTCATCCTGCTTGAAGCGCGTCTCCACCCGAACCGGCATCATCAGGATCGGGACGCCGTCGTCCAGCCGCCCGATTCCCTCCCGCGGATCGGTGAACTGACCGAACTGCCCGGCCAGCTCCGCCTCGACCGCGACGGCCTCCCGACGGCTACGACGGAGTTCCTCGAGAGCCGCGATAGTCTCACGCCGGTCCCGCTCCAGTTCCGCCCGCTGCGCGTCGTACTCCTCGTTGCCGGCGGAGGCGACCCGGTTCAACCGAGCCGTGCGTACGTCGATCTGCTTCAGCCGCTCGACGAGTGCGGCCGACTGGCTCGCGATACCGCTGACCTGCTCCCGGGCGTCCCGGAGCTGTGCGCGGAGATCGGTGAAGTCGGTCACGGCAGGATCTCGTGCGCGTGTACGGCGACCAGCACCGGCGCCTGGAAGGTCATGTAAGCCAGATCAGCTGAGCTCATCGTGTTCCGGTTCCACTGGATGTTCCTGTCATCGAGGTACTGCGGATACTTCTCGTCCGAGCTGCCCGGATTCGCGACGCTCAACTGCGCCGGCGCACTGGCGATGTCGATATGCGCTCCGGCCGCGGCCGGCTGGATCAACGGCCAGGACAGGTCGTTCCACACCTGGAGATCTGGACTCTGCTCGTTGTCGAGACCGAACTGCGGCTCACCGGGGCGCTGCTTGATCACGAAGAACCAGCCGGGGTCGTCGTCGGGCTCCTCACCCGATTCGCCCTTGGCTTCCTTCGAGGTCAGGTCGAAGCCGAAGAAGTAGATGTCCGGATCCACCTTGGCCTCGTACAGCGGAGTGAGGATCTTGCTGGTGGGCGGCCGCTCCTCCTCGGCCGCGGTCAGCGAGACGAGCCGCCGCTCGACCGTGTTGTCGATCGCGCCGGAGCGTGCGCAGGGCTCGCGATTCGCGTCCGCTGGCGTCGCGCTCTTGCGCTGCCAGCAGGCTCGATGCGCGTAGATCACGGCGTTCGGGTAGCGCTTCAGCAGTTCGCCGCGGATCACCAGAACCAGCTCCTCCTCGTTCTCACCGGGCAGCTCGCGATGATCGTGCGTACCGAGCAGCGAGGCCTTCGGCCACAGATGCAGCGGCGGGATGTCGCGCAGCTTCTCCTTCAGCGCCTCGTCGTCGAGGTTCTCGGCGTTGAAGAACCCGCGGACGTCCCAGAACTGCCGGAAGGTCGAGCCGCGCTGGTCCGTCGGATACTCCCGCCAGAGCAATTCCCGGGCGAACTCGTGGTTGAGGCCGACCATGTACGACTCGATAAATCGCTGATTCGTCTGCAGCAAGGTGATGCTGTTCGGCTCGATCAGGTTGATGTTCGGCAGGAACAACTCCGACGACAGGTTCTTCAGCGGCTCGTACATCGGCCGATCGATGACGGGATAGGCCATCGGCTCGACGAACGTCTCCCGCGGTGGCTCGACCAGGTCATCGGTGATCCGGGGCGGCAGCACGATCCCGGACAGCACCCGCTTCGGGATCGTCCGGACCGGCTTGACCGCCCCGATCGCCGACGTCGCGAGGCCCTGAAGATCGAGCCTGCGACGCTTCGGCGGTTGGCCGGCCTCGACGCTGAGCTGCACGCCGCCGAACGTGTCTCGCAAAGCCTGCTTGAATCGCGCTGACTCAACGCTGTCGGCTCCCGGCCCCCGTCGTACGACGCCTGATCCGGGCTCGCTGATGACGAAGTCCGAAACGCCTGGCAGCTGGTCGATCAGCTCCGGCGTCAGCGCGGTGAGATCAACTAGGCCGGCCGCCTGGCCAGCGCGAGCCCAGCGGGTCAGCACTCGATAGAGCAGGTACCCGGCCCCGAGAACGAACAGCGCCAAGATCAGGCCGATGAGCCACGGCAGCAGGATGAAGAGCAACACCCCAAGTACAGCGGCAGCCAAGACCACCAGCACGGGCAGGAACGGGTAACGCTTCAGCCATTCCAGTACGACGCGCGGCACGTCGGCCGGTTGTGCTTGAGCAGCCGCCTCCTCACCGGTCAGCACGCCGGCCGGCGCGACCTTGGGTGGGGCAGCACTGACTTCCTCGTCGTTGACTCGCTCGAGCAACTGGTTTGGAGCATGCGTGACGTCGAACGGGAGTGACTGGATCAATCGACCGCGCGGCCGGACCGCCCGGCGCAGCGCGGACGACGTCATGGTGGGCTGCACGAACGCCTCGCGGAACGTGTGGTGCAGCGTGACCCCATCGCCCACGATCCGCTTGTTCAACGGTGCCAAGAGCAACAACCCCTGTTGCCGGCTGACGCCGACGGCCGGCACGAGGTGTGCGTCGTACCAGACATCCGAGACGAGGAGTCCGAACTGGCCGAGCCAGATGCGGCGCTGCGCCTCGAGCACCTTGCCGATCTGTTCCCAGGCCGCGTCCATGAACTTCTCCTGCTGGTCCTGGATGACCCTCGTGCCGATCCCGGCCGCGGCCCGGAACCGGGGATCGAGGTTGAGGCGGTGGACCCAGTTGTCGTTCGGGGTGATCGGCGCGCCGTCGTGCTCGGTGAGGACCCGCTTGGTCAGGGCGTGCCACGTTCCGTACAGCGGCGGAGTGATGATCGGGTCGGGATCGCCCGCGAGCTGGTACTCGTCGGGCAGGTTCAGCAGCCGGGCCAGGTCCAGCTGCAGTGGCCGCGGGAACGGGTCGTCCCACAGCTCGAAGACGTCAGCTGGTTCGGGCGGGACCTTCGACGGTGGCTGGAGTGCGCCACCCAGTTTGAGGATGCCGCCGAGATCAGGGTTGTCGACGCCGTCGACCGTCGATCCCGGCTCCTGCACGTCCAGCTCGCGGAAGCCGACCCGGGGATCGACCACCCGCGGGACCAGCAGGCGCACCGAGGTCTCGAAGTCGCCGGAAGTCCCGGTGCGGAAGAACCAGCGATGGTAGAAGGGAAAGGACTGCCCCTGCGGCCTGGCCGCCGCATCCCACGCCGACATGGTCGCGACGACATCCGCCAGCTCGAGCCCGAGGCCCGCGCGGCGACCGGACTCGAAGGTCGGCATCAGGAAGGCGTGATACGCCGTGTTCTCGGCCAGCTTGCGCGGGCAGAGCAGCCGCGAGTAGGCGAGGTCGGGGTTCTCGGCCAGGGTCGCGACCAGCTTCGGGATCACATTCGTCATGTCGGTCGAGCGGAACTCGCCGTCGCTGTCGGCGAGGCTCCGGTTGACGTGGACATGCGCCCAGGCCCAAAGCTCCTCCGCCTTCGGGAACACCGCCAGGTCGGGCACATCGACGTACGGCAGCGGCTTGCTCCTGGTATCGGTGCCCTCGGTGAACTCCCCTTCCGCGAGTACGACGAGCGCCAGCCAAGGCCTGAGTCGACCGCGGGCGACATCGGGCGCGGCCGGTGTGTAGCGCCAGGGGAAGTCCTCGTCGTAGAACTCGATCTGCGGCAGGTGATTCGGCTCGAAGTTGGTGATCCAGTCCCGCGGCTCGACCCGCACGATGGCCCGCCGGTCGATGCCGACGATGTCGCCGGGACCGAACAGGGACACCGGCCTGCCCACCGGAGTGCCCTGGCTGCCACCGGCCAGCTTCTCCCCGCGGGCATCGAGATCCACGGTGATCTGAGCCCGGACCTTGACGTCGGCGAAGTCCGGCGACTGGATCTGATTCGCGAGTCCTTGCCGCAGCCAAGGCAGGAACGAATACGTGCCCAGGGCCGGGCTCATAGCGCCACCTCGTAGCTGGGGATCACGTGGACAGCGTCGGCCAGGCCGGGATCCACGGCGACCTGACTCGCCAGGTACTCCCGCGCACTCGCCTCACTGTGGAACGACCTGGAATCGGCCGAGTACGCCTGGTTCGTCGACTGCATCGCGACCGTGAACGTCTCCGGTCGTACGTCGATCTTGTCCTCGAACGGCTGCAGTTTCGTCTTGACCGCCTTGGACAACTCGCAGCGCGAGACCGCCGCGCCATTCAGGAAGAAGCCGAACAGCACGCCGAAGTAGCCACGGAACCGGCGGGCGAACCGTTTGTAGAAGGTGTCGATGATGATCTCCTCGTACCGGACCACCCGGCGAACCATGACCGACGAACGGACGTCGTTGCCCGCGGCCGACAGGTCGACACCGGAGTGCTCCGGCGCGAAGGCCGGCTTCGACAACTTCTCCGCGTCGGTGAAGTTCTGGAACTGCGCGGGTGCGAACGGCTCGAAGGCATCGTCCTTCCGGGCCAGACCGCCGCCGGTCACCACGACGGACAGCTTGTTCACGTCGCTCGGCTTCTGCGCGCCGACCCTGTCCAGCTTCAGGTCGAGCGGCACCGCCCGCTGCGAGATTCGCAGTACGCCGACGGGATGCAGGATCAGCGCTGCCTCCGCCGCCGGCATCGGCCGGAGCGACACCAGCAGGTTGGTGCCGGCCGGCAGGATCGCGCGCCAGTTCTCGACCTTCTTCAGCTCACCCTCGAGGATCGGCAGCACCGCGATGGGTGGCAGCTCGGTGTTCCTGGCGTCTCCCCAGGTCTTCTCGAAGTCGACACCGATATCGAAGAACAGCAAGGAGATCGACCCGTGGCCCTTGATGTTCCACGGCGCCGGTCCTTGCAAGGTCCCACGGACGCCGACGGAGAACACCCCGACTCCGAAGGCCTTCACCGAGAACGAGGCGGAGATCTCGACGACGAAGTAGAACGGCGAGAACTGGAACAGTGCGTCGATCGCGAGATGACCCTGGACGTTCAGCGCACTCAGCCCGAAGAAGACCTCGACCCGGGCGCCGAACTGGACCGTGTTGGTGGTGACGGCGAAGTAGCCCTCGATCCGCACCCGGGCGACCGGGGTGTTGATCAGGTCGATCGCCACCCGCCGCGGGCTCGGGAAGGGCAGTGGCGGTGGCGCGAACCGCGGATGGAAGCCGCCGACGCTGAGAACGAAGTTCGCATCGTCGCCGAAGGCAACCAGCAACCCCATCTCGCCTTCGATGGTGAGGAACACGATCCGCGACTCGAACAGCGACGCGAAGAACCAAACCCGCTTCTTGTCCGGCTCGATCGCCCCGATGAAGCTGACCTGCAACACGATCAGCGCCACGTCGTCGGCCGGGATCGCGACCTTCACCACCCCGACGATCGCGAGGTTGCCGGGGATCTCGATGATGATCCCGAGCGAGATGCTGGCCAGCGTCGGCGTACCCCAGCCGAGCTTGAGCATCGGCCCGATCAGGAACTTGCCGCTCCGCGGCGGGAAGAACGCGCGCAGGTCGCTGATGATCTTCGGCGCGTTGGCGATGATGTCGCGCGGGAACATCACCGATTCGATCGCGCCGGTCCGCACGCCGTCGGCCAGCGCCTGCAGGTTCATCGTCCGGTTCAGCCCGACGATGCCGCCGACCGCCAGCAAGGTGAACCCGAAGCCGAGCTGGATCCCGGTGCCGAACTCGACCGACATCGCTATCAGCAGCGAGAATCCCGTCGACCCGTCCGGCATTCTCGTGCTGATGATGCCGATTGCCTTGACCGTGACGACCCCGAACAGCGCGAGCTCGAGCGCACCGGCGTACTCACCGCGCTCGGGATCGATGAACAGATAGCCGCCGCCTTTGACCACCCCGACGTCCAGCGACAACCCGACGCCCTTGGGTGGCAGGAACTTCAGCTCGAAGTCGACCGGTCCGGCATTGCCCTGGCGGTCGGCCGGCAGGCTGACCTCCGCGCCGACACCGACCTGCTCGATGACGCCTTGCAGCGGACCGAGCGCCGCCTTGAGGTTGGTCCTCAGTCCGATCGGGAAGCTGGAATCGCCGAGCCCCACGGTGATGGTCAGCGCACTCAACTCGACCGGCCCGAGCTGCACATGCAGTGGCAGCTGGATGTCGAGGGTGGCCGAGCCGGAGAAGAAGAGCCCTTCGGCCGACGAGAATCCCAGGCCCAGGTCGAAATCGGACTCGAGGCCGAAGCCACCGAGAATGCTGCCCAGGAACCCGTCGGCGCCGGCCAGCGACACGACGAGCTTGCCGCCCTTCACCTCGCCACCGATCTTCCACGTTCCCTCGCCCCGGCTCAGCGCGGAGTTCCACGCGAACCCGACCTTTGCCGTCGCACCGAACTGCCGCACCTCCAGCCGACTCCCGCCAGGCTCCCCGATCACGACGTACGGCGTCCCGGTCGGACTGCCGCCCTGCCAGCACACGGCCAGGTCGCCTTGAACCGGTGTCGTGCCGATCGGCTTCAGGAAGACCCCGTCATCAGGCTGGATGATGATCTCGACCCCGGGCTCGAGCTGCGTGTTCAGGCTGATGCTGATTTCCCAGTCGTCCTGGCTGAACGGCGCCGGGTCGATCACGAGCGGGTGGGCGATCCGCACTCGCAGGCCCACGGGCGCATCCAGCTTCGGACTGACCTCCAGCACCATCACATCCAGTACGGGCGTCGGTCCGGCGAGGTCGAGCACCGCCGGAACGCCCGCACCGGTCAACAGGGAGGTGATCTTCTGCAGCAACGGGAGCCCGGTGAACGCCGGATCGCCCCACAGATACTTCGCCTTGAGCTGCGCGGCCGGGTCAGCGAGGAACGCGGTCAACTGCCCGATCTGCACGACCCGGCGGACAAACGCGGGATGTGCCGCATCCGCAGCCGGTACGTCGATCCGCTCGATGAACCCGACGAAGTCGAGCGCGGCGGCGACACCCGGAAGCTCTTCGAGGTTGCGGACAACGAGGTAGTCGACCAGCCGGCCGGGGAGTTGGTCGGCGAACTGATTCAGTTCTGCCGCCGGGATGCCGGTCCCTGCCAACGACTTGATCGTATTCGCGAGTGAGGTGAGGTCTTTGATCACGCCGCCGACAGCGTTGGCCAGCTCCAGCGCTTTGCCGACGATCGCCGCGGTGTCCTCGTCCGACACGGCCTCTGCCAGCGCGGTGATGATCGTCGGCAGGTCGGTGAGTCGTTGCATCGCGGCCTGGCCGGCTGCGCCGAGCGCCGCGTCCGCGTCGATGGTGGGCGGGAGGTTGAGCCCGAGCTCGGCCAGGAGGAGCCTCAAGTCACCACCGGCAAGCCGGTCCTCGAGCGGCTGGACGACCCGGGCAAGCGAGGCCGCGATCGCAGCAAGTGTTCCCGGGTCCTCGGCCATGACGTGTCACCCGACCAGCTGCCGGGCTTCCTCCCACTTCTCCAGAAGCTGCTCAGCCGTGTCGGCGTCTGTCAGCACTTGCCCGAGAGACGCCGCGAAGAGGTCCAAATCGGCCACTAGCTCCGGGCTGCCGACCGCCCTCAGCGCTGAGGTGAGGCGTCGTACCGCCTCTGCTCGGTCCACGCCCGCCAAACGCCGCGGGATCTGGAAATCCGGATCGCGCACGCTGCGAACGATAGCCGCCAAATACGCCGGTCCACCGCTGCGATGCCAGGCGATGGTGAACCGGCGATGGTTCTCGACCAGGTCAAGGCACTCGTCTCGATGCCGCGCCACGAGCCTCAGCAATTCGCGCCCACCCGGCGTCTGCCTGAGTCGCTCGGCCACGTCGGCGTATGGCGTACTGACCGGAACCGGACGGTCGGAGTCGATCCAGTCCCGCACGGTGTAGGCGGCGTCCGGGTCGGTCGGGATCACGTCGATGTGGAGCACCAGCATCACCTCGTCGAACGGGATGCCGAAGCCCTCTCGGCCGTTGCCCTTGTTGTGCAGCACGCAGACCATGCCGGTCGCGAGGCTGACATAGACCGAGCCCGAATCGCCCTTGTTGCTCATCCGTGGGAAGGGGTCGAGCGGAGAGATCTCCACCCGGCCCGGGTCGATGTCGGTGATCATGCCCCGGGTCAGCCCGGTACGAGCGCCGACCTTCCAGACCTCATCGAGTACGACCGGCGCGGCCGAACCCTCGATCCGGCCCTCGAGCTCGGTGGTGCCGTCCGCACGCAGGATCCGCCGGATCTTGGGTGCGTAGGCGATGTCGGAGTCGAGTTCGGCGATCGCGCAGTCCAGGTCCTCGTCGTAGTCGAGGACCTCGCCGATCTTGCCGCAGGCGCAGCAGCACGACTCGCGCCACCGCGGCTGGCCGACGCCGTCGCCGATGTCACCGCCGGGATCGATCAGGACATGCCAGTTGCTGAGCAGGACGACCCGGTCGTCGTTCGTACGGCGGCAGAAGCAGCCAAGGGTTCCGGTGCCTCCGGCAACTTCCGCGCCGATCCGGGACCCGCCGACCTCGGGCGAGTAGTCCGTGTGGTCGTTCTCGTCGTTGAAACCGATCTCGTTCACCGGCAGCCGCTTCACCACCACGTCGGTCGGCACTCCGGCGATCTCGCGCGGCACGATCTGGTCGGGCGGCAGCTCGGACTCGGGCAGCTTCTCGTCCACATGGACGCGGAACACGAACTCCTCGACGATCTCGCCGGCCCGCTCCCGGGCACCGACGGCAACGCGGGAGACGCCCGGAATCCGCATCAACTCCTCGCGTACGGCGGGCAGCAACGCCTTCAGACGTTCGGTCTCGGCCTTCTTCTCCTCGTAGCTCGTCATCGCGCACTCGCCGGAATCCGAAGGCGGTCGAGGATGTCGTCCACGCTGGATCCGGCCCCGAACGCAGCGGCCAACGACGGTCCGAACTCCCGCAGATCCGACCGAAGGTCGTCACTCGCTTCAGCAGCGAGTGCGAGCTCGATCCGCCGCAGCGCCTCCGCACGGTCGACTCCATCGATCTGGTCGGGGATCCGGTAGATCGGGTCCCGGGAGCTTCTGCCCAGGCTGGCAAGCCAGGCCGGACCGCGGCCGCGATGCCACGCCACCGTGAACTCGCGCCGCCGATTCACCAACTCCAGGCACTCCTGCACGTGCCGCTCGGCGACCCGCAGGAGGGTACGACCGGCCTCGTCCTCGCGCAGCCGTGCCACCAGGCTGTCGAAGGGCGATGCCGTCGGCAACGGAAAGAGCTCCTCGCCGTCCTCGTCGTACGCCTCGGTGTAGACCGCCGCCGGATCGCTCGGAATGAGTGAAATGTTGAGCACCGCCAGGACGTCGGTCATCTTCTTCATGACGCCGGTCAGCCCGTCGTCGGCCGTGATCGCACGCAACAGCCCAACGACCATGCCGGTCGCCTCCTCCACCACGACGGACCCCGAGTCGCCGGGTTGGGCGAAGGTGCTGAACGCTGGATCGACTGCGATCTCGATGTCAGTCAATCCGGGATTGATCACCGAGACCTTGCCCCGGGTCAGGCCCGTCGTCTTGCCAACCTTCCAGACGACCCGCCCCATCACCGGCGGTGCCACACCGAGAATCAGGCCTTCTTCCTCCACTGTTCCGTCGGTCTTCTTGATCCGGCGGATCTTCGGGAAGAACTTGACGTCCGACTTGACCGAAGCGATCGCGCAATCGAGGTTCTTGTCGGATTTGAGCACGGTGCCCATCTCGTTGCACGTGCAACAGCAACTCGCGTCGTACCGGGGCTGCCCAACGCCTGATCCCACTTCGGCGATTCCGTCGAGCAGAACGTGGTGGCAGCTGAGCAGGACCACGCTGTTGTCGTCATTCCGCCTGCAGAAGCAACCGAGCGTCCCTGGCCTCCCGCCGTCCGCGCTGATCGAGACTCCCCCGACCTTTGTCCCGTAGTTGCGCTTGTGGTCCTCATCTCCAAAGCCCAGCAGCGGAATCGGCTCCGTGAACTCCACGACATCAGTCGGTACGCCCCGGATGGACTCGGGAATCAGCTGGCCGGAAGGTACCTCCGACCGCGGAAGCTTGCTGCGCACCGAGACGACGTACACGGCCTCGTCCTCGATCCGGCCGGCGCGGCGGCGCAGCCCGACGCCGACCTCGACGACGCCCGGGATCCCGAGCAGCTCGTCGCGCACCTCGTCGTACGAGGCCATCAGGCGATCCTGAACAGCCGCCCAATCCTGGCTGGCCACGCATCCTCCCCCTTGAGAATGCGACTCCGCCGAGGGATCCCGGCGGACACGCGATTTTCATCGTGGCCCACCACCACACCTCTCAGCAACCCCTCGCAACCGAACCCAAGGTCGTTGAGAAACAAATACTTGTACACCGAATGGATTCACGCCGTGGCCTGGACTCCACCCCACGCTGGTGCCATTCTTCGACACTAGGGGCGGGTGCGATGGCAGACTTCGTGGTGGACGTGCATTGTCACGTGTTCAATGCGGATGACCTTCCGGTACGGGGCTTCGTGCAGCAATTGCACTTGCACACGCCTGCTCTGGGACCGTTGCTGGCGACCTTGATCGATCGCGTCGTGCAGGGCGCCGCGCCGGGATACGCCGAAGACATGGCGCGAATCCGGCGCCTGCTCGCGACCGGCGACGAGACCGTTGCCGACGTACTTGGCCCAGAGACCTTCGGATCCGGCGCGGGACTGGAACTCGAGAGTCAAACGGACATTGCCTTCGACGATCTGCTGGCCCAGGACCCCATCTTCGTCCGGCGATTGAGCAGCGCTCTGGAGACTGAAGTACGTCGTACCGGCACCGGCACCGAGGTCGCTACGCTGTCCGCCGAGGGGTGGACCGATCGCCTCGCCGATGCCCGCCGCGCGGTCAGATGGGCCAAGCTGTTCGGTCAGTCTCGGCTCGACCTCGCTGCCGGATTGGTGCGCAACTCCTCGGCGCAGGTGAACCTGTTCTGCCCGTTGCTCGTCGATCTCGACACCGGGCTGGGTGATCGGGCGAAGACGACGCTCCGCCAGCAGGTCGAGTTGTTCGAGGGCATCAGCAGCTTGAGCATGCTCGGCCGGCTGCCTGGTGTCGACAACGCGAGGTTGCATCCCTTCATCGGCTTCGACCCGCGCCGTCAGGTCAACGCGGTGCTCTCGGGTCTGGCCGAAACGCCGTTCGACGTGGTCAAGTCGGCAGTCCTGGAGCACGGGTTCGTCGGCGTGAAGGTCTATCCACCGATGGGATGGAGGCCGCTAGGCAACAAGGCGACCATCGACATGACCCCCACCGAGGCCGAGCTGGTCGACCGGGAACTGCGGAAGTTCTACGACTGGTGTCAGACCGAGCAGGTCCCCATCACTGCCCACGCGAACCGATCGAACTATGCCGACGACAGCTTCAAGGACTTCGCCGGGCCGGTCGGCTGGACCCAGGCCCTGCGGGAGTTTCCCAACCTGCGAGTCAATCTCGGCCACTTCGGCGGAGCCCGTGCGAACGAGCCCGCCTCGGGCTGGCCTTGGCGGCTGGCGAAGCTCGCAGTGGCGAACGAGCACGTGTACGCCGATGTCGGCAACCACCGCATCGATGACGCCGGCATCGCGCGCGCCTACTTCACGATGCTCGGCGAAATGATGGCCGCGACCGCGAAGACCGCACCGATGACCGACCGCTTGATGTTCGGCTCCGACTGGTTCATGCAGGCCCTGCTGCCGGCTCACGACCAGTTCCTCGACAGCTATCGCACGCAGTACCGCAAGACATTCGGCGTCGCCGCCACACAGCGATTCCTCGGCCGGAATGCCCTGCGTTTCCTCGGCTTCGAGGACCCCGGCAACCGCAACGCGATGCGGCTGCGGCAGCGATACCAATTGCTCGCACCAGATCGGATTCCCGACTGGCTCTCTTGACACCTGCTCAACACTTTCTTGGGGGGAACATGGCAACCGCACCAGAGCGGCGCGCGGCCATCGCCGACGCACGCGCGACGGTCCGCTCGCTGTATGGCAGCGATCTCGAATCGAAGTCCACCGACGAGTTTTGCCTGACGATCAGTCTGAGTCGACCATCAGTCGCGCCGGGCTTCGGCTTGGAGGCCATTGCTCGCCCGGCGCCAGCCGGCCTGCCCGCCATTCCCACAGTGGTCGAGTTCGCCGCGCCGACCACGCCGCCGCGGCTCCCGATTCCCCGGGAGCTGTCGAACTGGTCGGCCATCGGCACGGAGACCCACGCGGACAGTTCGGTCGCCTATCCGAACACGACGATGCTCCGCAGCGCACTGGTCCACACCGCCCGCACGTCGGCGTACCAAGTGGTCGGCGAGGTCTACAACGAGATCGAAAGACTCTCCGGTACGTCGCTGGGACCAGCGCCTGAGGTGGTTGGAGTCCCGCAGATCCCGACCCTGGTCACCCAGATCTGCTGGCTGAACCACACCTTGCGCACTTGGGCAGGCCCCGAGGTCCTGGCGGACGTCTGCGCCGATCGCAGCGTCACTTCGGTCGACGTTCCCCGCCGACTCGAAGCCGACGCCGATACCCGCAACCACAACGCGATCGGCTACCCGGCGTTCTTCACGGCCGAGCACCTCACCGGTAAGGGCATCACTGTCGCGGTCATCGACACAGAGGTGGCGCTGATGCACCCCGCACTCCGTGGCCGGGTTGTCCAACGCCGGAACTTCACCGCCGAGCCATGGGGCAACCCAAGCAGCCACGGTACGGCGGTCGCGGGGATCATCGCGGCGGACGATATCGACAACGGGGGCATCGCGCCCGGTGCGACCATCTACAACTACAAGGTGCTCGCGACGAGCCACCTGCTCAACGGTGACAGCTTCAGCGGCGGCCTCGCGATCCAGCAGGCGCTGGAGGATGGGGCAGCGATCGCGAACTGCTCGTGGGGTGCCGGATCGGTCACCAACACCAAGAGCCCGGAAGCCGTCGCTGCGGAAGCTGCGTGGGCGCTGGGAATGGTTGTGGTCAAGAGCGCGGGCAACCGAGGTCCGGGACGAGCGACGATGACCCGTCCTGCCGAGGCCGACGGGATCATCGTTGTCGGCGCGACGGATCTCGATGGCAAGGCCGTCGAGGACTACAGCAGCCGTGGACCGGCGGGACCGCGGCCCGGACCGGATGTCGTCGCTCCCGGCGGCGGCGCCGGGGGCAACATCGCGGCATGCCTCGTGGCCGGCGGCTTCGGAGACGCAGGCGCCGGGACCAGCTACGCGGCTCCGCACGTATCCGGCATGCTGGCTCTCTGGCTGGAGAAGGACCCGGCACTCGATCCAGGCCAGCTGCGCGACAAGCTCGTCAGCGAAGCCAAGCGGATCTCCCGCGGCACGGTATCGGCGAAGGGCAAGGGGTTGGCCCAGTTCGCTTAGTCCTCGGCTTCCAGCTTCGCCGCGAGGTCCAGAGCTACGACGTGATCGTCGGCGGCCAGGTCGTCGACCTGTTCGGCCCGGAGCCTGGTGCGAATGGTCGAGTTGATCCACGCGGTGTCGATGATCTCGCCACCGGATGAGGCGATCCGTTCGCTCATCGAGGCGACTTCACGCTCGAACCGCTGCTTGGCGACAGCGATCTTCTCACCCCGGCTGCCCTCGGCGGGAAGCTCGGGTGGCGCTAGCTCGACCACGACCTCGACGTCCTGCTTCGAACCGGCGTCATCGAGCTTCGCCCGCAGGCGTGGACTGACCTTCTGATCCGCCTGGTCGCTCATCGACTGCCTCCGGTCTCCCTCCCATCGACAATACCCGCTCGGCCTTGAGCAGCCCTGTTCCGGCCGCAGTACGGTACGCAAGCTGCTCGGTGTCGGCTTCCCCCGGTGAGCTGAGCAAGGTCGACACCGCTGCTCGGCGAGATGAAGGCGGATGCTCCGCCGGAGAGGATCGCCGCCGCCGTGGCCGACGTACGCAAACCCAGCTGCGGTCCGGTGCCATTCCCCTCGGCGATGGGGTGTACCGCGTCGGCGTACCTGCCGCAGCGTGGCTGACGACCTGGCGGTGCCGCCGACTCTCGAAGAGATCAAGCAGCAGCTGCTGGCCGTCGCCGGGACGGACTTCGGCGTGCATTCAGCGCGCTAGCTCTCGCGTTTCGGCGACGCCACCCGGCTGGCCGAGCGCTACCGGACCGGCCGGGTACTGCTCGCCGGCGACGCGGCGCACATCCATCCGCCGGTCGGAGGGCAGGGCCTCAACCTCGGCGTCCAAGACGCGTTCAACCTCGGGCTCGAAACTGGCCGCTGAGATCAACGGCTGGGCGCCCGCAGATCTGCTGGACAGCTGCCACACAGAAACGGCATCCGGTGGCCGCCGACGTACTGGAGAACACCAGTCGTCGAGGCCGCACCAGCCGACTCCTACAGCGCGATCCGCACTCAGTTGGCGATGGCCCGCTGCGTCGGCCAGATTGATCCACACGACTGGCAGGAACGTCGCTGGCCCTCTTCCGGCCGGCTGCACCTCCATCACACGGATCGTCGCGTCACAACACTCACCACCCCAGGACCTACCCTCCAGATCCCCGGCGGACTCGGTGCCAGCCAGGAATGGATCGACGCCGCCAGCACCGGCTACACATTCCTCGCCGTCGTACCTCCAGAGACCACGACAACCCGTCACGAGCCGGGCGATGCCGATCCCATCGGTTTCCTGCTCGCCGACCTTGCCCATTCGCAGCGGCTCACCGCGGGCCTAGCCATCACCACAAACGAACCTAGCAGGACCTAGGCGGAGCCTCGTGGTCACTGTCCGGAATGCACATGAATGCCATTCGTATGCCCCGCAGGCCTCAATCCGTCCGGGCCGTGGCTCGTTTCATGCCTCCGACGGATCAGCCGACCCTGGATCACTGTCCTGCTGCCAAACCTGATGCATCGTCGCCTCGTACTCCTCGAACGGCTCCATGCCGGCTGCCGCCCGTCTCGCAGCGAGACCGCTTGGATCCTCGATCGGTTGCGGTTCGAGGCCATTGCCGTGGTCAACGAACTGCGTCCCGTACAACTGCGGCAGGCCAGTGTTGACCCGTACCCGGTCCTCCAGGTAGCCGAACAACCGCGCGGACGCCTCCCCTGCAGCCACTGCCGCTCCCATCAACCGACGAATCAACACTTCGCAACGCTTCCTGCCGTCAGGGCCCGGCGCGATGCAGAGTCAGTCGTCGAGCCACTCATCCCCGTCGACGTCCCGATGCGGACCTTGGTGGTAGCCGAGCAGACATGGTTCCTAGCTGCGAGGGTTCCGGCCGTCGCACTCGATCTCCTGCGCTGAGCGGAGCGCCGGCCACTCGCCCGTGCTCTGCCTGGTCACATCCACTTCCCGTCCTCCGATCACAACCATCACCTGGATCGGCCAGGGCGACGGGGCATGAGACCGAACACCGCCGGTGCGCGGTAGGCGCTCACCCACCGCCCTGACCGTGCTCCAAATCTGCCGCCCGGCAGCGCGTAGGAACCACCGAGGCAGGCAGTGACCATTGACCCCAAACCTCCCCGCACAACGGGGAGGTTGTGTCAACATGCGCACGTGACTATCGACACTGGCTCCCGTCCTGCCAGGGCGAGCAGTCTGCGCCAGGAGCGCCGAGACTGGGCAACCGAACTGCGCGCCCAGGGATCAACCTGGGTCGAGATAGCGGACGCCTTCGCCGACCGGTACGGCGTGAACCCACGGGTCGCGTTCCGCCTCGCCCACGACTGGAGCCAGCGCGACGCAGCCGACCAATGGAATCATCACTGGCCAGACGACCCCAAGACCTTCAAGAACTTTCTCCTACTGGGAGCAATGGCCCGCACCAACCGGCTACGCGCCGTCTCTCGACGTCCTCGCCCGGCTGGCACAGCTCTACCAGTGCGCGTCGCCGACCTCGTCATCGACCTCGCCGACCACTCAAACCTCGACACGGCATGGGCCACGAGCGGCAATCTCAGTGGCCTCTGGCTCTCCCGGTACAGCTACTTCTCCTCCGGCCGCGCCGCCAACCTGCACGGCGAACACACCATCCGCCTCCACCACGCCGGCAGCCGGCTCCGCGGCACCAACGACCCCGCCGACGGCGAATCGCGCCTCACGCTCGACCTGTCGGTCAGCGGAGCCATCGCCACCGGAACCTGGAAAACGATGTCGTCCTCCAGGAACGCACCGCCCTTCAGCACCGGAACCCCAACCACCAACTGATCCGCCCGCGCACCCGCGGCCACACCGGCGAGCGTTCCACCGGTCCCGACCGCACAGAACAGGACATCCACGGAGGCGTCCAGCTTCGCCGGCAACTCTGCACATCCGCGGACGGCGTCAGCGTTACTCCCACCCTCCGGGATCAGGTAGAAGTCGCCGAACTCTCGATGCAACGCACCGATCACAGCATCCGAGGTCTTCGCCCGGTACGTCGTCCGTTCCAAGTACGTCAGCCGCATCCCCCGCGACACCGCATACTGCAACGACGAGTTCAACGGCAGGTGTTCCTCACCCCGGATCACCCCGATCGTCTCGAACCCGCAGTACGCCCCCACCGCAGCAGTCGCCCTGATGTGATTCGAATACGCCCCACCAAACGTCAGCAGAGTCCCGAACCCGAGCTCCCGAGCCGTCGCGAGGTTGTACTTCAACTTCCGCCATTTGTTGCCCGGCACTTCCGGATGAATCAGATCATCCCGCTTCAGCACAACCCGCACCCCGGCAACACGCAGCCGGTGATCCTCAATCTCAACCACCGGCGACGGCAACCGAAGCTCCCCGAGCACGCCTTCCTCCACCACGCCAGCATGGCACGCTACCGCGAGTCCACCTTCCTCAAACGCACGCCGCCCGCGACTGGAACGGCTACCTCGCCGACCGCGCACGCTGACCCGAACTCACCCCAACTCGAATACGACCCCTCCACCAACATGCGGCGATCTGCAACGGGCATTTCGGCACCTTCGCGGGCCGGACGTTGAGTCATTCATGGACGATCTTCCACCCCCGTTTGGGCCCGATTTAAGCGCGCGCCAGCACGTGTGAGCACTGCGGAGACACCTACACCGCGGCCAGATTCGACCAACGGTTCAAGGCGCCAACGCGACGCTGCGCGCGGCCCTCTCCCGCGCGCAGGTGCGCCTGATCAGCGTTCTCAGCCGGTACGGCCGGCAGGATCTGATCGACGGTTCTTGGCGCTGACCTGTGCTGTGAAGAGACGACGATCGCACTCGGTCGACTACCAGCTTTCGGGCCTGGATCCGGCGCGCGAACTCGGGATCCCGCGTACATCGGCCTCGTCGATATCAGCTGGTTCGGGTACGCCAGGCCAACGAGGCGGCCACCGCGTCGAACGCGATCACGCAGAGCGCTCTGGACGAGGCGCGGGCGGCTCGCAAGATTCAGTACGACGACTGGCACTGGCAAGCGACGCCCGACTCGTCCTCGAGCTGGACAGGAAGGGCACGAGCGCGTGCGGCACGCGCTCGAGTTCGGCGGCGACCGCGACATCGACGCAGGCAAGCTCACGCCCGCCACCGGGTACGACGAGAAGGCTATCTCCCGTCGAGGCTGGTACGGCCGCCGTCAAAAGGATCTGGCGACTCCGTGCGTGCCCACGGCCTCGCGCTCAGCCAGGTCGCTCAGGGAGAGAACGCCAGCCGGAGCGCTGAGCTGACCCGCGCGATGCTGCGCTTGATCAATTGGGCGATCACCCGGTCTTGGGGGCACTGCGGACCTCGCCGCTTACCACCTTCGTCTCCCACGACACGGCGGCCAGAGGCCTCCCGGAGGCGTCTGCGAGCTCGCCGACCCTCGCTCAGTGCTGGTGGTGGGTTCTTGGCGTAGTTGGTCGGTTGTTTGGCCCGATTGTCGCGATCTTTGCGGCCAGGTCCGGGTGGTGTTCCGGCAGGTGCGCCTCGGCATTGGCGAGCGGGTCGAGCAGGGTGGCGGTGTCGTTGTTGCCGAGTGCCTGGTGGATCCGGTTCGCGGCGTCTTGGGCGGCGGTGTCGAGGCCTGGCAGGCCGGTGATTTGGCCGGCGAGCCGGCGCAGCCCGGCGGCGTTCCCGCGGGCCCATTGCGTGACAGCGCGCTGGCCACGGCCTCGTCGCCGGCGTGAGCGAGTCGTCGGTCACCTCCTCGAACTCAGTATGCGTCAGCGATTGGACGACATGCCTACTTGTCATCATTCCGTTGACATGTTATAAGGGAAGTGCGTGTTGACACCACCGTGAATCGATCACTCAGGAGGTGCAGGACGATGTTGATGCGCACCGACCCGTTCCGTGAGTTCGACCGGCTGGCCCAGCAGGTGTACGGCGGCCAGGCGCCGGGGACGTGGTCACGGCCGACTCCGATGCCGATGGACGCCTACCGGCAGGGTGACCAGTACGTCATTTCGTTCGATCTTCCCGGGGTCTCGCCGGACGCGATCGATCTGGATGTGGAGCGCAACGTGCTGACGGTGAGGGCCGAGCGCCGGCCGCTCGAGCTGGGTGAGGGCGTGGAGATGCAGGTCGCCGAGCGTCCGCTCGGGGTGTTCTCCCGGCAGTTGTTCCTCGGTGAAACCTTGGACGCCGACCACATCGAGGCCGGCTACGAGGACGGCGTGCTGACGCTGAAGATCCCGATCGCCGAGCAGGCCAAGCCGCGCAAGATCGCGATCGCCGACAGCGGCCACAAGCAGATCGACGCCTGACCAGCAACCTGACGCCGCCGTGGATCGGCGGGCACTTGTCGATGAGGTGAGATCGATGAGGGCGAGTGGTACCCAGCACACACTCGACGATGCCGAGGTCTTCGTCGACCTCGTGCTCGGCGACGACGAGCTGGTGCGCGCCGAGTTCGATGCCCTCATCGCCGCGTGCTGGGAAGCCCCGTGCGGACCGCCCACCCGGCGGCGCAGTCCGTCTGTCGGCGACTGGGCCGAGCGGCCGCCACGCCGGTGGCCGCGCCGTGGCGGCCTCTGGCGTGGTCGCGTGCCGTCGGCCCGGCCCGACGCTCGCCAGCGCGGCCCTCCGCCATACCACAGCAATCACTGACGCACCTGCCAGAAACCACCGTGCAGGAAGGAGGTGAGCCGGTCCCACATCGATCCGACCCCTTGACCCGGTGATGCGGCCGCCCGCCAAGTCACACCCCGACGGCGGCGAGCCAACCCTGGAGCCGCCCCTGTCCTGGCTAGGACGAAAACCAGGCGGGCCGCCGCATCACCGCCGGGTCCCGGCAGCTGTTGAGTGCACGACAGGCCCCGAGATCGAGGCTTCGCAGAGAGGTGGTGAGCGCAGTGAGCAGCCGAGTCGTCCAGCGCCCCGCGGCCGTGCAGTGGCTGCCGGCCGAACCGTTCGCGCACCTCGAGGACATTCACCGCCGGATGAACCAGTTCATGCACGAACTCGCCGCCTGCCAGACGCTGACGGCGTGGACACCGGCGGTCGACCTCGAGGAAACCAACGACGAGTGCGTGATCGAGATCGACCTGCCCGGTGCCACCGCCAGCGACATCGTCGTGGAGCACACTGATCGGTCCCTGTCCGTTCGCGGCCACATCCCCGACCGTGAACACAACGGCGTGATCCGCCAGCACCTGCGCCACACCGGGCCGCTGCACCACACCATCGGCCTTCCCTGCACCGTGCTGGGCGACCGGATCACCGCCACCATGGCCAACGGCGTCCTCACGATCCGCGCCGCAAAGGCCCGGCCCGGCCCCGCGACGCGCATCCACATCGTCGACCCCGACGACCTCCGGGTGGGGGTGCAGCCATGAACGCCCCACCCAACGTTGCACCAACAACGGCATCCGCCATGGACCCGTACGAGATCCTCGGCGTTGCTCCCACAGCGACCGAGGACGACCTCGATCACGCCTTCCGCAGCCTCGTCCGCCAACTCCACCCCGACACCCGCACACCATCAGAACCCGACCCGGACGCCGACGACCGCCTCCACCACCTCCTCAACGCTTACGCCACCCTGCGCGACCCGATCCGCCGCGCCGCCTACGACCGCACCCAGACACCACCACTGGCAGCCACAGCGCGGACTCACCAGCCAGCCACGACCCAGCCCGCGCAGAGCCGGTTCGAACCCGCCATCCGGGTCGGGCCAGTCCATTGGGAACCGGCCAGGCAGACGACCGGCCGAGGGGTCGCACCGAGCCAAGCCACAAGAGCCTCCGATGACATCCGCTGACGACAGCGAAACCTACCGCGGTCGCCACCTGAAAGACCCGCTGGCGACTCCGCGCCGAACCGTTCGCCATCGGCGGCGGAAAGAAACGCCAGGTCAGCCAAGGCGCGACCGTCGCCAACGGACACGGCGTCGACTACATCATCACCACCGCGACCGCTCCACCGCCGGACACAACTCCTACCGCTCCCGCCCAACACAACCTGCCGACCCCCTGACACAGGCCTGATACGGCGCGAGGCCGTCCATCACCTGACCCGGAAGCCCGGTGGCCGACAGACTCGGCAAGTGGTCAGGGCGGCCCGGAGGCGTGCCCGCAAGCCGCAGCCCGGGTACCTCGGGCACGAGGACAACGAGCCCCGGGTGCTGCTGGTCGCCACCACGGTGACACCGACCGAACGCCCTCCTCCACCACTGGAAGGACGACGACCCCCGCTGGTCCCTCCTCACCGACCGTGCCGCAGCCTGACAGTCCCGGACCCGGGCCACGGACCCAGCGCGTATGCAGGTGCTCACCGGCGAGGCAGGCCTGGTCCGCGTGCTCGCGGGAACCAACCGGCAGCCCGGAGGACGAGGCTGGATCTGCCGTGTCGCGGCCCGGCGGTTTGCACCGGACCGCGACACGTCCTCCATACGGCAAGCTGGCTCAGCTGCGGCAGCTCGCTCCGCTGCATGCCTTGAGTTGTTGGAGCCGTGCGTCGAGGCGGGAGACTTGCTCGGCGTACTTGGTGCGGCCGGCTTCGGTCGCCAGCAGGTTGTCGAGCTGGTAGGGGTCTTTGGTGAGGTCGTACAGTTCGTACTCGCGATCGGCTGCGTCGCGTTCGATGTCGTACCAGCGGACGTAGAGGTAGCGTTCGTCGCGGACCGCGCTCCAGGATGGCAGGTCGACCAGGAAGACCTCGGAGAAGACGTCGGACGCAGGATCGGGAACGTACTCCTGATAGACCCCGTCGTTGCCTCGGGGGCCTGGGCCGCCGTACTCGGCGAGGAAATCGGTGCGCCAATCGGTGACCTTCTCACCGCGCAACTGCGGAGCGAGTGAGCGGCCGTCGACGTCGGAGGGAATCGGCAGGCCGGCGAGTTCCAGGAAGGTGGGTGCGAAGTCGGTGGACAGGGCGAGGTCGTCGCTGGTGCCGTGGGGTACGCCGGGGCCCGTGATGACCATGGGTACGTCCATGGACTCCTCGTACGGGGCCATCTTCTGGACGAGGCGGTGGGCGCCGAGGTTGTAGCCGTTGTCGGAGGTGAACACGATGTAGGTGTTGTCCAGCTCGCCCGTTCGTTCGAGGGTGGCGAGGATGTCGGCGACCATGTCGTCGAGGGCGAGGAGTGATCCCATCCGGTTCTGGTGGTCCTTGTCGTTGGTCGCGGCGACGGTGAGCGAACGTTGGGCGGCACTGGTTCGGAGCCAGGTCGGTTTGTCGCTGACGTCGTCCTCCTGGAAGTTCGGCAGGTGCGGCGCCTCGTCGTCGGTGAACTGGTTGTCGGCGTAACGCGGTGGTGCCGCCATGGGCAGGTGCGGCGCGGTCGCGGCGGCGTACCAGAAGAACGGTTGTCCGCTGCTGGATGCGTCGGTGATGAAATCGACCGACTTGTCCGCGACGACATCGACCTGGTAGTCGTCGGGGTCGGACCCGTACTCGACCATCTTGCCGTTCTCGTTGAGCGTGTAGTCGTAGCCCGTGTACAGGGACTTGGTGACGCCGGCGTTCCAGTCGTCCCAGCCGGGTGGTATGTGGGTGGGGTCGTCCTCGAGGCCGTTGAGGTACTTGCCGGCCATGCCGGTGCGGTAGCCGGAGTCGTGGAGCTGCTTGACGAACGTCTTGTCTTCGTTGCCGTGTGCAACGAATGACGCGTAGCCGCCTTCGTCGCCGGAGTTGGTGAGAACGTGGGTGTTGTGCCCGTACTTGCCGGTCAGGATCGAGCCGCGTGCCGCGCAGCAGATCGGCATCGGCGCGAACGTGTTGGCGAACGTCATACCGCGCTTGGCCAGCAGTGACTCCGTCTTCGGCATTGCGTCCCAGTACGGCGTTGTCCGCGCGTCGAGGTCGTCGGCGAGGATCATGACGATGTTGGGGCGTTCGGTGGCCGCGGTGGCGCCGGGTGGGCGGGCCGGGCCAAGGGCGGCTGCGCCGGCGACGGCCGCTGTCAGAGCCATCACGGCTCCGGAGCGGCGTATTGTCCTGCGAGGAACTCGCATGCTTGGGGTTGCCCTTTCTTGAATGGGTGTTGGATCTACCCGACCGGAAGGCTGTCGGCCTTCTGCGGCGGGCTGTCTTGGGGGTCGCCCTCGATCGAGACGGCCGGGAGGCGCCGGTCGAGCCATCCGGGTAGCCACCACGCCCAGCGTCCGGTCAGGGCGAGTACGGCGGGCACGAGTGTCATGCGGATGACGAAGGCATCGATCAGAACGCCGGTGGCGAGGGCGAACGCGATCGGTTTGATCAGCGAGTCGTGGGTGGTGGCGAATCCGGCGAAGACGCTGAACATGATGAGCGCGGCGGCTGTCACCACCCGAGAAGCGTGTCGTCCGCTCTGGTGAATCGAGCGCCGGGCCTCGCCGGTCCTGATCCACTCCTCGTGAATCGTGGACACCACGAAGACCTCGTAGTCCATGGCGAGACCGAACAAGACCGCTACCAAGATGATCGGCAGGAAGCTGACGACGGGACCGGCGTTGGCGACCCCGAGGACATCGGCGAGCCATCCCCATTGGAACACCGCGACAACCACGCCCAGCGCCGCGCCGGCTGACAGCAGGAATCCGGCCGCCGCCTTGAGAGGAATCACCAGTGACCGGAACACCAGCAGCAGCAATACCAAGCAGAGCCCGACCACCACGGCGAGGAACGGCAGGAGGGAGTCGCGCAGTCGTTGCGAGATGTCGATGTCGACCGCGGTCGTCCCGGTGACGGCGACATCTGGACGCTGTTCGCGGACCCGCTCTACCAGGTCCGCCGTCGCCTCGTCATCGGGAGCCGTCGTCGGCACCAACTGGATCACGGCGCTGCCGGTCGACGGGTTGTATTGCGGCGGGGAAACGGCCGCAACGCCAGGCAGGGCGCGCAACTGCTGCACCGCCTCACCCGCCGACTGCGCAGTCGCGTCGCCGACGTAGAGCACCAGCGGGCCGTTGAAGCCCGGGCCGAACTCGCCGCTGATGACGTCGTACGCGCGACGCTCGGTGCTGCCTGTGGGGGCCGTGACGTTGTCCGGCAGGGCGAGGCGCAGGTCAGTGGCCGGGGCTGCAACAGCGACGAGTGCAACCACCACAGCAAGTACCGTCATCAGCGGCCGGGCCGTCGCCACCCTTGACCACCGTTCACCGAACGGCGGAAGCTCACCGGTGGCCAGCCGGGCCACGCGCGACCGCGGCTTCGGCGCAAGTCTGTGACCCGCGACGCCGAACACAGCCGGGATCAACGTGATCGCGACCAGAACGCCGACGAGAACCGCTCCCGCCGCCGTCAGTCCCATCACGGTGAGGAAAGGAATGCGGACAACCGCCAGCCCGACGAGGGCGATCACGACCGTCGCCCCCGCGAACACGACCGCGGCACCGGCGGTCGCGGTCGCGTTGGCCGCCGAGTCCTCCGCATCCATCCCCTGAGCCAGCTGCCTGCGGTGGCGCGACACGATGAACAATGCGTAGTCGATACCGACCGCCAGGCCCAGCATGAGCGCGAGGGTCACGGCCGTCGAGGAGATCGCCACCAGTTCGGTCAGCGCGAACAGCGCTCCGACGCCGACGCCGACGCCGATCAGCGCAGAAATCAGCGGCACGCCGGCGGTCAGGAGCGATCCGAACGTGACCGTGAGAACGACAAGCGCGATCAACACACCCAGCAGTTCCAGCACCGAGACCGACACCCCGTCGCTGGCGTAGGCCGCACCCCCGACCTCGACCTGAAGCCCGGCCGCTTCGGCCGTTGTCGCGGATCGCTCCAGATCGTCGAGGGCATCGTCGTGGAGCGCCGCCCGGTCAACGTCGTACTGGACCTGCGCGAGCGCGGTCCGCCGATCGGGCGAGATCGTGCCCGCCTCGAACGGGTCGACCACGCCGGCCACCTGCTCGCCGCCGCCCACCTCAGCGAGCGTCCGCCGGATCGCCTCGACCGAGGCCGACTCTGTGACCGGCTTCCCATCCGCCGACCTGAAGACGATCTGGGCGCTGGTACCCGCGGCCGCAGGAAAGTCCGCGGCCAGCCGGTCCTGCGCCAGCTGCGACTCCGAGCCGGGGATCGTGAACTCGTTGTCGAGACTGCCGCCGACCGCGCCCGCGGCGGCAAGGACCGCCACCAGCAGGGCCAACCAGGTGGCGATGACGGTCCACCGCCGCCGAAAGGCGGCACGGCCGATACGAGCCAGAACGGTGCGCATGAGGGACTCCGACGGTAGATCGGCAAAAGTGTCAGGACTGACAGAAACTAAAGTGTCATGACTGACAGATTGGCCGCAACCTGCGATACTGCGACGGTGGTCACACCCGGACGCCGCGAGCAGCACAAGGCCGCCACACGCCGCGCCCTGCAGGACGCCGCTCTGCAGATGTTCGACGACCGTGGATACGCCGACACGACAGTGCGCGACATCGCCGGAGCGGCAGGCGTGACCGAGCGAACGTTCTTCCGCTACTTCCGGTCCAAGGAAGACCTCGTCCTCGGCGAAGTTCTCGACCTGATTCCGGTCCTGGCTGAGCAGATTCGGAACCGACCCGCCGACGAGCCGCCGTACACCGCGATCCTCAACAGCCTCCTGGCGCTCGGCGCCGAGAGGAGCGCCGGCCTCGGCGTCCTCTTCAGCGGGCCCCCCGCGCGGTTCGCCGCGCCCACCCGGAACCCCGACGCCGTACTGCTCACATTCGAGGACGGCATTGCCGAGGCCCTTGCGCACCGGCTGCGCGAATCCGATGACCACAACACCGCGCTGCGCGCATCGGTGCTGGCACGGGCGGCCGTCGCGGCGATGCGCGCGACGCTGATCGCCTACTCCACCTTGCCCGACCGAGAGAGGACGCTCACTACGGCGCTACGACTCGTACAGGACGCCTTCACCGTTCTTCGTACCGGCGACTGATTGCACCTTCGGTGTGTTGGATGGATCACGCCCAAGCCATTTGTGTCAGGACTGACAGATTGGTCTACTGGCCTGCGTGACGACCTCATCAAGGCCTCGGTCCGCGGAGTTCGTGGCGCTTGGCGTGTGCATTGTCCTGTCGCTTCTGGTCGGGATCGCGGAGGTCCCGGCGCGAAGCGTCGTCGAAGCGCGCCTTGCCGAGACATCGATGCGGATCCTCCACGCCAAGGCAGACGTGTCCCTCGGCGGACCACCAGCAGTCGCCCAACTCGCGAAGAAGCACTTTCCCGACGTGCACATGTCCGTCGACGACGCGTCCTTCGGGCAGATCAGCGACTCGGGAGTTCATGAGGAGAACGCTGAGGTCGACATCTGGATCCGCGACAACGGCGAGTGGCTCGGCCGCGTCCGCATCCCGCGACAAGTCGTGTATTGCTGTTTTCTGCGCCGATTGAGCGAGTTCGCGATTCCTGCCTCCTGTGCATTTGACCAGAGCCAGGGTGAGTAGGCCGGCGACGATCCAGAGGGCCCGATTCTCGAGTCGAGGGGTGGCCCAGCCGGCGACTGCTGCGCCGGCCAGGAACGCACCGCAGAGCACTCCGGGCGTGCGGCGGCCAGACACTTGTCCCTGTCGCCGAGGAACAGCCCAGCGAATGCGGACACCGACGCGGAGCGAAGGTTTCCGGTGACCATGACCGAGCTGTACGGTTTTCCGCGGAGCTCCCGGAACGCGGTGTTTTGGAGCGCGGCGACGAAGGAGATCCCCAGGGTCATCAACCGTGCCGGGAGCACTCGAGGGGTTGGGGTGCCGGCGAGCATGAGGCACGTGGCCTCGGCCGCCATGCAGGCGATTGCCGGCCGGCGTATGACGGCCTGAAGGTGGGGCAGTCGCAAGGATTCGGCGGCCGCGACGCCTGCCACGAAGGCGAGCATTGGCAGCACATGCCAACAGACCTGGCCGCACTGACCGCTGAGCAGTGCAATCCCGGTCAGCACCACGTTGCCTGTCATCGCATTGGCGAAGACGTGGTCGTAGGCGAGGAAAGTGAAGGCGGCCAGGAATCCGCGCGCCCGGGCCCGAGTTCGTGGAGTTCGCCCGCAGCTGCCAGCACACTGCATACGACTCGAGGTGCGAGACAACTACGCCGGTGGACTGGATGGGCGTTGTCCCGCGGCGCACGCTGGAGGGGCTGCGCATCGAACGCGTCCGCGTGACATTGAGCCCTGGTCGAACTCGCAGCTAGGACGCGGCTTCACCACCTCGCCAGCGACCAGCAGCCGGCCTGGTAGGACCGAGCCGGTCGACTGGCGTGACTCTCTGAGTTGGCCAAGATCAGCAGCAGCTCCGTGAAGAGAAGCGAGCGGAGTCTCCCCCAAGCCTCAGCTCGCCCAGCGCCGGTGCGCCTGCAGCGAGCACCGCAGTACCGACACTTGCGCCGAAGGGAACGACCACCTTGACCAGTCCGGCTGGCCGGCGGCCCGTCCCGGAGGTGCCGTAACGCAACTGGGCCGGGTTGGACTTCTTCTTCTCGGGCGTCGCTGCTGGAGCCAATGGGAACTTGTCTAAGGTGAGGCATCGCTCCCGAGGAGAACTTTGGTGACTGGCGAGGTGCTGGCTGGGAGGTATCGGCTGGATGTACTGCTGGGCCGTGGTGGCGCCGGTGAGGTGTGGCGGGCTGCGGACCTGGAGTTATATCGAGCGGTGGCGGTGAAGTTCCTTCACCCGGCGCACGGTGACTCGCTGGATCAAATCCGTGCCGAGGCGCGCAAGGCGGCACAGCTGGATCATCCCAACGTGGTGACCGTCTTCGACATCGGCGTCGACCGCGGGCGAGCCTTCATGGTGATGGAGCTGATCGACGGTCCGAACCTGACACAGGTGCTCGAACGCGGACCCAGCAGCCGGCCCGCTCCGGACCGGGTGATTGACATCGCATTGCAGGTCGCCGCGGCGTTGGACGTTGCGCACGCAGCCGGCATCGTGCATTGCGACGTGAAGCCGGGCAATCTCCTGCTCGCCCCGGACGGCACGATCAAGGTCAGCGACTTCGGCATCGCGACCGCGGGACGCGTAGTCCGGCGCGGCGGCCAGAAGTTGGTCGGCACCCCGTCGTACGTCTCGCCGGAGCAGATCCGCGGCGATCCCGCCACACCCGCCAGCGACTGGTACGGCCTCGGCTGCGTGCTGTATGCGCTGCTCACCGGGTCGCCGCCGTTCCACGGGGCGACCGACGAGGTCCTGGCCCAGCACGTCAGCGCCGCCCCGGTCCCGATCCGAACCCTGCGGCCAGACGTCCCGACCGGCCTGGCACACGTGGTGATGGGCCTGCTCGCCAAGAACCCGAGCGAACGACCCAGGTCCCTGGACGCGATCCGCCGCGCGATCCAGGACGACACCGGCCCGGCTCGCACTCAGGTGCTGCCGGCGTTCGAGGTGCCTGGCACACCGGCCCGATCTCGTCGGCGTAGGCCGATCTTGATAGCTGCTGCAGTCGCAGCGGTGCTGGTTGTCGCGGCCGCGATCGCCCTCGGCGGGAATCCGGGCTCCGACACACCAGCCGCGCCAGGCACCACCTCCGCCACCAGGCCGACCCCGCCGGCGAACCAGCCGAGCAGTCCTGCCGAACGGACGACGGCATCCGACCCCTCGTCGGCGGTGGCCAGGCTGACGCAGTTGCTTCGCGAAGAAGCCGGCGGACCAGACGGAGAAGGAAACGGGAAGGGGAACGGAGAGGGAGAAGGACGAGGTGGCGACGACGGCGGACGCGATGGAGACGTCGCTCGCGAGGCCGCCAACGACCTCGACGAGGTTGCGAAGGAATTGGACTCGGGCAAGGCCGACAAGGCGGCCGAAAAGTACCGCGACGTGCGCAAGCGACTCGACGAGGCCGGCCGAGACGGCCGCTGGACCCCCACCCCACAGATCGCGGCACTGCTACGACAACTCGACGCACACTTCCGGGCCGCGAAATGACAAGGCTACGCATCCGCGACCGCAGACCGCGAAGTTCGTTCGGCGGGAAGTGGCGGCCAGTCGCCAGGAGGTTGCCGGCTTCGACAGGGTCAGACACGCCGGGGACGACTGGACGCGAGGATCATGATGCCACCACCATCGCGAATGCCGACCGTTCCGGCCGCAGTCCACTTGAAGCACCGGGAAACGAGGATGCGGCTCACGGCGGTCGAACGGCGTGCGGAGGTCCTGCAGGCCGCGGTGCAGGCGTTCGCGGCCAGCGGGTACGCGGCGACCACGACGGCCGAGATCGCCCGGCTGGCCGACGTCTCGCAGCCCTACGTCATCCGCCTGTTCGGCACCAAGCAACAACTGTTCCTGGCCGTACTCCAATCAGTCTCCGACCGGATCGAGCAGACCCTCCGCGACACCGCCGGCCAAGAACCGACCCCGAACAGCCTGGACCGCTGCTGCGAGAGATTCCCGGCCGAAGTCCTCCTCATCCCATTGCACGGCTTCTCAGCCACCAACGCTGAGCCCGCCATCGGCGAGGCCGTCCGCGACCGCTTCGGCCGTATCTACCAGTTGATTCGCCAGCTCACCGGCACGTCACCGGCTGAGGCCAGCGACGTCCTGCGCGCCGGCGTACTGCTCACCGGCATCATCGCCGCGAGCCCTCGCCCTTGGCAACTCCGGCGGGCAACTGCTGGACCGGGCGGACGCCGACGCCACCGGCAGTAGACTGGTGATCGCGTGACCGGCGGTGGGGCTCGCCGGACCCGAACCGTCACCCTCAGCGGTGGCCAACAGTCCCTACCTGTCCTTCCGCGTGGCCGCCTGGCCGCGCGGAGCCACGTTCAGGTAGGAGGCTCCATCCGGTGCAGCATCACCGAACCGACCCATCCCCGCTCGAACCGGTCGACCCCGACATCGATCTGCGCGTCGCCCGTCGATCCCGGTCGCGCAGCGATCTGGCCGTGCTCGCCGTGGTCGCCCTGGGCGGCATGCTCGGCGCCGCCGGCCGCTATCTGATCGGCCAGACCTGGCCGACACCGGCCGGCGGGTTCCCGTGGGCCACGTTCACGATCAACGTCACCGGCTGCGCGCTGATCGGCGTACTGATGGTGCTGGTCACCGACGTGTGGTTGCGCCAGCGGCTGCTGCGGCCCTTCCTCGGCACCGGTGTGCTCGGCGGCTACACGACGTTCTCCACCTACACCGTCGACGTCCAGCACCTCATCACCGGCGGGCACCCCGGCGCCGCGCTGGCCTACCTGGCCGCAACCCCGGCCGCGGCACTTGTCGCGGTCTGGATCACCGCGCACACCACCCGCAGGCTCGTCACCTGGAGGATGCGATGAGATTCACCGGCACCGCGCTGCGACTCACCATCATGGTCGGCGAAGGCGACCAGTGGCGCCACAAGCCACTGTTCACCGAGATCGTGCACCGCGCCCACGAGGCCGGCCTGGCGGGCGCGACCGTGCTGCGCGGTATCGAAGGCTACGGCGCATCCAACCTCATCCACACCAACCGCCTGCTCTCCTTGTCGGAGGAGCTGCCTGTGGTGATCGTCATCATCGACACCCACGACCGGATCCACGCCTTCCTGCCCCAGCTCGACGAGCTCGTCACCGAAGGCCTGGTCGTTCTCGACGACTGCGAGGTCATCCGGTACGTCGGCCGCGACCTCGACGAGTCCACTGCCGGCGACGAGGCGCGACCCGGGGTTCAGGAGGAACGATGACGCTGCTGCTCGTGCTCGTCGGGGCCGCCATCGGGGCGCCGCTGCGGTACCTCACCGACCGCGCCGTCCAGGCCCGCCACGACACCGTCTTCCCCTGGGGAACCTTTACCGTCAACGTCGTCGGCTCACTGATCCTCGGTGCCATCGCCGGCGGCACTACAGCCGGCGTCGTGCCGGACCAGCTGCAGTACCTCGTCGGTACAGGGTTCTGCGGCGCCCTCACCACCTATTCCACGTTCTCCTACGAGACCCTCCGCCTGGTCGAGCAGAACGCGAAGTTCTTCGCGGCCGCGAACCTCGCCGCCAGCATCATCGCCGGCCTCGGCGGCGCCTTTATCGGCGCCACCGTCACCCAAGCGATCTGGTCATGACCACTCAATCACCCGCAGCAACCCCCGCTGGTGAACCAGTCGAGGTGACATTGCTCGCCACTGGCCGCCACGCCCACCCCCGCAGGGGCGGCTGCCTCATGGAACTCGTCAGCGCGACCGCCGGCGGGTTGTGGAGCGATCGCCCGACCTGCACACCACCCGTGCTCGCCCACATCGCCCGCGTCGTCAACGACCACACCAGCCCCGCCAGGCGGCCGCGGCTCGCCCCGCTGATCCCCTACCTGATCACCAGCAGCGATCCCATACGCCAAGACCGCACCGACATCGAAGCCTGCCGAGCAATCCTCGCGGCCGCCGGAAACGCCATCCGCCCAGACATCACCACTACTTGGGCAACCCAACTCGACCAACTGCTCACAGGACGCCTGTCGCGACGCCGACGACACAAGTTGCTTTCCATCACCGGGGCCGCGCTGCGTGCCATCCACGACACAAGCCAACCCCTCGACCGCGACGAACAACTCAGGAAAGCTCTGGTCGCCGCCATCAACGCAGAACGTCGCATCCAGGGCACGCCCGCGCTCCTCTCCGACGACCTCCAACCGCTGCCCGAACTCTCGGTGACCGTGCTCGCCCGACTCATCAAGCCACCCGGCGCGGACTGGTACGAAGTCGAGGCCCACCTCGATCCCGAGACCACCCCAGACTGGCTCAGCCGACCAATGCGACTGAGAACCCACGAACTGCCTACTTGACGGATTCAGTGAATGCGAGCCGCACGTACGGACGTGACGTCGGCCTCTGCAGGGTGGATCTGGGCAGATTCGGGCGCTGCTGACTCAGGCGTCAGCGAGGTCATGAGGTCTCCAGGCGGGCGCAGACGGCAGCTCAGCGCAGGCCGAAACCCGCGCGCCCTTGCGCGGATGCGACGACACGAGGGTCGCGTGATCGAAACAGGCAGGTCACTCTCGTCTGTGGGATCAACCGTCACGGCTCCGCCTCCTGGACCGATCCCGGTTCCCTCTCCTGGCTGTGCCTACGAGGAGAAGTGCAACCATTAACAACAACGTGAAGATGACGGCTACCGCAGCCACTCCCAGGCTGTCCACAGCATCTGCGATCCAGGTCTGAAGCCGGGCTGCACCTTCGATCACTGGATCACGGGTCGTCGTTCCGCTGAACACGCGGAGCTCGTACCAACCGTAGTACGCGACGTAGAGGCCGGAGAGGATCACCAGAACCCCGCCGAGGCGAGACGCCACCCGGCCGAGACGACGAAGCCGGCCCACGGTGCCAGTCCGGGCCAGTGCGACAGCGATGGCGGCAGAGCCGACGATCAGCCCCATCCCGGCGGCATAGGCCAGGAACACGGCGATCCCGGTGGCCACGGAGTCGGTGCGGAACGCGGCAACCACGATCGCCAGGAACGGCCCGATCGTGCAGCCGAGCGAGGCGATCGCGAACGCCACGCCGTACAGAGCCATCGAGGTCGCCCTGCGGGCCACCACCGGACCCCGGCGTAGTTTCGGAACCGGCACGGGAAGGTCGCGCCCGGCGGCCAACCACACACCCGCGGCCACGAGCACCAACCCGAACACCACGGTGAACCAGGGAAGATGCTGCTGGACCTGCCCGGCTACTGGTGCGATCGCCAGCCCGAACACGCCGAACACCGCGGCAAAGCCCGCCGTCATCGCCACCGTGGCGGCCAGCGCCCTGCCGACCGCGACCGCGCGGCTCGGTGAGTCGTCTCCGGTGACCAGGAGGGACAGGTACGCCGGCAACATCGCGAACCCGCAGGGATTGACCGCGGCGAGCATGCCGGCCCCTAGCGCAAGCGCGAACGGGATCTCACTCATGCTCAGCCGACCAGTTGGGAAAGCTTCTCCGCAAGGCCGTCGCCTGCCACCAGGTTCCCGCTGAACACCTTGTTGCCTGCGGCATCGAGGATCACGTAGGTGCTCTGTTCGGTGACCTCGAACCGTCTCCAGACTTCACCGTTCTCGTCAGACAGGTGCGGAAAGCCGCCGACCTTCTGGTCGGCCACGAAACCACGCATGGCATCCGGCTTGTCGAGGCCGGCCACTCCTACGACATTGGCTCTGCCCCGGTACTCCTCGGCGACCTTGGCCGTTTCGGCCGCCTGGGCACGGCACTTCGGACACCAAGGCGCCCAGAACCACAACACCGCAGGCTTCGCAGCCAGCGTCGCCCCATCGAAGTCCTTGCCGTCCACAGTCGTGCCGGAGAACTTCAGGATCGCCGGTACGGCGGGAGCCGCTGTCGCCGGCGCGGTGGTGGAGGGACGAGCCGGAGGACTGCCTGCAGAACCAGCGGGCGACGGGGATCCGGAGGAGGACGGCGAAGGCGCAGCGCAGCCGGCCAATACCAGCATCAGCACGGTCAGGGAAACAACAGCGAACCGCTGAACAAGCATCCAACCTCCACCGCACCGGAACTGGCTCTACCGTAGGGCTGAGCCCGGATGGCCGACGTAACGAGCTGCCTTACGGATCGCTTACCGTCCAACTCGAGTTCATTCCTGACCGCGTTCTCCGCGGTCAGCGCCTGTGTAGTAGACGGCCGGGTCGACCGCGGCCTCCGGATCCGCGTTCAGCCACCCGGCGAACGCCTCCGGGCTGCGCCGCTCCAATTCGTCGAGGTAGCGATCGCGGGCATCCACCAGCTCCTCCAGCTCAGCTGCCTGACGGGGAGCGGCGACTGCCGAAGTGCTCCGCCGCCACGCACCACACAGCTCCTCGTCTGTCAGCGCCGTCACGTCATCCACCGCAGCGACATCACCGGACGAGACCGCTGCGGACCGTGCGAAAGCGGCGAAGCTCCACCACACGACACTGTAGGTGCGCATCTCGGCCTCACAATGGATCGTCGCTCAGCGACAGATCATCCGCGCAGACCGACAATCGAAGGTGATCGTCGGCGATGCACGCGATCTGGCCAGGCTCGATGACGAAGCCACGACCGTCCGGACGAGAGCCACGCACCTGGACGAACCTGGACCAGATCAGTGCCTCGCCGGACAGCCACGTCTCATGACGCTGCTCGTCGGGGTCCTCCACTCCGACGTACTCAACCCGTCCCACAAGCGCACCGCGCACGTCGAGCACGAGAAGTCCATGGCGTACCGCCGCCAGCGGCGCCGCACCGCCTCCGGAGCTGCCGCCGCTGCTCACGACATCCTCCGCATCGGGGGCCACACCCCACGCAGCCGTGAGCCGATCCCAAGATCGGGAGAGTCAACTGAACCGCGGCCGGTACCCATCGTTGCCTCCTGGCGGCGATGAACAAGTACGACGCCGACCAGCCTTCCCGGCACACCAGTAGCAACGTATCGCGACCTGTCACCTGCCGCCAGTACTACCGCGGTACCGAGCATCCTGCGTTGTTGCAGACATCGATGTCAGCCCGCGATCACACCAAGGGACTCATGCCATCGCACCAGTTCTACCCGACCTTCTCCGCGAGGACGTCCGCGAGCGCGTTCAGGTCCGGCACTGCGAGGTCTGGTTCCTTGAAGGCCTTCGGGTACGGCGTGCGCCGGCGATCGAGGTAGTAGCCGTGGAGACCGGCTCGGCGTGCACCGTCGATGTCCCACGGGTGAACGGCGACCAGCGCCATCCGCTCCTCCGGGACACCGCACACGACGGCCGCGTACCGATAGGAATCCGGATGCGGCTTCCAGCGGCCTGGGACCGACACGTCGAGCCGGTGCTCGAGCAACGGCATGATGCCGCCCTGGGTGAACATCCGCTCGGACATCGCGGCGGATCCGTTCGTCAAGGTGATGATCCGCAGGCCGAGGTCGCGGAGTCGACGCAGTCCAGGCAGCACATCAGGGTGAAGTGACAACTCGGTCAACCCCGAAAGGACCGAGCCCACCGTTTCATCCCCTGCATCGAGTCGGTGCGAACTCAGCAGGCTGACGAGCACATCGCGGCCAACTACGCGGAACTCGGCTGACGCACCCGCGGCGGTCAGGGCGAAGCCGTCTCGCAGCGTCGCCGCGAACCACGTGTCCAGGCTGTCGGCCGGCAAGCCGACAGCCTTGAACCGCTCGCGCAGCGGTTCCAGGTCCGACAGGGTCTCGTTGACGTCCAGCACCAGTAATTCGACCGCACTCATCCGGAGGCTCCTCTATCTTGGACCAGTCGTTCCAAGATACGATGGTGCCCGTGGCAGATGTCAAACACTTCGACGAGGAGGCAGTGCTCACCTCCGTCGAGTTGCTGTTCTGGCGCCAGGGGGTGACGGCGACAGGCATCCAGGACGTCGTCGCGGCGACCGGACTCAGCCGGTCAAGTCTCTACAACGCGTTCGGAGGCAAGGACGGGCTCTACGCCGCGGCCGTCCGCAGGTACCTGGACCACCGCTCGCTGCCGATGTTCGACCGACTCGCCACCGACCGGCGTGGACTGCCCGCGATCGCCTCCTTCTTCGACGCCCTGCTCCGGTTGCGCTGCTCCGGCGACTTCGCCGGCTGGGGCTGCCTGGTCTCGAACGCTCATGTCGAGTCGTCGCCGGACGCCGTTCAGATGCTTCTCGCCGAACACCACGATGCACTACGGGACGCCATGCACGCCGCCCTGAAGGTTGCCCAGAGCAAGGAGCAGCTACGCGTCAGCGGGACGATCGAAGGCCAGGCTGAGATGCTCACACTGCTCGCCTACGCCATCAATCTCAGATCACGCGCCGGCGCCTCCCGCCGCCAACTGAAACCAGCAGTCACCGCGGCAATGACCGCACTCTGAAGACCGTCCCCTGGTCCTTGTCAACCGCAACGGGCAGCTCGGCCTTCCCAGCCCGGATCCAGCCGAGGTCCGGATACGGAGGCGCGGCCGTGCAGCCGTTGCGGGCGGAAATGTTAGTGGCTAACATTGAGTCGTGGGTGGACGAGCGGAGCGGACCCGGGAGCGGTTGCTGACCGCGGCTTTGGAGCTGTTCGCCGAGCGCGGGTACGACGGCACCAGCGCCGGCGAGATCGCGGCACGCGCCGGCGTCACCGAGATGACCTTCTTCCGGCATTTTCCGAGCAAGGCGAGCCTGCTGGTCGACGATCCGTACGACCCCCTGATCGGTGCCGCGATCCGGCAACAGCCGGCGAAGCTCGACCCGATCAGCCGTGCAGCCAAGGGCGTGCGTACGGCCTGGCAGGAACTCCTACCACCGTCGGTCGAGGAGGTCCGGGTCCGGCTGCGGATCGTCGCCCGGACGCCGGCGCTACGAGCGGCGATGATCAGCGGGACGGCGGCGACGGAGGCAGTGATCACTGACGCCTTGGCGAGTGGTGGAACCTCGCATCGCGACGCGAGGATCGCCGCCGGAGCGGTGCTGGGAGCCCTCAACACCGCCCTGCTCGACTGGAGCCTGACCGACAGCGACGATCTGTCGCAGGCGATCGACGCCGCGCTCGACGTGCTGGAGAACCGCCATGGCTGAGGATGCGATCCAGGCTCGCAACCTGGTCCGGACGTTCGACGACGGCACCGGGATCCGCGGTGTCGACATCTCGGTCGCACCAGGCGAGGTCCATGCACTGGTCGGCCTCAACGGCGCCGGCAAGTCCACCTTGATGCGGCTCCTGCTGGGAATGCTCAAGCCGGAGGCGGGCACAATAGCCCTCGCCGGTCAGACACTGGACGACGCGGACTGGCGCGAAGTCGGTCATTTGGTCGACGTTCCGCTGGCCTACCGCGAGCTCACCAGCCGCCAGAACCTCGCTCTCAGCGCTCGGCTGCACCAAGTCACGCCCGCCGAGATCACCCAGATGGTCGCGGCCGCGATGACCGAACTCCATCTCGCCCAGTACGCCGACCGCCGCGCCGGCAAGCTCTCACTCGGTAACCGGCAGCGCCTCGGTCTCGCCTCCGCACTCCAGCACAACCCCCGACTGATCGTGCTGGACGAGCCCACCAACACTCTCGACCCTGCCGGCGTCATCCTGCTGCGCGAGGCACTCGTACGACGGGCAGCGACCGGCGCCGCCGTACTGGTCAGCAGCCATCATCTCGACGAGGTCGCCCGGATCGCCGATCGCATCTCGGTGCTCAACGCCGGGCGGATCATCGGCTCGCTCGACCCGCAGGGCGTCGACATCGAGCGATCGTTCTTCGACCTCGTCCACAGCGACGACGTGGCCGCATGACCGTCGGCCTCGTCACCGAGCTCACCAAGTTCGTCCGGGCGACTGTGGTGCGGGCGTCGACGATCATCATGGTGCTCGGCATCACCCTCATCTGCTCGTCGATGCTGCTGGCAGTCCGCACCGACGACCCGCAACTGGCTGCCAAGCTCGGTCCGCTCATCCATCCGGGAGGCTGGGGCGGATATCTCACCATCGCCGCGCAGGTGACCGCCGCGGCGAGCCTGCTCGGGTACGGCGTCGTCCTGAGCTGGCTGTTCAGCCGCGAGTTCGCGGAAGGAACGATCACCGGCCTGTTCGCCATCCCGGTCTCCAGACCCACGATCGCCACCGCGAAACTCGTCGTCTACCTCGCCTGGGCATGCGTGACCGCCGCGGCCCTCCTGATCGCCTTGATCCCCGCCGGCCTGGCCGCCGGACTCGGGCCCGTCCCAGCTGACGTCGTACCGGCGATGGCGCGGCAGTTCGTCCTGACCGTGCTCACTGCCGCCATCGCGACTCCCGCCGCCTGGGCCGCGACCGCGGGTCGCTCGGTGCTCGCCGGAATCGCGACCACGATCGGCATCCTGGTGCTGTCCCAGATCACGGTGGTCGCCGGGACCGGCGGCTGGTTCCCGTTCGGCGCCCCCGCACTCTGGGCGATCAGCAACGGCGCCAACGTCACGATCCTCCAACTGGCACTCGTCGTACCCGTACTCATCACCGCCACCGGACTGACGCTGCGCTCCTGGCAGCGCCTTCAGCTGGATCGCTGAGTCCGGCGGTTCCGTTCAGCTCGCGCTGGTTGCTCGAACAGCAGCCCGTGGCGGTCGAGGTTGGTCACGATCTCGTCGCTGCTGTAACGCGGGCCTGGGCGTGACGATGTAGCGGGTGCGTGCGATTCCGGCGGCTCCCCCGTGCCGCCGGAATCGGACCAGCGCGGTGTACCGAGCCGGCAACGTTTCGGTACCCAACGATGAAACTGCCTTGCTGGTGTGCCGGGAAGTCTGGTCGGCGACGCCTGACCCATGCCCTCACCAGGAGACGATCAAGATGCCGAAGTCCATCCGCCCTGCCTGCGCTGCCGCAGTACTCGTGCTTGCCCTGGCCGCTTGCTCCGGCGGCGGTGACGCGGCGTCCTCCAGTCCGTCCACGGCGGCGTCGCCGACGCCCGTTCCCAGCACTGCGACTCCGCCCGCTACGACGCCGAGCGTCGTACCGCCCTCGAGTCCGGCCGCGAAGCCGGTCCGGACCGCCGCCCAACTCGCCAAAGCCCTGCTGGCACTGGAAGACCTGCCGGCCGGCTTCTCGATCGAAACGGGTGACAGCGGCGAGGACGGCGACGTCACCCTCGCGTCGAAGGACCCGCGCTGCGCCCGGCTGGTGACCCTCTCCAACGCCGACACGCTACCCGGATCGAAGGCGTCAGCCACCAAGTCCTACTCCGGCGGCGCACAAGGGCCCTTCATCGACGAGAGTCTCGACGCGCTGGGGTCGACCGCCGCCGTACAGGCGTTCCAGAAGTCCTTCAAACAAGCCGTCGCCGCGTGCCGCACCATGACCCTGTCGATTCCCGGTGAGGGCCGCTCCCCGATCAGCGTCCGCGAGGTCTCGGCGCCACGGGCCGGCACTGATCCGGTCGCCGTACGCTTCACTGCCTCGTCCGGCCCCCTCGAGGGGCTCGAGGTCACCATGATCTCCACCGGTATCGATGACGTGGTGCTGGCGGTCACGGTCGTCGCGGGTGTGCCCGAAGACATCGATGGCGCGACGACGACCGCCGCCGACAAGGCCACGTCCGTCCTGGCCGCGACTCAGTCCGGAACCTGACACTAGGTCTGCGCCGTCGCCTTCAGGTCGGCGTGCTCGAAGGAGCGGGCGACGACGACGTCGGTGGACGAGTGGGCGATGATCGACAGCACGATGGTGAGCGCGACCAGATGGAAGACCTCGTCAGCGGCCGGGATGCCTGACTCCACCACGATCAGGCCGTAGACGACTGAGGCAAATCCCTTCGGGCCGAACCACATCGCGGCGATCTGTTCGCGGGCTCCCAGACCAGAGCGGAAGAACGACACCGCCAGGGCCAGTGGCCGAGCGACGACCAGCGCGACGATCGCGAAGACCCACCCCTGCCAGGAGATCTCGCCGAGGAACTCGAGCGAGATCAGCGCGCCGAACACCAGCAGCGCAGCCAGCTTGAGCGACTCCGAGATCAGCTCACCGAAGTGCTCGAACGCCTCCCGCTGCCGCGGACCGAAGGTGGCGACGGTGATCCCGGCCGCGAACGCGGCGAGGAACAGGTTGCCGTGCATCGTCTTGCCGAGCGCCAGCACCAGGAGTCCGATCGCCACCGCGTTCAAGGGCTCGTACTGCGTCGACGCGGAGAAGAACCGGGTTCGTTCCAGCCGGATGGCCACCCACGGAACCACCACGCCGATGACGATGCCCAGGCCCAACTCCAGCGCCAGCTCCCCGAGATGCAGGTCCTCGGAATGCGCCGCGATCGCCAGGAACACCATCACGAACGGCAACGCCAGGCCGTCGTTCACTCCCGACTCCACGTTGAGCAGATGCCGCAAGCGCGCCGGAACCTTGTCGTTCCCGACCAGTGCCGAGGCGAACACCGGATCCGTCGGCGCCAGGATCGCCCCGACCAGCAGGGCCTCCGGCCAGTCGAGGCCGGCGACGTAGTGCGCCGCCACCGCCGTGACGACGAGGGTCAGCGGCAATCCCCAGCCAAGCGCCCGCCCGGGCAGTCGCCAAGCCGAGCGGAGGTCAGCCCACCCAACCCGCATGCCGTCGGTGAACAGTACGGCGAACAGCGCGAGCTCGGCCAGGATCGCCACGACATCGGACTCCGGCCGCAGGTCCAGGACGCCGGACGTCTCCGGGCCGAGCACGAATCCGGCAAGCAGGAACAGCACGGCCGTGGACAGGATCGTCCGGTGCGCCAGACTCGACACCAGCACCGCGAGCAACAGCACCACGGCGAAACACAGCAGCAGCATCAGCAATCCCCCACGAGGCGATCAGGCCAGCACGAAATAGCGCAACCACAGGTACGGCACCGCAACAATGATCGTGATCGCGGTCATCACCACACCCTTGCGAGTGAACTCCCAGAAGCTGATCGGATGACCGGCCCGCAGGGCGAGCCCGATGACCACCACGTTGGCGCTCGCCCCGACCGCGGTCGCGTTGCCGCCGAAGTCCGCGCCGATCGCCAGCGACCACCACAACGCCTCGGCCTGCACCGGATCCGGGATGCTCTTAGTCAGCTCGAGGACGACCGGGCTCATCGTCGCGACGTACGGGATGTTGTCCACGATCCCGGACAGCACCGCCGACACGACCAGGATCAGCATCACCGCCAGCAGCGCGCGGCCCTCGATCACCTCGCCGATCTGATCGGCCAGCTCGCCGATCACGCCGGTCTTGACCAGCGCGCCGACCATGATGAAGAGGCCCGCGAAGAACAGCAACGTCTGCCACTCCACACTCGCCATGTAGTGCCGGGTCTCCACCCCTGAGATCAGCACCAGGAGCCCCGCCCCGAGCAGCGCCACGATCGAGGGCTCGATGTCCACGACCGCGCGGCCGACAAAGCCGACGAACACCAGCAGCAGCACCGCGCCGCACTTGATCAGCAGCCGCGGATCCTCGATCGCCTCGCGCTCGTTCAGCCGCATGACCCCGTCCACCCGGTCCGGATCCACCGTGAACGAGCCCTTGAACAGCCACGGCAGCACCAGCGTGAACACGATCAGCGTGATGACCACCAGCGGCGCCATGTGAATCAGGAAGTCGTTGAAGGTCAACCCGGACCGGCTGGCGATGATGATGTTCGGCGGGTCACCGATCAGCGTCGCCGCACCACCGATGTTGGAAGCCAGCACCTCCGCGATCAGGAACGGCACCGGATTGATACCGAGCCGGTCGCACACCAGCAAGGTCACCGGCGCGATCAGCAGCACGGTGGTCACATTGTCGAGCAGGGCCGAGGCCACCGCAGTGATCAGCGTGAGCAGGATCATCACCCGCAACGGCGACCCTTTCGCCCGCTTCGCCGCCCAGATCGCAATGTACTCGAACACCCCGGTACGCCGAACGATGCCGACGATCACCATCATCCCGAACAGCAGGAAGATGACATCCCAGTCGACACCGGTCTCGTGCGAATAGAACGCGTGCTCGGCATCCGTGACCCCGAGTGCCAGCAACACCGCCGCACCCCCGAGTGCGGCCAGGAGCTTGTGCGTCCACTCGGTCGCGATCAGCACATAGGCGACGACGAACACCAGCACCGCGATGACGGTCATCCGCGGCACCCGCCGTACGGCGGATTCGCGCCGGTCAGCGCGGCGTCGTCGCCAGCTCGAGCAGCCGGGACGCGGTGACCGCGCCCAGAATCTCCTTGTCCTTCATGACCGCGACCAGCGGGCACCGCAGCCGAGCCATGATCGCCGCGACTTCCAGGATCGTGTCGTCGTGGTTCACCACCGGCACCTCGGTGGGCTCCGCCGGCAGCAACTTGCGCACCGTCACGCCGGACAGTTTGTCGGCCACCTGATCGGCCAGAGACTCCTCGATCACCCGGGCCAGCGCCGGGTCGTCCTGCACGTACGTCGGCACCAGGAACTTCACCACCTGCGACGCCGGCAGCACCGCGTAAGGACTCCCGTCCTCGCCGGTCACGATCAAGCCCGGCAGCCGACGCGAGGCGAGCAACTCCACGGCCCGACGGGCGTCGTCGTCCAAGCCGATCACCGGATACTCCTCGGCCATCTGCTTTCCGTGCACAGTCCCACAGTACGCCGGACCGCCGGACAGGTGACGTCGGCACAGCCTGGCGACACGCGGAACTGCTCGGCACGGAGACCTCCCAGGACGTCGCGAACCGCCCACATCCCAGACGGGTGCGGGCGTGCCGACCAGACTTCCCGGCGCTCCGATTCCTACCCTCTCCCATTCCCGGTGCCCGGAGCAACCGAGGCCACACCCTGACCCCGTTTCAGCCGGGAACCGCAACCGTCTGTTGTCGACAGCAACATCCACCGGCCGCGACAGCGACTGCGTTCTCGGAGACTGCAGGACTGCGAGGATCGGAACCGCAGCTTGGACAGCTGCCATAACCGACAGGCGCGGTCTTGCGCCCCGATTGAACAGCGGTTTAGTCTTTGAACGTGCGTTCAATCCGGGTGTCGGACGCCCCGCCCGTTGGTGGAGCCGGGGCGATGACGGCTGAGCGGATCCGGGACGCGGCGATCCTCCGGTTCGGACGCGACGGCTTTGCCGCCGGCTTGCGGGCGATCGCGGCCGACGCGGGAGTGACCGCCGGCTTGGTGGTCCACCACTTCGGCTCCAAGGACGGACTACGCAAGGCCTGTGACGTCTATGTGCTCGAGGTCATCCGTTCGGAGAAGACGAAGGCGACCACCGGTAGCCCGGCGGGCATGATCGCGCAACTCGCCGAGATCGAGGAGTACGCGCCGCACGCCCTGTATTCACTGCGCAGCATGCAGGCCGGTGGCGAGCTGGGCAACGCCTTCGTCGAGCAGATGTGCGCCGACGCCGAGACGTACCTCGAGGCCGGCGTTCAGGCCGGCATGATCAGGCCGAGCCGAGACCCCGCCGGCCGCGCCCGGTACCTGACCTACCAGGGGATGGGCTCGCTGCTGCTGTGGATGTCCCTGCGCCAGGGCCCGGTGGAGCTGGACGACTTCCGCACCGAGCTCCGCAGGCTCTCGAACGAGATCACCTTGCCCGCGCTGGAGTTGTTCACCGACGGGCTGTTCGTCGACCGTTCGATGCTCGACGAGTACCTGCTGTACGTCAGCGATCCGCCCGACGGCTCCCCGAAGCCGTAGTACGCGCGGACACGACGCCCGCAGCGGCGTCCCCACGACGACATTTCGCCGGGTTGCCCCGGATCACTCTGGAGAGGTTCAGCAATGGCTGCTGCCCTGGAGATTTCCCAACTGCACAAGTCCTTCGGTCAGGTCAAGGCGCTCGACGGGCTCGACCTGTCCGTACCGACCGGCCAGGTGGCCGGTTTCCTCGGCCCGAACGGGGCCGGAAAGTCCACTACCATCAGGATCGTGCTCGGCCTGCTCCGAGCCGACGCCGGCGACGTCTCGGTGCTGGGACGTCAACCATGGGCCGACGCGGTCGCACTGCACCGGAGGCTTGCCTACGTCCCCGGGGATGTCAGCCTCTGGCCGAATCTGACCGGAGGCGAGGCCATCGACCTACTCTCCCGGCTGCGCGGTGGTTCGGACAAGACCCGCAAGGCCGAGCTGCTCGACCGCTTCGAGCTCGACCCGACCAAGAAGGGCCGCACCTACAGCAAGGGCAACCGCCAGAAGGTCGCCTTGGTCGCGGCGCTCGCATCCGACGTCGAACTCCTCGTCCTGGACGAACCGACCTCCGGTCTCGATCCGTTGATGGAGACCGTCTTCCAGGAATGCATCGCCGAGGCGAAGCAGGCCGGGCGCTCGGTGCTCCTGTCCAGCCACATCCTCGCCGAGGTCGAGAAGCTGTGCGACACGGTCACGATCATCCGCAACGGCCGCGCCGTCCAGTCCGGCACTCTCGCCGAGCTACGGCACCTCACCCGTACAACGATCACCGTCGCCGTCGACCGCGACCCCACTGCACTGTCGACGGTCCCAGGCGTCCACGACCTGCGCTATGACGGGAGCGAGGTCACCTTCGACGTCGACGCCGACCACCTGCCGGCCGTCGTACAGTCGCTGGGGCAGTTCGGTGTACGCACGCTGCACAGCGCTCCCCCATCACTGGAGCAACTCTTCCTCCGCCAGTACGGCGACGAACTCGTCGGAGCGCAGGCATGAACGAGAACCTCACCGCTACCGGCACCCTGGTCCGGTTCGCACTACGCCGCGACCGGGTCAAACTGCCGATCTGGATCGGCGGCATCGGCCTCGGCATGCTGTACGCCGTCAGCGCCCTCCCTACCGTCTACGGCACTCCGGAAGAACGCCAGGTCCGGGCCGAACTCATGGACTCCCCCGCCGCCACCATGATGTCCGGCCCCGGCTACGGCCTCGACAACTACACCCTCGGCGCGATGATCACCAACGAAATGGTGCTCTACCTCGCCATCCCCGCAGCGATGATGAGCATCTTCCTCATCACCCGCCACACCCGCGCCGAGGAGGAAACCGGACGCGCCGAACTCGTCCGCTCCACCGTCGTCGGACGGCACGCCGCCACCACCGCTGCCCTCATCGTGGCGGTGATCGCCAACATCGGCGTCGCCCTCCTCACCGCGCTCGCGATGCTCAGCGGCGACCTGGCCGCGGCCGACTCGTTCGCCGTCGGCGCCGGCATCGGCCTCACCGGACTCGCCTTCGCAGGCATCGCCACCGTCACCACGCAACTGACCGAGCACTCCCGCGCCGCCTCGAGTCTCGCCATGGCCGCTGTCGGCGCCGCCTTCCTCCTCCGCGCGATCGGTGACGTCTCCCAGCCCGGCGGCAACTTCCTGTCCTGGCTGTCGCCGCTGGCCTGGACTCAGCAAGCTCGGCCCTTCGTGGACCTGCGCTGGTGGCCGCTCCTGTTGTCGATCGCGGTACTAGCGGCGTCGGTTGCCGTCGGCTACTTCCTGTCCGTACGGCGTGACGTCGGCGCCGGGCTGATCCCGGCCAGGCTGGGCCGGGCTGACGCCGCACCGTCGCTGTCGACACCGTTCGGCCTTGCGGTCCGTCAGCAGCGCACCGCTCTGACCGGATGGGCGGCTGGGCTGTTCGTCTTCGCCGTACCCAGCGGATCGCTCAGCGACTCCGTCACCGACGCCGTCGCCAACAACCCGCAGATGGGCGAGATCTTCACCGCCAACGGCCAAGATCCACTCGACGCGTTCTACGCCACCATGGCGCTGTTCTTCGCTCTGCTCGTCGGCGCCTTCGCTGTCACATCGGTACTTCGGCTGCGGTCCGAGGAACGCAGCGGCCACACCGAGGCAACGCTCGCCACCTCGGTCAGCCGACCCCGCTGGTACTTCGCCTGGCTCGGCTACACGACCCTCGCGTCCGCCATCCTGCTGGCTCTCAGCGGACTTGGCGTCGGTATCGGCGCCGCCACCGGAGACGCCGGCCTGAGCACCGTCGCCGAAGTCACGGTCGGCACACTGGCCTTCCTCCCGGCGGTGGCTTTAATCGCGGGTCTCACGGCGGCGCTGTTCGGCCTGCGCCCGGCGCTGGCCACCCTCGCGTGGATCGTCGTCGCCTACGCAGTCTTCTTCGGCATGTTCGGCGCCCTCCTCGACCTCCCCGGCTGGGTGACCGATCTGTCGCCGTTCGCCCACACCACAGCCATGCCACTCGCGGACCTGCCAGTGACGCCCCTCGCAGTACTGACGGCCCTCGCCGCCACCCTCGCAGTCACCGGCAGCACCCTCTTCCACCACCGCGACATCGAATCCTCCTGACCACCGCGCGCCGTCTCCCGACCGAACGCTCAGCCGGGAGACGGCATCAGCGGATGAGGCATCCTTGGATCCATGTCGGGTCCTGGACCGTTCTTCTTCGCCATCGTCGCGACGGCCGGCATCGTGCTCGGAGGCATCACCGTGAACGAGTTCGCTGCCGCATCCCGTCGTGTACGAGCCAGGCTCAAGTCACTCGCCGAAGCCTGGGACCGCTAGCAACGCCTACTGCCGCCCGTTCGGAGGAAGGACCACATGACGCTGCTGCGCCCCAGGACTGCGCGCGGGATCGCCGGCTATCCGGACGCCGACGTGCGCTACCACCGACCGGTTCTGCGAACGATCGCAGGCGCCTTCCTCGTCGGAGAATCCGTCCTCAGCGTGTCCCTGACCTACTTCCCGGAAGGCAAGGGCGACGACCTCACCGGCGGCGACTGGTGGTTGCAGATCTTCTTCCTTGTCCTGCTGGGCGGTCTCTACCTCTACGCGTCGTCGTCGCTTGCCGTAACCCGGACACACGTCGTCGTGCGCAACCCGCTCCGGCGAGCTGACATCCCGCTGACCCACGTCACTGCTGCGACCAGCGGTAGCAACCTGCGGATCACGACGAGCTACCGCAGCTTCGTCGCGGCTGGGGTCGAGGCGGCCAACGCCCAGGTAGCCGCCGGTGACTTCGGCACACAGGCCGACCTCGCGAGACTCATCAACCGGGCTGCCGCAAAGGCTCGGATCGGAGCTGAGAATCGCGCCGCACGCGCGTCGTACCGCTTCGCCTGGCCTGATCCACTGTTCCTGACATTCACGACGATCCACGTCGTCGGCGCAGTGGTTCTGGTCGTCAACGATGGCCCGATTCAGCTGCTCGTGACGGCACATTGAGCGCATGTTCAGAGTCTGTGACGGTCTTGCGGAGGTAGTCGCAGAGCACGAGGCCGGCGTTATCGTCGCAGCGTGACACAAGCCGGACGGGTTTCCGGCGGACGTCTGACCCGGCCGGTCAAGAAACCCCCACCCGGCCGGGTCAACCTCAGGTGTCGCACTGTCGGTCGCGCAGCCGGACTCGCGGCAGACCGCTCCGGATCTCGCGGTTGTTTGACGTGGGGATTGAGACTTCTTGACATTCCCCCTGGCGGTGATCGCGGCGCTGGATGCCTGTCGCTTCGTGTTCTAGCGTCGTCGACAGGTCCGGGCGGATGGTCGCTTGCACACCGGGCCGAGTGGATGCTGCGACGGCCGTTGAGGGGCGTCCGTCGCATGCATCCCACCACAACGCCGTCCTCGGCCTTGTGGCGTTTCGGTCGGCCAACCTGGTGAATCCGCCCCGCCAGACGATGGAATGCGGAGGCGGCGCTTGACACCGACACGATGGCTCGTGCCGGCGGTACTGCTGCTGGCGGCGTGCGGCGTGCCGATGCAGTCGACGCCGGCCCCTATCGACCCAGAAGTCGTCCCGACAGTACTTCGCAGCCCTCAACAGCCGGCCACTCCGGCGACTGCCGTCCCCGGCATGCCGGCCGTCCAGGTTGATTTCGTCCGCAACGACCGCTTGGTCGGATTGTTGCGCGAGGCACCGAGCACTGCGCAGACAGACCGCATCGACACCGTCATCCAGGCGCTGCAAGCCGGGCCCAACGAGACCGAGCAGGCCAACGGAATCACCTCAGCCCTGCCGGACGGCCTGCAACTGTCGGTGGCCGAGATCCAGGGAACTCGCGTGGTGCTCGAACTCGGAGGCGAGACCGAAGGACGATCGAGCACCGAGAACGTGCTCGCGGTCGGCCAGATCGTGTTGTCCTTCACGGCGCTGCCGTCCATCGACCAAGTGACGTTCCAACGCGGCGGCGTCCCCGTCGAGACCCTGCTTGCCGACGGCGCGCTGACAACCGAGCCGCTGACCGCGGGCGACTATGCATCACTTCGTGCGCGCTGATACAACCTCAGTCCCGGCCCGACCAGTGCACCAGCGAGCGGGCCGACAGCCAGTACGCCGTGCAGCCACGCAGCCTCGGCGACTACGGCGGGTTCGTCGACTGCCGCGGCAAAGGCATCGAGCGCCCGGACCAGTTCGCGTCGCCGGTTGGCTGGCATCGACAGCGCGATCCCCGTCAGCTTTCACCTACACATGAATCCGGTCCTGCCGGGTACCAGATCGACACACAGACCCAGGTTCTGCTGCGCTGACTGCCCGTCCGCGGATGGCGCCTGGCAGGCCCGACGGCTTGGTAGCGACAGCACGGCGGTCCGCATCTCCCCACCGATGTCCGTCCAACTCCAGGAGGCACCATGACCACGACACCAGTTCCACCGCCGCCCGATCCACTCGACCCGGACCTGCCCGGTCAAGACCAGCCGGACGATCCGGACATCACGCCGTACCCAGAGCCCGAGGTCGACCCCGACGAGAACCCGGACGAGCAGCTTCCGCGGATCTGATCAGTCGCGCGGCAACTGTTGCCTATTGCAACGATTCCGCTGCCGGACGCAAGCGACGTGTCGGCAAGGTCGCGGGCGGCGACTACTACGGCCGCGCCGCCCCCGACCCGCTCGGCAAGCACGTCGTGGACATGCTGTCAACTGCGCGCATCAAGGGCCACCGACGGCTCGTCCGGCCGCCGCTGAACCAGGTCTGGGCGATCGCTAGTGGCTCGCGGCCCTCCGAGGCAGGAGTGAACGACGCTCGTTGTCTGGAGCTCGCGCAGGTCTGCCGGCCCCCGGCGGGTGATGGTCTCGATGCCCTCGAAGGTCCGCTGGTCCATCTGCATCACGACCCGCGGCTTGCCGCCCAGCTGCCCGTCCTCCCCACTCAGCGGCTCGTGCAGCACCAGGCCCGCAGCCATTTCGGCCGCTGTGCCGGGTCCTCGAGCAGCCCGACCACCTTCTCCCGCGGCATGGCGATCTCGATGGAGAATGTGTACTTGATGGGCGGCACCAAGCCGTAGAGGCGTGGTCAATGTGCGTGCAACTTCCGCATAGCTCTACAGGTCGCGGACCCGTGAATCACACCAGTCGATGACCGCGCGAGCGTAATCGGACGGAACCTCGAGCGGCGGTGCGTGGCCCACGCCGTGCAGGACCACCAGGTCCCAGTCAGGCCGCCGCGCCGTCCAGTCATCGATCGACGCGCGGGAAGTGAGACGATCCTCATCGCCCCAGACAAGGAGAGTCGGCGATGCAACCCGGCGCATCACGTCGAGCACGAGTCGCCGCCGGACGAACATCAGCGACATGAGCGAGGCATACACCCTGACCGCGCTTCCCAAACGCGTCGGCTCGACCGCCGACATCTCATCCCGCAGGAGACCGGCGATCTCCGGGGACATTCTCGTCAAGTCACCGCCCGTGTTCCATCGGCTGTCCGCAATCGACGCGGGATCGTCCAGTACCCGCAGCTGCGCAGCGAGGATGCGCCGCCCTGAAACGCGGACCAACCCAAGTGCGACCGGTGCGCCGATGGCCAACCCGGCTCTGCCGAGCGTTTGCCACATGCGCGCCTCGCCGTCGCTCACTGGGGGAGGAAGTGCAGGCACCACCAATACGAGCCCGGCGACCCGTGCGGGTGCCTGGTCGGCGAACAGCAAGGCAACCATCCCACCCGCGGACCAGCCGTGAACCACAACCCGATCGAGCTCGAGTGCGTCAGCAAAATCGCTCAGGAACAGTGCGCTGGCCTCGATACTCGCCGCGCGCCCGTTCGGCAGCGCGGTATGGCCGGCGATCGTGCCGGGCATATCCACCGCGATCGCGCGCGCGTGTCTTCGCAGTTCCGCGAGTACGTCGAGCCAGTTCGACGCGCTGTTGGCCGGGTTGGGAACGAGCAGATGCACGGGCACCTCCACTGACCGCATCTGATCAGTTGCCAGGTAGTGCACCCTCGCACCGTGCAGATCGACCGTCTCGCTGCGAATTCCAGACCAGCGAGCGGCACGCTCACCCCAGTCGGCGTACTGCACGATCCCAGGCTATGCCCCGTTGTGGATTGCCGAAGTCGCAACGGCCTTCACCAGCGCGTGTGAGGGGTGAGTGCGTCTACTGCAGCGGGCCCTTTGGTGCGCCGAGTCCGCGCGCGACATGGCGAAGGACGGCGTTGTCGTCTGTCGAGCGCCAGCGCACGACCGCGGCACGTTCTCCCACGCTGGACCGTCCGGCATCTCGCCGGAGCGGACCCGGGTCGCCGGGCGCCAGCCGCTGCCGTAGGCGACCGGTCTCAGGGCCGGTCGAGGCCGGACGCCAGGACGCCGCCACCTGTCGGTGTGGCCCCAGCGCGGCCCAGGCTGCGGCGGCCCGGCGAGCTTGGTGAAGAACAGGACCACCTTCGCGTTCCGGGTCGCCGCCGACAGGAACATCTGCAGGTCGCGGGTCCAGCCGACGCATCGCGTTGCGGGGAGTCGGTCGGGCTCGGCCGGAAGTTCGCCGTTGGCTCCAGACGACGATCTGGTGCATGCGGGTGATGCCCGCGTCGGAAGGTGCGAACTTGCCCGCGGCCTCGACGTCGGAGCCGATGACGACGGCCTCGAAACGACCGATCCTGGGCTGCCCCGGGTATCCGCTCAGCGGCGCGTTGCGGACGCCAAGCACGGCTTCCTGAACTTCTGGACCGACCTGGGCGGCGCGATCGCCATTCCGGCGGCGTCGGTGGCCGGCCACGACGGCGTCGTACCGACATCTTGCGCCGAACCAGACGGCCGGATCTGGACGCGCGGCGACCATCCGGCGGATCGTCGGACATAGTGGAAGGAGTCGAAACATGAAGATCCACGCGAACTGTCTCGACCACGTCGTACTGAACGTCTCCGACCTCGACGCGAGCCGCCGGTGGTGGTCCACCCTGACCGGCTCACGGGCCACGCGCGACCACGAGGGCGAGGTGTCCTTCGTCGTCGGCGGACAGGCCATCCGGCTCCGCGAGGGCACCCCGGCACGCCGCGGATCGATCAGCATCTGTCTGATGACCGACGCGTCGATTCACGACATCTACGAGCGCGCCGAGGAACTGCACGCCGTGCACGGGGACATCCATCCCCGGACCGCGGCCACCGCCCCGGCGCAAGCACTCACCCTGGAAGACCCCGACGGCTACCAGGTCGAACTGGCGACCTACACCCCCGAAGGCGCCCCGATCCGGTAACCGTACCGGCCGTCGGATCGACTGCGAGCGCGTTCTTTTCCGGACGGCAAGCGGTTGGCATCGGCAACGATCAGCACGCGGCCGTGCCCTTGCGCAGCGCCGTACCTGCTCGCCGGGTTGGCCGTCGGCCGGCTCGCTCCCGACTCACCAGGAGTCGCTGACGGCCCACGCGTCGGCGGCGCGAGCCTGGCCGTCCTCACCAAGGCCGCATCCTGGACACTGCTCTACCCGGCCGGCGGCCCCGACCGGATCGTCGGTAGTCCAGCCCTCGAACGCAGGCTGTCAACCTCGCTCGGCGGCACCACATCCACGACATCCTGGTGGTGGCTCGCCGTATCCGGTCCGCACTCAGGAACGCCGCTCGACCTGCTGCACACCATCGGCACAGCAGTCGCCATACTCGGCCCCTGTCTGCTTGTTGCCCGCCGCGCAGCACCCGTACTGCAGCCACTGATCGCCGCCGGCAGCATGACCCTGACGCTCTACAGTTCGCACGTCGTCGCGCTCGGCGCGGCCGGAGACGGCGCGTACCGGCCAGCGCTTCTGACGATCCACATCGCCGCCGCGCTAGCGTTCGCGCTGGTCTTGCAATGCCCCTCCGCCCCACGGTGTGCTACCGAGTAGCACACCGTGTCACAGCCGAGTTATCATGATTACCATGACGGGACAGCCAGAGATCACCCAGCGCGATCTGCGCACCAAGTCCAAAGAGATCATGGACGCCGTCCAGAGCGGCCAGTCCTTCACCGTCACGCGCGACGGCCACCGAATCGGCGAGTTGATCCCGCTGCGGCGTCGGCGGCGTTTCGTCCCGCGCGCCGAATTCGCCGCCATGTCCCGGACAGCGCCAGACATCTCCGTCGACGCCTTCCGCGCCGACCAGGACACCACGTCCGACCAGCAGTTGGACGACCCCTATGCCCGCTGAATACCAGCAGGGTCTTCTGGACACCAACATCATGATCTTGCGCAAGTGGATCGATCCGGCCGAGCTCCCGTCCGAGGTCGCGATCAGTGCCATCACGCTGGCAGAACTGTCCGCCGGCCCCCACGAGGTCCGCGGCAACGACGAGCAGAATGACTACGACGAGCACGCCGAGCGCGCCCGACGGATGGACGTCCTCCAACGCGCCGAGAACGAGTTCGACCCCGTCCCCTTCGACGCAGACGCCGCCAGGATCTACGGCAGAGTCTGCGCCGCCGTCGTCAGCGCCGGCCGCAAACCCCGGCGCCGAGTCGCCGACCTGATGATCGCCGCGACCGCCATCGCCGAGGACATCCCGCTCTTCACGACGAACCCGGACGACTTCAAGGGCCTCGACGAGTTGCTCGCCGTCGTCCCGGTCACCAGACCGGCACAGCACGGATAGCCGCAACGCATCGTGCACAATCACGGTGTTCGATCTACCCCGTAACCGCCGAGCTCGAGGCGTGTGGTCAAGGTGCGTGTTCCTCCTCGGACACTGAATCACTCGTTTCACTCCAGGCAAGCGGCACTCAGGTGGGCCGGCGAGCGAAGTGGGCTGACGTCGGCCCGTCGAAGGATCGTCACATGGGTGCGGGCCGTGAGGTGCTCAGCGGGTGAGGTCGCGGTGGGTGAATGCTGTGGCGGCCAGGAGCAGGGCGACTGGAGGGATCACTGCGAGAACAAGCAAGTCGGCTGTGGGCGCATTCGCGGCCAGCAGGTCGATGGGCCTGAAGTAGTGGAACGGCGAGGCGAACCGCAGGCCGCTGACGTCGTCGATGAGCAGGGCGATGAAGTTCATGAAGAACCACGCGACCACGATGCCGACGGTGATGCCGATCGCCCGCCCCCGCAGACTCGACCGGGCGGACACGAGCATGGCAACCATGGCCACCGCGGTGAACAGCAGCCACGACCCGGTGAAGGCGCGGAGGATGGCCCCGATCGGCAGCTCCCCGACTCCATCGATCGTCTGTCTGGCGACCAGTACGCCCGCCAGGCCACCCAGCTCGGCAGCGGTGACAGCCACGATCGAGGCGAGCGCCTTCGCCAGCAGAAAGGACACGCGACCGACGGGCCGGGCGAGCACAAGGTCGATCGTGCCCCGCTCGACCTCGGCGGCGACCGATCCGGCGGCGACCAGCAGCGCCGACGAGGTCAGCAAGGCGAGGATGACGGGATGGGTCATGCCGGCGCTCAACCATCCGTCGGCGTGGAAGAAGTCGGCTGAGCCACCGAGAAACGCCGTCATGGCCTTGGGCGGCGTCTGGAAGAAGGGCACGTTCGGCGCGTCCTTGGTGAACGACGACGAGGCGAGCAGTACCAGGTAGAAGAACGCTCCGACGCCGAGGCTGAGGACGCCGAGTGTACGGCGTACCTGCCGCAGTGTCTGGCGGAGTACGACGGAGCTCATTGCGTCCTCCCCTGGCCGGGATCTCCGTAGATCTCGAAGAATGTCTCGGCGAGATGCTCCGGCTCGGAGACGAACTCCCGCACAGGCAGTGCACCGAGCCGTCTCATCAGCGGTTCCATGTCGCCGCGGAATTCGAAGCGGTGGACCAGGCCGTCGCTGTCCAGGCCCGAGACGCCTTCGATATCGAGTCCGGCCGGCCCGATGAGCGGCTGCTTGAGCACGAGCGTGCAGTGGAGCACGCGCTCGCCGGTGAGGTCAGCGGTCGTCCCGGTTCGAACGATCCGGCCGGCCCTGAGCACCGCGACCCGCTCGGTCGTCTGCTCCACCTCGGAGAGGATGTGGGACGACAGGAAGGTGGTCCCACCGGCCTGACGGTGCTCGGCAAGCAGCCCGACGAACCGCTCCTTCATGACGGGGTCGAGGCCCTCGGTCGGCTCGTCGAGTACCAGGACGCGGGGCTCGTGCTGGAACGCCTGGATGATGCCGACCTTCTGCTTCATGCCCCGCGAATACAGCCTGACTTGTCGCCGCAACTCGGCCTGCGACAGCTCCAGCCGGTCACACAGCTCGCGCCTGCGGACAGGCGGCCGTCGCTGCAACGCGCCGAGATACTCAAGGCACTCGGCGCCGGTCGACTGAGGCCACAACCCGAACTCACCCGGTAGGTGCCCGACATCGGCCAGCACTGCGTCGAGGTCGGTGGCCACGTCGTGTCCGAGGATGCGGATCGTGCCGGCGGTCGGCCGGACCAGCCCGAGCATGCACCTGATCGTCGTCGTCTTGCCAGCGCCGTTGGGGCCGACGTACCCGAAGGCCTCGCCCTCGGCAACCGCCAGCGACACCTCACTCACTGCCAGTTTGTGGCGGTACTGCTTGGCCAGTCCCTCGACTTCGATCGCCGTACCCATCGACCGACCTCCACTCGGTCCCGAACCGCCTGGTTTCGTGCGGCCCCGACAGCGGGTCACGCGACTCCCGGGAGTGATTGCAGCGTACCGGCACCATGTCCCGGGCCTACGATGAGCGCATGGCCACCAGCTCACTGCGTGGGTGGCAGGGCGGGCTCCAGGAGGCACTCGCGGCGCGCCTTGGACAAGCGCGTGCCATCGCCACGATGGGTCGGTACGCACGGGCGTTTCCGGAGGGGTTTCACATCACGCACCCGCCCGCGATCGCCAGCGCCTGGGTGGCAGCCTTGGAGGAGTACGCCGGGGTCCGCGAACCGCTGTTGCGTCTGGTGGTGCCCGACCAGCTGGCCGCCGAGCAGCTCGACCTGGATCTGGACGACGGCACCCGGCTGCTGCTCCTGTGGCCGAGCCCGGCACCGGCGTTGTTGGCGGACGTGTTCCCGGTGCTGGAGAACCTTGCCCTCCGGATCGCCGGGCACGAGGCCTACGAGGTGCGCCCTGCCGGGCGGGCACCGGTGCGCGTCGAGGAGTTCCGGCTGCTGCCGCGTGAGGTCGCGGTGCTCAAGGCCGATCCTGCGCTCCGCAACGAAGTGGCCGACGCCTTTGGATCCGTGTGGTCAGGGCACACCGAGAACGACGCCTTCAACCAGCTGGTACTGCGGGCAGGCCTGTCCTGGCGCGAGGTGTCGGCACTACGCGCCGCCTTCGCATACCTTCGCCAGGCGGGCCTCGCCTTCAGCCAGGGCTACGTTGAGCGGACACTCCTGACGCACAGGCGTGTGACACGGCTCCTGGTTGCACTCTTCCATGCACGACTGGACCCCGCGTACGACGGCATCGCGCGGGAGGAAGAGGCGCTGGCCGACATGGAAGCGGCACTGGCGATTGTCGAGAACCTGTCGGAGGACCGGCTACTGCGCTCGTTCGTGGAGCTGGTCTGTGCGGTTCTCCGCACCAACTACTACCAGCCCGATGCCAACGGAGTCCCGAAGCCTTACCTCGTGCTGAAGCTCGACTCGACCGCCCTCTCGTTCCTTCCCGTCCCGCGGCCGATGACCGAGACCTTCGTCTACTCCACGCGAATGGAAGGGCTGCACCTGCGCACGGCCAAGGTGGCGCGAGGTGGCCTGCGCTGGTCGGACCGGACGGAGGACTACCGCACCGAGGTGCTCAGCCTGATGAAGGCACAGCGGGTGAAGAACGCGGTGATCGTTCCGCACGGCGCGAAGGGCGCGTTCGTCGTAAAGCGGCCGCCTGCCGCCACGGATGCCGAGACGATGCGGCAGGCGGTGCGAACGGCGTACGAGACCTTCGTCCGTGGGTTGCTCGACGTCACCGACAACCGCGTCGATGGAACGGTAGCCCAGCCGCCGCGGGTGCGGTGCCGCGATGATGCGGACGCGTACCTGGTGGTGGCCGCGGACAAGGGCACCGCGACGATGTCGGACCTCGCCAATGAGATCGCCCGGGAGTACGGCTTCTGGCTGGGCGACGCGTTCGCCTCCGGCGGTGCCACCGGCTACGACCACAAGGCTCTCGGAGTCACGGCCCGAGGCGCCTGGGAGTCGGTACGACGGCACTTCGGCGAGCTCGGGCTGGACCCGGCGAAGGACCAGATCACCGTGGTCGGTATCGGCGACATGTCCGGCGATGTCTTCGGCAACGGCATGCTGCTCTCGGACCGGATCCGGCTGGTCGCGGCGTTCGACCATCGGCATGTATTCCTCGACCCCGATCCAGACCCGGCGGCGTCGTACGCCGAACGGCAGCGACTCTCCCGGCTGCCCGGATCCTCGTGGGCCGACTACGAACCCAGGCTGATCTCCTCAGGTGGCGGGGTGTTCTCGCGGATGGCGAAGTCAGTGCCGCTGTCACCACAGGCGCGTGCCCTGCTGGACGTGCAAGCAGAGCAACTCCCCGCCGATGAGCTGATCCGTGCGGTTCTGCGGACCCAGGCCGATCTGTTGTTCAACGGCGGCGTCGGCACCTACGTCAAGGCCTCGACCGAGTCGCACGCCGACGTCGGCGACCGTGCCAACGACGCGGTCCGTGTGGACGCCTCCGAGCTGCGGACCCGGGTGGTGGTAGAGGGTGGCAATCTCGGCGTGACCCAGCGCGGGCGGGTGGAGTACTCACTGGCGGGTGGCCTCATCAACACCGACTTCATCGACAACTCCGCCGGGGTGGACATCTCCGACCGCGAGGTCAACCTCAAGATCCTGCTCGACGCGGCGGTCAAGGGCAGGCGGCTGTCCCGGTCCCGGCGCGACGAACTACTCCGGCAGGTTGCTCCACAAATCGTCGAGCAGGTACTGGCGAACAACGCCGCGCAAGCCCGGGCGATCAGCGTCAGCCACGCGCTGGGCGCCGGGTGGCTGGACAAGCAAACGGAGATGATCCGGCACGCCGAGGACCTGGGCTTCCTGGAGCGCGCGCTCGAGTCACTGCCGGATGAGGAGGCAGTCGCGCAGCGGCAGGCCGGCGGCCTCGGGCTGACCCGCCCTGAGATCGCGGTGCTACTCGCAGTCAGCAAGGACGTGGCCACTCACTTCCTCCTCGAGTCGGGCGTTCCGGACGACGCGTACATCGGCTCCGCCGCGCTCGCACGATACTTGCCGCCGGCGTTGCGCGCCGAGTTCAACGATCTCCTCCCCCGCCATCCCCTCCACCGCGAGATCGCCTGCAGCGTCCTCGCCAACGAGGCGTTCAACCGGATGGGCTCCGGAGCGCTGCTACGGGTGCAGGAGCTCACCGGCCGGGACCGGGAGGACCTCGTCGTGTCCTACGTCGCCGCGCGTGACGTGTTCGCTCTTCCGGCTGTCTGGACGGAGATCGACCGCCTGGACGTCGCCCGGCACGCCAATCTGCAGACCCGGCTCCTGGGCGAGACCAGGCATGTCGTCGAAAGCGCCGCCCGCTGGTTCATGCGGCATGGGCACGCCGTGGATCCCGCGATCGAAGTGGCCCGACTCCGCCCTGGCATCGACAAGCTGAGTGGCTGCCTCGACCAGCTCATGCCGCCACTCCCCCGGCGGCGCCTCGACTCCCGTATTGCCGACCTGGTCGCGGAGGGCGCACCACCCGAGCTCGCCCGTGCGGTCTGCCTCCTGGAGCCGCTCACCCTGACGCTGGGCGTGGTGGAGGCCACCGAAGCCACTGGCGCCGACCTCACCTTCCTGACCAGCATCTTTACGCTCGTGGGAGAGCAACTCCAGATCGACTGGCTGCGCGAGCAGGCCGCAGAGCGGCCCACCGACGACCATTGGTCGATCCTGGCAAGGGTCGCGTTCGGCGACGACTTGGTCGTCGAACAGCAGCACATGGCGCTCGCGATCCTCCACGAGGTCGATACCGCACCATCACCGGAGCAGGCAGTCGCAGCGTGGCTACAGCATCGCCCGCGCCGCCTCGCGCTCCTGGATCACACGTTGCAACAACTGCGCGGAGCGGCCGACGTCGGGGTACCCATGCTCGCCGTCGCCCTCGAAGGCCTACGCAGCCTTCAGGGCGCAGACCCAGGCCCAGGCGCTCGCCTCACCTGATGCCCGGGCACGCCGGCGCTGAAGGCGCGGATTTCGTCCCGCCGTACGTCGACCTGCTCGGGGCCGATGTCGAGCTCGAGAACAGCGCCGGTGAAGTTGCGGACGAAGAAGATCACCGTGTGCCACTCGCCCCAGAAATCCAGTGCTTGTTGACGTGCAATCGTTACCATTCACCGCCTCTCGGATCGAGGACTGTACCTAAGCTGAAGGTGCCGCCTTCACCTCGAAGCCTGCGGTCCCCCTCCCTGGCTCGGTGAAGGCGGCCGGCGCTCGGGCGCAGGGAAGGTGTGGGCGACCTGGTCGGTGGGTGAACTACCACCTGCTGGTCCCTAGCAGAGTTGCTGGAGCTACCGAATACAGGCGCCGGCTACGGGGTACTGGGAAGGATCCCTGCACTGGAGGCTCCTCATGGGTGCGGCTATCGCGATTCCGCTGATCGTCATCGTGCTGGTCGCGGTCGGCTACGCACTGTGGACCCTGTATGTCGTCGGTCTCGAAACAGTGACCGCCGCCAAGTCCTCGCGACGTCATGGCCCGAGTCAGACCGCGGCGCACTACGACCCAACAGACCATCAACATGTCTCCACCAACCCACCACCGGGGTACGACCAGACACCGACAGACCGCGTCGATTGACCCTGACCTCTCCGGTGCCACCTGCCCGGCCGGCTTCCGACAGGGCAGGCTGGCCTGGCTGCTGATGCTGGCTGGTGCCGGCGCGTTGGCCGTCATGTGGCTCAGCACGGACCCGGTGGACACCGCGCAAATCATCGGCACGGTCGTGGCGGTGGTTGTCATGATTTCCGGCGGCTGCGCCGTACTGTGGCGATGGTCCAGATCGGCCGTAGCGCGGCTGCCCAGGCTCGACGAGGTCGAGCTGACCTACCTGGGGGGTGCGTGTCCAACGGGATGATCTTGCGGCTGCTCGGGGTTGACGGTGTGATCATCGTCGCCACCATCCGCGCGGCCGCGTACGAGCAGGTCAAGCCGCAAGGCACCACCGGCTTGCCGTGCCGGTCCAGCGCGACCGCCGTGCACGCCCGCACCGAGGCGGCGTTCCCGGCCGCGGCGGCCACGGTGGCCAAGATCTTGCGGGAGTGGTCATCGATCACCCGCACGATCGCGACCCCGGCATCCCAGCCCTCGACGACCAGCCGGGTGATGCATCGCCACCAGCGCCTCGACACATACCGCCGGCACGACTCCGTCACCGACACCGACGGATCACCCAACGCCGCGAACGCGCCGATCGCGAACCGAACCTCCATCGAGACCACCAGATCCGCCACGACCCACACCTGAGCCACGGCCATCAGGCGTCCGACATCTCCCTACACACCCTGTCAGACATGTCCCTTCAGAACACATGTCGAATCGGGTGCACGACGCTCCCCAGGTCAACGCCGTCGGCGGCGGTCGCGAACTCGAAGGTCACCTCCGTCTCCGCCTCGACCGGGTTGAACTCGGCGAACGGGGGTTCGTCTCGCCTGGCACGGAGCGGCCGGACGACGCGTGGCGCTCCTGCCCGTTCACTGGCGGCGACTACCACGGGGCTCCGCTCAGGCGAGCAGACCCGTTGTCTGGCCGACCTCGATCAGGTGGCCGTCCGGATCGCGCACGTACGCACGGATCTCGCGCCCATGGTCCTTCGGTTCGGTGAGGAACTCGACCCCCTTCGCCGTCCAGTCCGTGTAGATCTGTTCGATGTCTGCCACTCGGACGTTGAGGAAGGCGCTCGTTCGGTCGGGGTCGGGCGGAGTCTCGAGCGTGACGGTGGGCTTGTCGTCCGTCGGGCCGCCACCCGCGTTGAGGATCAGCCAACTGTTGGCGACCTTCATGATGACCGGATCACGCTCGACCAGCACCTGCCCGTCGAACAGCGAGCGATAGAACTCCCGGGAACGTTCCTGGTCGGACACCACCAGAAAGTGGGTGAGCACAAAACCCTCCGCGGGAGCCGGGAAGTCGTCGGGATTCACCAGTTCCTCCTTCCGATCGGTTCAGCGGTGCCAATTGTCCTCCCACCGACTGCCGGCCGACCTACCGCGTTGCGTGTGTCATTCAGAGCGGCCGAACGCCTTGACCTCTGCGGCTTCCTCCGGCGTCAGTTCGCGAGGCACCTCGCCTTGCTCCAACTTCTGGCTCTGCACCCGGTGCCGGATGTGATCCACGATCTCGGGGTTCGCCAGCGTCGAAACATCTCCGACGTCGGCGAAGTTCGAGATCCCGGCGATCACTCGCCGCATGATCTTGCCCGAACGCGTCTTCGGCATGTCGCTCACGATCCAGACGTTCTTGGGCCTGGCGATCTTGCCGATCTCGCGGACGATCGCATCGGACACCTTGTTCTCGATGTCCTTGCTCGCCTCGTTGCCCGGCTTGAGCGCGACGTACAGTTCGACCGCTCGGCCCCGGACCTCATCGACCACAGGTACGGCGGCGGCCTCGGCGATCTCGGTCACGGTCAGGCATGCCGATTCGAGCTCTTTCGTGCCCAGCCTGTGTCCGGCCACGTTGATCACATCGTCGACCCGGCCGAGGATGCGGAAGTAGCCGTCGGCTGCCTGTACGGCGCCGTCGCCGGCGAAGTACGGCCAGTCGCGCCAGTCCTTGCTCTCGGGATCGCGGCAGTACTTCTCGTAGTAGATCTGTACGAACCGGTCGGGCTGACCCCAGATCGTCTGGAAGATTCCCGGCCAAGGGTTGCGGATGCAGATGTTGCCGGCCCGATCGCTGCCGGCCTCGACCACGTTGGCGTCCTCGTCGTAGATCACCGGATAGATACCGAGGACACCAGGCCCGCAACTGCCAGGCTTCATCGGCTGCAGCGCGGGCAGAGTGCTACCCAGGAATCCTCCGGTCTCCGTCTGCCACCACGTGTCGACGATCACCGCCTCCCTCTTGCCTGCGGCCTCGTAGTACCAGCGCCACACCTCGGGTTCGATCGGCTCCCCCACCGTGGTCATGTGCTTGAGGTGGTAGTCGTACTTGCCCGGTTCGTCCGGCCCAAGCTTGCGGAGCATCCGGATCGTGGTCGGAGCGGTGTGCAAGATGTTCACGCCGAGCCGCTCGGCGATCCGCCACACCCGCCCGGCGTCCGGGTACGTCGGAACTCCCTCGTACATCACGCTCGTCGTCCCGAGCGCCAACGGACCGTAGACGATGTACGAATGCCCCGTGATCCAGCCGATGTCCGCCGCACACCAGTAGGTGTCCTCAGGATGGATGTCCTGGTAGTACTTCGACGTACCGGCGACGTAGGCCAGATAGCCGCCCGTCGAGTGCTGGCATCCCTTCGGGCGTCCCGTCGTACCACTCGTATACATCAGGAAGAGCGGAGCCTCGGCAGGCATCGAGACCGGGTCGACGACCGCGCCGCGGTATTCGCGCAGCAGCTCGTCGACGAAGTAGTCACGGCCGGCGACCATCGGGGTCTGCGACGCATACTCGCCGGGGTGGCGCCTCCAGACCAGGACCTTGTCCACCTCGTGGCCGAGTTCGTGGGCGGCCGCGACCGCCTCATCGGCCTTCGCCTTGTGATCGACCAATTCGCCATTGCGGTAGTAGGCGTCCATCGTGACCAGGATGTTGCTCCCGGAATCGGCGACGCGGCCGCCGCACGCCGTACCGCTGAAGCCGCCGAACACCTCGGAGTGAATGACGCCCAGCCGCGCACACGCCAGCATGGACACCGGCAGCTCCGGAACCATCGGCAGGTGGAAGGTCACCCGGTCACCACTTCGCACGCCACAGAAGTCGCGCAACAACGCGGCGAACTCGTTGATTCGCCGGTACAGCTCCTGGTAGGTGATCGCCTTCGTCTCTTCGGATTCCGGCTCGGGTACCCAGATGACGGCCGCCTTGTTGCGGCTGGTCGTCAGGTGCCTGTCGACGCAGTTGTAGCACGCGTTCAAGCGCCCACCGACGAACCACTTCCAGAACGGCGGGTTGCTGCTGTCCAGTGTCGTGTGCCAATAGGAGTCCCACGAGAGCAGGTCGGCGTACTCCCTGAAACAGTCCGGGAAATGCTGTTCGCCGAACCGCTCGCTGACATCCGGGTCGGCCGCGTTCGCCTGGCCGATGAAACGGGCCGACGGACGGTAGTACTCCTCCTCCCGCCAGTGCACGGCGATCTGCGCCTCGGACAACTGGCCCTCTGGTCGTGCAGTCATCGCTCACCTCCGATAGAAGATGGCCTAGTCGTCGTCCAGCAACTGAGCGCACACGCTGAATTCATGCAGCCTGGCGGCGGCTTCAGCTTGATGGCTGAACGACGCAGTGTCGCCCCTGGCGATCGACTCCCAGCAGATCCGGTCGGCGAGCGAAATCGCTCGACTCGCCACGGACGCCAGCGCTGTCGGTGGCAGCGTCTCCGCCTCGCGGCGCAGCACAACGACCTCCTGCGCGGAGTCTCCATCCGTGGCCACCGCCCGCAGCTGCGCCAGGAGCAGCGACAACTCACCGGCCAGGTACTGCTGAGTCATCACCATCGCCGCCCGACCGCTCTCCCCCATCGGCAATGAACAGGGGCACACGCCGACCTCCGTGCGGGCAAGAACCTCGCCCGTCGCAGTCCGATCGCTGACGTCACCATGTCGCGGCATACCCAAAACCCGTAACACTTCAGCGTATCCCCGCCATCAGGAATACGCGGCCCACTTGTACGGCGGGCAGAGGCGGCGCCCTGCACCACGGGCCGAAGCCGGCCGGACTCAGCGGGTCAATTCGCGGTGGTTGAACTGCGCGACAGCCGCGGCGCTGACCGTCTGCTGGCGTGGTCGCCCCGACCAGAGGCCAGGGCAGTCAGGGCTCATTCGGTTGGGGCGCAGGCTGGGGCTTTCGCAACGTCGCCCATCGCGGCCCGGTACGCCGAGATGTGAGCGGGCGCCGTACGCCAAGACTCCTCCCACAGGTGTTGTGCGTGCTCCGCGGTCATCTCTCCGGCGGCGTGCCGTGTCATGTTGGCCAGGTGGGTCTGCCAATCCGTCATGGCCGGCCGCGACGCCGCGATCGCGCGGGTCACGACCGCAGCCCGGGTCTGGCACGCGGCCGCCGCCGCCCGGAATCGTGTGTTTTCAGTGGTCGGCTCGAGTCCCGCGCACTTCGACGAGTGTGGGTTCCAGGCGCTGAGTGCCGCGGCGTACTGCTGCTGATCGCCCGGTCCGGCCAATCGGGTCCGCTTCCAGATCGCCCTCGTCACGGCCTCCGTCTGCAGTCCGGCCAGCAGGTCGGTGCGTGCTTGCACGTGCTGACTCCAATGGTCGACGCCGATCCGCGCAGCCGACAGCACCGGGTCCCCGGCCGTCAGCGAACCCGCGCAGGCAGCCAGCGCTGCACTCGGCGACAGCTCGGCCGCCGTACCCGCTGGTGTCGGTGGACCAGTCTCCGCGGCCTGCGAGGGCACCTCGGTCGCCCGAACTCCCGTCGACACGCCCTGCGCGTCGCGGCCCGCGGTACCCGAATCCCTGCCGGCCAACTGCACCGCGAGCGCGCCACCACCGGCCAAACCAAGGACCACGGCTGCCACGACGACGCGTCGCGCGGTACGCCGCCGAACGGGCCGGCTACGCCTCGCCTTCACCATCATCGTGCTCCCCTGGTCCGGTCAGTCGGCGTTAGCCCCAATAGATTGCCCGTTCCCACAGGCAGTTCGATCTGGCGTCCGCGACCCGGGATCCATGATCAACAATGCGCAATCAAACGGTTGCACGCCGCTACGACGATAGTGAAAATTCGGCGCTGTCCACAGGGTGAGCCGTCTTCGTACCCGCGGAGTAGGGACTGCGTTACGCTGCGGTTGCTGCCCTCGGGGGCCGCGGCGGCCCGCCATCGAGGGTTGTGCTTCGTGACCAACCTTGTCTTCCGGCACGCCGGATCCGGAATCGGTTCAGGAGAGGCTCAGCGTGCTCCGGCGATCCGGCTGGCGACGTGTGTCGGCTGCGCCTCGCTCGCGGCTCTGGCCGTACTGCGACCCGGCGTGCTGCCGTCCGCACCGGTTCCGGTGCTGACCGATACGGCCAGAGTGACCGGGTACGCCGGTGTCGCCTTGTTCGTTGGCACGCTGGGGTTCTGGCTGCTGGTCTGGCCGTCGGGGCGCAGCGATCGCAACCTGATCAGGCTCGCCTGGCTCGGGCTCGGTCTGGTCGCACTGTCAGGCTTGGTCGGCGTGGCCACGACGATGGTTGGCGCCGGCTTCGGTGCCGAAGCCGTCCCCACAGCATCGACTTTGCTATTCGCCCGCCCAGCGATAGCGATGCTGGCCAGACTGGTGATCTGCGCGGTTGCACTCATGTGGCTGAGGGACCTCGCGCGGGGGCGCGGGGCCAGCGGGGCGGTCGGCGTGATGCTGGTGCTGTCGCTGGCCATGACGGTCGTCGCCGCCCGGCCAGGCCATCTTGAGGTGCCGGCGATCGCGCTCACTGAGCTCCACGTTCTCGCTTCGGCCGGCTGGGTGGGCGGGCTGGCGGCCCTCGCTGTGGCTGTAGTGCCGCGACCTGACCCGATCGTCTTGCACGGCATCCTCGGAAGCTTCTCGTGGCTCGCGATCGCCTGCGTCACGACCCTCGCACTCACCGGTACGGCGCATGCGCTGCTGCACGCCGGGGGCTTCCAGCCACTGATCACCTCCGCGTACGGCGCCGCACTGTTCGCCAAACTGCTGGCCATTGCCGGCATGCTCGGCGCCGCCACCGGCAGCCAAGCCTACGTACGCCGATTGCAATCAAGACCGGCGCCCGTGCAACTCATCGCGCTGTTCATCGGCGCCGAACTCGCCCTCGGCGCCGCGACACTCGTCCTCACCGCAGCCCTTGCCCGGGCTGCCACCTGACTCGGCATCTCGATCGGCCGCCGTGCCCAAGCCGGTCGGCGTGGCTCGCCCTCAGCTCAGTCATGGGGTACTCGCCGAGTCGGAGAGTGGGTTGGCCGCTCGGCCTTCAGTGCTCAGCAGCAGCACCGTTGCATCCGCCGGTACGGCGATGTCGTCGCGGTACCGTGTCAGGCCGACCCTGCTGGCCGCCAGGGTCGCCGCGCCGCATGGGCCGGCGTCGATGCCGACCGCGTCGAGGTCGTGGACCGCGGTGGCCGCCTGTTGATCGCTGACGGTCACGGCGGCGTCGAGGCCGGAGCGCAGCATCAAGGGCCGATTGGTACACGGTTCGGGTGAGAAGCACCACCGGCGCTCAATTTGGTACCTGAGATGTCAAATACATAGGGTCGTGGCTGTGCAGCTCACCCGATTCACCGACCTCGGGCTTCGCATCCTGATGCGGCTCGCGGTGCCGGCCGCCGATGGCTCGGCACCGACCACGCAGTGGGTGGCGGATCAGATGGCGGTCAAGTACACGCACGCCGCGAAGGTCGTGGCGCGCCTGCAGACTCTGGGCGTCGTCGAGACCCGTCGCGGACGCCTTGGTGGGCTGCGCATCACCGAGCACGGCCGAACGAGGTCGATCGGCCGGCTCGTTCGTGAGCTCGAGGGCACGGCGGAGGTCATCGAGTGCGAGGGAGCGAATCCCTGTCCGCTGCGCTCGGCCTGCCGCTTGCGGAAGGTACTGCGGGACGCGCAGGAAGCGTTCTTCAGGGAGCTCGATCCGTTCACGGTGACCGACCTCACCTGGTCGCCGACCGCGGACGTCCTGCACTCGCTCCCGGTCCGTACCGCCGGCTAGCCCACCCGTCCAACCAGCCTGTGGAGGAAATCCATGTTGTCAGCCCAGTCGACCGAGGTGGTCAAGGCCACGCTGCCGGTCATCGGCGCCGCGATCGACCGGATCACGCCGATCTTCTACCGACGGATGTTCGGCGCGCACCCGGAGCTCGAACGAGACCTGTTCAATCGCGGCAATCAGGCCCAGGGTGACCAGCAACGTGCGCTGGCCGGTGCGATCGCGGCGTACGCCAGCCTCCTGGTCGACGACAACGCCCCCGCCCCCAAGGACCTGCTCGCCCGGATCGCGCACAAGCACGCGTCCTTGGGCATCTCCGCGGACCAGTACGCGATCGTGCACAAGCACCTGTTCGAGGCCATCGTCGAGGTGCTCGGGGACGCGGTCACTCCTGAGATCGGGGCTGCCTGGGACGAGGTGTACTGGCAGATGGCCAACGACCTCATCGCGCGCGAGAAGCAGTTGTACGCCCAAGCCGGTGTCGAGCCCGCGAAGGTGTGGCGCACGGTCGTCGTGCGAGCGCGGGTCCAGGAGTCGCCGGACACGGTGTCGTTCGTGCTCGCCTCGCCGGACGGGGCTCCGCTTCCGGCGGCGCGACCGGGTCAGTACATCTCGGTGGCCTGCACCCTGCCCGACGGCGCCCGCCAGATTCGCCAGTACAGCCTGACCCGGGCACACCGGACCGACGAGTGGGCGATCAGCGTCAAGGCCATTGCCGCCGCCCAGGCCGACGACGGCTCGCCGATTCCCGAGGGCGAGGTGTCCAACTTCCTGCATCGCAACGTCTTCGAAGGCGACGAGCTCACCGTCTCGCCACCGTTCGGTGACCTGGTCCTCGACGACTCCGACGCGCCGCTGGTGCTGATCTCGGCCGGCATCGGGTCGACCCCGATCATCGGCATGCTGCACTACCTGACCCACACCGCCTCGGCGCGCGACGTCATGGTCCTGCACGCCGATCGCGCCCCAGCCCGGCATGCCCATCGCCAAGAGCTCAAGGAACTGGTCGACCGGCTGCCCGCCGCAACCCTGCACCGGTGGTACGAGGACCTCGGCGTGCGACCGGCACGCGACAACCTCCTCGCCGGTCTCGTCGACCTCGACGCCGTGGACATCCCCGCCGACGCGCAGGTCTACCTCTGCGGACCACTGCCCTTCATGGAGTCGGTGCACCGCAGCCTGATCGTCCGCCAGTTGCCTGAAGCCAACATTCGCTACGAGGTCTTCGGCCCGGACAAGTGGCTCGCCGGCGTCTGACCGCGTCAAGGACCTGACCGCGGGTCGACCTCGTTGTCGCCGAGCCTGACCCGTGGGACCTGGCCGGTCAGCGCGACCACGGCGAAGAAGAGTCCGGCGGGCCAGGCCGCCGCCGTACCGACCTCGTTGTCGGTCGTGAAGATGGCTACGGCACCCCGCCGCCGCTGATCACTGCGCCGGCCGTCGCACCGCTCGACTCCGTCGCTGTTGCGCGCTCCGCGTGACGGTTGTGCGCCGACGGCGGTGGGAGACGGTGTCGCGTTTCATGGTTGCGCTGGTGGGCCGGCCCTTCACATGCTGCGGCGCGCCTTGCTGACTGCGATCACGTCTGCTGAGCAGCTCTGGACTTCGTCGTACGGCGGTGTGAGGCTGGCGGTAAGGGGTGAACCGCGGACCAGCTGGGGCGCGGGACGGGAGTTCGCGGCACACGCATCGGACACCCGAGGGGGCGAGCATGAAGAGATTGTTGTGCGCCATCGCATCGACGGCCGGGCTGGTGGTAGCGAGCCTGGTCATCTCGAGCGGGTCGGCCGCGGCCGCACCGATCGAGCACGAACGGTTCCAGGACGTGAGCAGCGAGGTGGTCGATCCGTTCTGCGGCGACCTGAGAGTGCGGATCGACACGGACATCCGGGGATCGCTGCTGATCAAGTCGCAGGGGCCGGAAGGGCTCGTCTACTTCCTGGAGTCGCTCCACGGCACGTTGTCGTTTACGAACCTGGCGACCGGAAAGTCGTTCACGAGTGTCCTCACCATCATCAACAAGGACCTCAAGGTGATCGACAACGGTGACGGGACGCTGACGGTCCTTGCCTTGTCCACCGGAGTCGTCAAGAACTACGGACCGGACGGCAAGCTGCTGTTCGTGGACTCCGGGCAGATCAGAGTCGAACTCCTCATCGATCACAGTGGTACGCCGACTGACCCAGAAGACGACGTGATCCTGGACGAAACGCTCGTGAAGGGAAGCACCGGCCGGAATGACACCGAGAACCGCGACTTCTGCGAGGACATGCACCTCTTCACCAGTTGACCCGGCACACGAAGAGTTGCCAGGGGCACAGCTGAGCGTCGCCGCAGGTTCGTGACCGCGTCCCGCCGACGCCAAGCCGTACCCGAGATCCAGTGCGATCCGGTCGGCGTACTTCTCGACGCGCACGAGGCCTATTGCACGACAAGGCGCGGCGAGCGGTGACAGCATGAACACGATGCAGTGGTTGGACCCCAGCGCCAACCACACAACAAGCATGCCCAGCAGCAAGAACCCGATCACGCGACGGTTGCGTCTCCCGATGCACATGGCAGCAGCACATCGGCACGTTGACGGACTTCGAGCGGGCGTGGCGCCGGGAGCGGAACCCGGAGGGTATGCGACGCGCATACGCGTACTGGTCCGAGGACGAACAAGAAGTAGTCGGTGTGTCGTTTTGGGACTCAAAGGAATCGTGCGACGCGTGGCGCGCCTCCGAGGCCGAAGCGCACCGGCGTCAGGCGATGGCTCCCTACCTTGTTCACGAGGAAGAGCACTTCTACCGCGGCCGCGAGCTCGCCATCCCACCGCGGTAGACGGGCTGCGTCGACAGGACGCGTGCTCCAGCCCGGCGACGCCGGAGAGCAGCTTTGACCGTGCGAACCAACTCGAGCGTCCGATCCAACTCGGATCGCGGCAGCGGCGGACGGCGCCACGGCCGGGTGCCACACGCCACACTCACGTCTCGATCCAGGCTGTGCCGCTGGACAGGGCGCCGGTTCAGCCGGTCCCGTTCGCCAGGGTCGTCGGCTAGCGTGTAAGGGAGTCCTGCTGTTCATGACGTTATCCGATGAGCGATTGCATGCAGAACCAGCGCCGGGCACCGAAGATCACCACCTTGTCGTGGGGGCGGATCGCCACTGAGGCCGGCGTGTTCCGGGACGCCAAACTGTGGCCTGGAGGTGGGCGCAACTGGGACTGGACCGAGACCGGCACTGATCATGACGTCGGCCTGCAGCCGGCGGACATTCAGGAAGTGCTTGACCACGGCGCCAGGATCATCGTGGTCGGGCGAGGCCAGCACGAACGCCTATCGGTGCCCCGCGGGGCAGTCAGCACAGCCGAGCACGTCGGCGCACGGATGGAGGTGTTGCCGACCAAGGCGGCCGTGGAGCGTTACAACGCCCTCGCCGGACAGGGTGAGCTGGTGGGCGCGCTCATCCACACCACCTGTTGAGTAAACCCAGAGCGGCAGGTGAGTGCGTTACGACAGCACAGACCGGCGCTGACCAGGATGCGAGTGTGGGGTTCTCGATGACATGCCTCGACCGGCGGGCCCAGGTGGTCAGCCAAGGCTCGGTCGAACGCTCCGCTTCGTCGATCGCCGCCGCGATCCGTGGGTAAGTGCGGTTCGGCCATGAAGATGTCCCAGTCCTGCTCCGGGAAGTGGGCGCCACTGTACGCCCAGGCTCGGATCGCATCTCCGGTGGGCTCGTATACATTCCGAATCGGCGGGCCGTCGTACTTGTACACGGGGTCCACCATGGCACGTCAGTTGATGACCAGGAGGCTCGGTCTGCGTCATGAGAGGGCGTCTCAGGCACGCGCGTTGGCGTCGGCAGCTAGGAGGGAAAGTGCCTCCAATGCCCTTCTGACACGACCTCGACGGTGCCATCGACCACCTTGATGGCCGTCTCGTCGACGATGCCCAACGTGGTGTCGTCACCGGTCGGCGGTCTCCACTGGACGAAATCCTCAGCTCGGCTGGCGTTGCGGCTGCGGACGCAGCAGTCACACAGCTTCGGGGACAGTCAGCCGGGTCTTCAGGTTTCTGATGGTGAGGTGGCCGCCGACGACGCCGCCGACCGCGAGGACGACCACCAGCCACGCAGGCGCGCCCAGATCGATCGCCGCCACGATGACGAAACCCTCGAACAACGCGATCAGCGTGAACCCGAGGTGCTCGAGATACGCACCGGACGGCGGGCCGCCGTCCACCGGGCGCGTACGCGAGGCCTGGATGCCGCGCCACATCATGTATCCGCCCAGCACGATGAGCCCCGAGAACACCACCTGGGACGTCGTGCTCATGTCGCGCCACCCGACCGCGACCGAGATCACTATGAAGACGTCCAGGAGCGCGAGCGACCAGAAATAGTACGGAAACAGAGGCTGTCGCCGGACTGCAGCGCAACCGGTGCCGAATGCAACCACTCCGGAGGCGGCGTGCAGCACGATGAACACGGTATGCCACATAGTGCGTTCCCTACTGTAGGTGTCAACGAACTCGACCAGCGCTCCCTCGGGGGTCGCGCGCACAGCGATGTGCTCTCACAGTTGCTGCCGGGTGGCCCACTGGGCGACGTGAACCCGGGATGGCACACCCAGCTTCCGCATCGCGTGCCGGACGTGGTTGATTGCCGTCCACTCCGAGATCTTCAAGGTGCTGGCGATCTGCCGGTTGGTCATCCCCTCGGCGACCAGGACGACGACTTCGCGTTCCCGCGCCGTGAGAGCGGCCTCGAGCAGTGCATCGGCCATCCTCTGGTCCGCGTCGGCCGCCTCGCCGGCGCCCGCTTCCTTGGCAGGCGCCGGAGCTTCGACCACACCCACCCGCTCGTCGAGCAAGGCGCCGAGCGGCAGAGTCTTGCCGGCAATACAGGCGTTGTCGAACGCGACATCGCCGAGCCGGCCACGCAGGTTCTGCAACGCACGATCGACGTACGGGAGGACCTCCGCGCATGCATAGCTGTGTGTCTCCGCCCGCACGGAGCTCGCTGCCGCGATCAAGCGCACGGCAGCCAGATCGGTGTCTGGCTGTTTGCGACCGGCCAGTACCAAGGCCAGCGCCTCCAACGCGAACGGCGTATCAGGGTGCGTACCCATGTCCACGACACCGGCCGCGGCGGCCCGGCAGGTACGTTCCGCCTCCTGCTGGTCGCCGCGCCGGAAGGCGATCAGGCCCGCGAGCGCGCGAACGCTTCGGGCGCTCCGCTCGTCACCGTGCGCCTCCACCAATGGCAACGCGAAACCCACGGCCTCGTCGGCCGCCGCCACGTCACCGCGGCTCAGGGAGATCATCGCCATGTCGATCAGGACCACCGCCGCACCACGCCGATCCTTGGCCTCCCGCCACAGCGAAAGGCTCTTCCCGCACAGCTTGCGGGCTGCTGCGAAATCGCCCCGGATCCGGGCCAGGTTGCCGAGATGATTGAGCGCCGCGGCCAATCCAGGCACCTCCCCGAGGGCGCGGTAGGCCTCCACGGCCCGACGCTGGTAGGCCTCCGCGGCCACATAGTCGCCAACCGCCATCGCGAGCGTTCCGGCGGCGTGCAACGCGTCCGCGTGCCGCCGGTCCTGCGTGCGGACGCACTCGTCACCCAGCGCTTCCTCCAATAGCCGAAGGCCTTCGCGCAGGTGCCCCTGTCCGAACATGAACCGCCAGAGTCCGGTGGCGAAGGCCAGCGCGCCGTTCGCGTCACCGCGGGCCCTCAGGTGCCGGTACGCGGCTCGCAGGTTGGCCTGTTCGCACACCAGCCGCGCCATGCACGCCGCGTGCCGCCCACCGGCCAGATCCTTCTCCGCTTTGGCTACCAATCCAGCGAAGTAGTCGGCGTGCCTGCTACGCACGACCTCTTCGTCGCTGGTGTCACGGAGCCGTTCGACGCAGAACGCCTGGATCGTATGCAGTGGCTGAAACCTGGGCTCACCGTCGACGCCGACCGACGCTGCCAGCATCCCCTTGTCCAGAAGGGATTCCAGCAGGTTTTCGACACGGTCCTGGGGCAGCCGCGCGACCGCCATCGCGGCGGCGACACTGAACCCGTCGACGAAGACCCCGAGACTGGTGAGGAGTTTGCGTTCCGGCTCGGTCAGCAGCTGGTAGCTCCACAGGATGGCCGCCCGCATCGTCTGCTGGCGCGGCGGCACGTCGGCGAGTCCTCGACGCAGGATGTCGATGCCGACGCGCAACCGTGCAAGCAGCGCGCGGGGACTGAACAGCCCAAGCCTGGTCGCGGCAAGCTCGATCGCGAGCGGCAGTCCGTCGACCAGCCGGCAGATCTCGGCAACGTCGCCGACGTTCTCCGCTGTGAGCGAGAAGTCCGGTACGACGGCACGGGCCCGCTGGACGAACAACGCGATGGACGGGATCTCCGCGATCTCGGCCAGCGGCACGTGCAGCGAGCTGACCAGGGACAGCGGCCGGACCGGATACAACCGCTCCCCGTAGATCTGCAACGCTTGCCGGCTGGTCGCGAGCACTTTCAGACCAGGGCAGTCCGGTAGCAGGAAGCGCAGCAGCTCGGCCACCCCGTCGGCTACATGCTCACAGTTGTCGAGCACCAGCAGCAACTCGCGGTCGCGCAGGCGGTCGCGCAGATCGATCGCAGGCTGGGTGTCGCTCTCCGAGACGGCACGGCACGCAGCCGCGACAGCGCCGGCGACCTGGGTGGGTTCGGACAGCGGGGCCAACTCCACCGGCCAGACGCCGTCGCGGAATCCTGACCGTACGTCGCCGACGACGGCCAGCGCGAGCCGGGTCTTCCCAGTACCGCCTGATCCCGTCAGCGTGACGAGCCGGGCGGAGCCAAGGATGATCCGCTGCAGAGCGGCCCGTTCGCTGTCGCGACCGACGAGCAGTGTCGGCGAATGGAGGCCTGCCGCCCAGCGCGCCGCGGACGCCGTCTCCATGGCAGGCGAGCGTCCCAAGCCTGGGACCTGCCGGTCCCCGTCCTGCCGATCCTCACCAGTCGTACTACGCCCCCCGGCCAAAGTCCCTCCCATTTCGCACAACAGATGGAACTGCTGAAGCGCCTTCACACTAGGCTCGGCCGCTGCCCGTCACCAACGCTCGTGTGCATCGCGTCTGTGAATGCTGGGAAAACGCCAGGTTCAGCTCGCCAGGCCGTTTCACGGCTTCGACGTGCGGGTGTACCTGCCGTGAAATCCGAAGGGTATCGCATGCGGAACGTGGGCACGGCCAAGCTCGGCGAAGGTTCCGGCGGCCAGGATCAGCAGGAACGACCGTCCGCTGTTCGTGTCGAGGACGACCGACAGTACGACACCGGCATCCTCTGCGGCGCTGTCTTCGGCGGCGTCCGTGGGCATCGCGACGAAGACCGGCTCACCCGGGTAGCAGCCGTCCTGATGCCAGCTTTCGGTGGTGCCGGTCGTGGTGTCGAGCTTCACCAACTGATCGATGAAGTTGTGCCCGCTACGGTCACGAGCGCCGACGCCGTACGCGAACCGGTACGGGCGGCCGTTGCAGCGCGCGTAGGCGATGTTCGGCAGCTCCATCGGTTCGTCGGCCAAGGCCTCGCGGGTCACGGTGCCGCTCGCGAGCTCGACCCGGAACCGGGTCGGCACGGCGAGCGGGACGCCACGGTTGCCCCGCAGCGAGTCGAGGTAGAGCGCATCGACAACACCCGCGTCCGGGTAGCTGCAGAGGTCGAAGACGACCGCGTCGCCGTCGTCCCAGGCATTGATGTGATGGAACGCGAAGCAGGCTTCGGTCTGGTAGCTCCCGCGGGTGCTGCCGTCAGTTGTGTCGATCACCACGATGCGGGTGCCGAGCTCCGGCCGCCAACGGTAGTTCTCGATGAACGGCCGGCCGGACAGCAGCAGCGACAGCGGATTGACAACCAGCGGGAAGATGACCAGCACCACATATCGCTGGGTAATCGCGAAGCTGTGCACATAGCCTGGCTGCTCGACAGGGACCGAGCCGATGAGCCGGCGACCGCGCTGATCGGCGTCTTGCCGGTACACCTGGTAGCTGCTGCGCCGGCCGAACTTCAGGAGGTAGTTGACCAGCGAGCCGGTGGTCGGGTCAGCGTGCGGATGCGCAGTCGTGACAGCGCCCGTAAGCCCGTCGCGCTGGTCGGTGACCCGCAGCGTCGCGAGCGTGGCGGGGTCGAACTCGACCGCCAGCGGCGTCTCTGTCACCGCCGCCGCGGACTCATCGAAATCCACGATGTTGACCGCCGGATTGACACCGGGCCCGCCGAAGAACCGCGTGAAGAAACGGCTGAACAGGTTGCCGCACGGATCGGTCGCGAACTCGGTGTATCCGATCCGGCCCTTGTCGCGCAGCGATCGGTAGTTGGGCGTGTCGACGAACCGGTTCGCGTACGACACGGCGCCACCCGCGATCTCGAAGCGGTGCAGCATCGCCTGGCCATCGAACCAGTGCCGCAGCGACCGTCCGTTGCCGGCGGCGTAGCGGGCCGGGCCGTTGCGGACCAGCGTGCCGGACAACCACTCGGGCAGGTCGCCTTCCACCGGCAACTGATCGATGGTGACCTCATTGTCGAGGTCGGCAAATCCGATGGCGTACGGCGTGTGCGGCGGTGCGTCGGCCCCACCCATGGCGTCACGTCCACTCATGCGGTCACTTCCGAAGCTGTCGATGGGGCGTACTGCGGTCGTACCAGAGCCATCGCCTCCCGCCACACCTCGACGGCCGCGTCCGGCGTCGACACCGTGGCGAGGATCGCGGCGATGAGGGTGTCTCGGTACGCGTCTGTGCGCCCTGGCCTGACCGAGATCGGAATGACCGCGCGGACTGCCGGTAGCGCGGCAACCTCGTCGAGGCCTTCGACCTTCTCGATCTCAACGCCGACCGGATGCTGCGGACTCACGAACACCGCGTGCCCGGTGAACGAAGGCAGGTCGCCGTTGTCGATGCCCAGCGCCGCTTGACCTGCCCGGGCGATCAGGTTCACGCCCGACACCATCGGGAACAGGTACGGCAGCGCTCCGCCGGCGCGACCGTTCACTTCGATGATGCGCGGTCCGTCGGCGGTGAGCATCAGCTCGGTATGAGCGAGGCCGCACGAGAAGCCCAGCGCGCCGAGCGCCTGATCGGCCATCGCAAGCACGTCGGCGACCTGGTCGGCACCAAGTCCGGACGGCAGCATCATGCCGGTCTCCAGCACCGGGGGCGCGGTCGGGAACCGGTCAGTGACTGCCAAGTGGGTCACCACGCCGTCGACGGCGACCGACTCGACGCTGACGTACGGCGCGAAGCCGGGTGTCGCCCTTCCAGGGTCGCCAACCAGCACTTCCTCCACGATGAACGCGGTCCCCGGGTCCACTGCTCCACCGGCCCGGGCCGCGTCGTCGAACGCCTCCGCCACTCGACGAGCCAGCTGGTCCGGCGCGGTGATGATGGACGCCAGGGCGCCACCACTCCCCCGGGTCGGTTTGAGGATCGCCGGCAACGGGACCTCGGCCAGGGCCGCCGGTACGTCGTCGGCGCTCGCGAGCCGAAAGAAGCGCGGCGTCGGAACGCCCGCGCCGGCCAGCGTGCTGCGCTGGACGTACTTGTCGCGGAAGGCCGCCATGGTCTCGGGCGGCTGTCCCGGCAGGCCGAGCCGGTCTGCAACCACGGCCGCCGCCTCGACCAGGTCGTCGGAGAAGGTCAGCACGCCGTCGACCGGATACTGGGTCGCGTGCGCCACCGCATGGTCGATCAGGCCGTCGCTGTGTTCGGCGACGGCGACAGTGGCCGGTAGGTCGTCGTCGAGCCGATCGGCCCGGGCGTTCAGGATGTCGGTACTGGTGACCACGACGACATCGCCGACCGGCCGTAGGTGCTGCACGGTGTCGGTGATCCGGATCCCCCGGGTACCCACCAGGAGCATCACAACAGGTCGCACGAAAACCTCCTGATCAGGTTGCTGGTCTTCCATCTCACTCGGCCGGCTCAGGGAGGAGCTGCCGGCCGGAGTCCGCGTCGACGATGGTGATCGCCGCCATCGGGCAGCACTCCGCTGCATCGGCGATCGTCGTCGCCGCATCGTCGTCCGGGTCGCTCGCGTCGACCAGCGCTGCGCGCGGCCGCGACCGTCGGTCCGAGCCGAACTCGAAGTGGTCGGGTGCCGTGCCGAGGCACAACCCGCTTGCGGTGCACGCGTCCGGGTCGACCGTCACCTTCCACCTGGCCATGCGACCTCCCCTCCTGCTCGCCGGTGATCCATCACTCACACCGAGACCATGAGCTTGACCTCGTACTGCCGCAGCCACAGCTCGATCTGGGTGAGGTAGGCCAGTGCCATCCGCTGCATCCACGCCGGACGCCGGCTGTCGCCGTCGACCAGGGCGGTGACACGTTCGACGTCCAGCAGCGGCCCGATGGCCGAGTCGCCGGCGAGCAGCGCCCTCGCCGCCGCGCGCACGGCCGCGTCGTACGTCGGATCGGGCACGGTCGGGTACATCGTCTTGGGCCGGTCGACGAGTTCGCGCGGCAGCAGGTCGGCGGCGACCCGCCGGAGCAGGCCCTTCGGCGTGCCGTCGATCGCCTTGAACGCCCACGGCACGTTCCAGAGGTACTCCACCAGCCGGGTGTCGCAGAACGGCACCCGGACTTCCAGCCCGACCGCCATGCTCATCCGGTCCTTGCGGTCGAGCAGCACCGGAAGGAAACGGGTCAGCGCGAGATACGACACCTCGCGCATCCGCCGATCGGAGCCGTCCTCGCCGGCCAGCCGCGGCACCTCCGCGAGCGCCTCGGCGTACCGGTCCGCCGCGTACTCCTGCGGACGCAACCGTTCCTTCAGCCCCGGCGCCAGGACGTTGGCGAACCCGGTGTCGTCGAGGTTCCAGGGGAACCCGTTCCGGGCCACTGCCTGCTCGTCGTGGAACCACGCGTAGCCGCCGAACACCTCGTCCGCGGACTCACCGGACAGCGCCACCGTCGAGCGGCCCGCGATCGCGTCGAACAGCAGGTACAAGGAACCGTCGAGGTCACCGAGGCAGGGCAGGTCGCGCGCGCGAGTGGCGCGCTCGAAGGTGCCGAGCAGGTCGGGTACGTCCAGCACGACGTCGGTGTGGTCCGACCGGATGTGCTCAACCAGGGTTCGGACGTACGGCGCGTCCAGGGTGGGCCGGTTCGCGTCCGCCCGGAAGTCGGTGGCGCTGCCCGCGAAGTCGACCGCGAAGGTGGACAGCGATCCGGCTCCGGTCGCGCGGCCGGCCAGCACACCGATGAGGCTGGAGTCGAGGCCCCCGGACACGAGGGCACACAGTGGTACGTCGGAGACGAGCTGGCGGGTCACGGCGTCCGCGAGCAGCGTGCGAACAGTCTCGACCGTGGTGTCGAGGTCGTCGGTGTGCGGCGCGCTGGCAAGACTCCAGTAGGTGCGGGTCTCGACGCCGTTTCGATCGAACTCCAGCAACGTGCCGGGACGCAGCTCGCGCAGGTCGCGCAGCACACCGCTGCCCGGTGTATGTGTACCGAACATCGCGAACAGCTCGAGCACGCCCTGGTCGTCCAGCGCAGCATCGAACACCGGACTCGCCAGCAGCGACTTGGGCTCGGAACCGAAGACGATGCCTTCGGAATAGTGGTGGTAGTAGAGCGGCTTGACGCCGAGCCGGTCTCGGGCGAGCAGCAGCCGCTGGGCTTCGGCGTCGAAGACCGCGAAGGCGAACATCCCGTCCAGGCGCTCGACGCAGTCCGCGTCCCACTCGAGGTAGGCCCGAAGCACGACCTCGGTGTCCGACCTGGTGGTGAAGCGATGGCCTCGGGACTGCAGCTCGCTCCGCAGTTCGGCGAAGTTGTACACCTCGCCGCTGAACGTGAGGACGACCGGCCGGCCACCCGGCTGCCGGTACGCGAGCATCGGCTGCGCTCCCCCCTCCAGGTCGATGACGGCCAGCCGACGGTGACCGATCACGGCGTGTTCGCCGAGCCAGGTTCCCCGCGCATCCGGGCCACGGCAGGCGAGCGTGTCCGTCATGGCCTGCAGGACGCCCGGCTCGTCGGCGAGGCGCCGCTCCCAGTCGACCCATCCGGTAATGCCGCACATGCCCTACAACCTCCCCAGGTCTGTCACACGATGTTCGGTACGGTCCGCGGCGCGATGGGCAGCGAGCCGGTCGCGGCGGTACGCCGTCATCAGGTCTGGCGACCACTGAGCGTCCTGATCGATCTCGACCCGTACGTCGGTGACGCCGCCGATCTCGCCGACCCGGTGCTCGATCGCCCGCATGATGGTCGCGACGGCCAGGCAGTACGCGACTGTCTCGCCTGCCGCCGTCGTCCTGCCGTTCACTCGTCGGGAGACGGGGGCGGTCATGCGGTCACCGACTCGGGGACTAGTTCACGCCAGTGGGTCCAGGCGGGCCGGCGACCACCGTCGCGGCGGGCCTGGGCGAACTCGTCGTCGGCGATGCCGTTGCGGAGCTCGTCGACGTCGAGCCCGGCCATGCGCGCGAAATTGCCGCCCAAGATGGCGGCCCGGTCGGCGGCGGTCAGCGGTTCGATCCGGTGGCGGTTCAGCAGCTCGTCGGAGATCTCCCAGCCGAGCAACCGTTCGATGATGGGCTGCGGATGGAAATGCATTCCACCCGAGGCGTACACCAGTTTGTGGACGCCGGCGAACCCGATGAAGGCCGCCAGCGCCTCCTCGACCACGCCGAAGCCGCGCTCCAGGAACGCCGAGGTGATCTCGAGGTTGGCGTACACGTTCGGCAGGCGGGTCAGCGCCATCGTCACCTCGTCGACGAACGGCGGCAGGCCCGCGTGCACGATCTCGAACGACAGCTGCGGATAGCTGATCGCCGCGCGTTCGAGGTCGTCGATCCGGTACGGCTCGAGCGGGACCAGCCCGTTCGGCACCACCTTGTGGCAGGCGACCACCTTCAAGCCCCGCTCGATTGCCAGCTCGAACAACGGCGCGTACGCCGGGTCGTCCATCCGCCAGCTGCGGTCGGGCGTGCCGGCGTCCGGGTAGACCTTCAGCCCGATCGTGCCGGGCAGCCGGTCGAGCTGATCGGTCAGCGACGCGACACACGCGTCGGGCCCGTCGACCGGATTCACGCCCGCATAGGTCAGGAACCGCTGCGGCCAGCGCTTCGCCAGCTCGTCGTTGCGGAAAACGATCGCGTGCCTGCCGGGCCGGCCGGCCGGGCCGAGCAGGTTGGCGTCGGACAGGTTGTACGTATGCGTCGTGGCGTCGATGACGAAGATGTCGTCGATCATCGCGGTCACCTCCTCGTCCTACTCAGGGGTTTCATCGGGCCGCATATCCGCCGTCGACCAGCAGGTCGGTCCCGGTGATGAAGGACGCGTCGTCGGACAGCAGGAACAGCACGGCGGCGGCGATCTCGCGCGGTGTTGCCATCCGCCCCATCGGCGTGGCGGCCACGAAGTCGCTGACGAACTGCTGGGGCAGACCGGTGGTCATCGGCGTCTCGACCATTCCGGGCGACACGGCGTTGACCCGGATACGGGCGGGCGCCAGCTCGACCGCTGCGGCCCGCGTCATCGCCCCGACCGCGCCCTTGGCGCCGTGGTAAGCGAACGCCGCACCGGAGCCGATCTGCCCGAACACCGAGCACACGTTGACGATCGCGCCGCCACCGGCCAGATGCATGCACGGCACCGCGGCCTGCAGGCCCAGCCAGGTGCCGCGCTGGCAGACGTCGACCACGTGGTTCCACTCGGAGTCGGTGACGCCTTCCAGGCCATGGATCCCGAGCACGCCGGCGTTGTTGACAAGCAGGTCGGGGTAGCCGAAGTGCCGGCGGGCGGTCCGGGTGAAGCGGGACCAGGCTCCGGCATCGGTGACGTCCAGCTCGGTCGCAATGACCCGGCCCGGCAGATCGGCCGCACCGAGCTCCTTGGCCACCGCCTCGCACCGGCCACGGTCGATGTCGCCCAGTACGACGCCCGCGCCGGCGCCGACCAGGATCTCCGCCACGGCACGGCCGATGCCGCTGGCCGCGCCGGAGACCAGGGCGATCCGGCCCGCCAGCCGGGTCGTCCGCGCCGACGGGTCGGTTGCGGGCGTGTCCACCCTCACCAGCCGGCCTCCACGTCGTCTCGGCGCCCCGGCAGCCAGGCGAGCGCGGCGGCGTACCCCGCGGCATGGCTGAGCGAGACCCGCGGCACCGGCAACCGCATTCGGCGTCGCCACCGCTCGACCGCGCCGCTCAACCGGACCGTCGGCCCGCCGGGCGGCATCCGCAGGATTTCGATGCCTGACCACGGCACCGGTCCGGGCCAGCGCAGCGCCTCGGCGATCGCGCGTTTCGCCACCACCCGCGCCGCCACGTGCTCGCCGACCAGGCCGAGCTCGAGGCAGTACGCCAGCTCGGCCGGGCTCACCAACTGGCGCCAGCCTGGATGTCCGGGTGATCCGGTCGGCGCCCGCATCGCGGACACGTACAGGACCGCCGGGCCCGCCGAGTCGTCAGCGGGTTCCCCGTCGAGATGCTGGGCAGCCCCGGCCGGGTTCACTGTGACGGCCATGGGGTCAGCAGCACCGAGGCATATGTGCCGCCCCAGTTCGCCGCTGTCACGAGCGCGGCTCGGCCCGTGGGGTCGTGGTCCGACCCGACGTACGCCTCGAGCCCCGGCAGCGGATCGCGCAGCCCGGTGATCGCCGGAACCCAACCGGTCCGCATGCTCTCCACCGCACTGAGCACCGACATCAGCGCTGTCGTGGCGTGGATGTGACCGACCTGCCCGCTGAGGTTGGCGAGTCGCGTCGAGTTGGCCGGGAACACCGCGCCGACCGCCTGGGCCTCGGCCCGGTCGATCGCCGCCGTCCCTCGGGCGTCGCCGTACACCACACCGACGTCGCCCGCGGTCAGGCCCGCGTGGGCGAGCGCGTTGCGGTGGCACTGCGCCCAGGCCTCGCCGGACGGCTCGTTGCCGGCGACCCGGTATGCGTCGCCGGTGCCGCCGTGGCCGCGGATCTCCGCGAGGATCGTTGCTCCCCGCGCTTCCGCGTGCTCCAGCGACTCCACCACGAGGGCCGCCGCGCCCGCGCCCAGCACGCATCCGCTGGACTCGCGGTCGTACGGGCGTACCTCGTCCGACGCCAGCAGTCCCAGGTGGTCGTAGCCGAGATGGAGCAGCGGCGTGAGTTCGTCCGCGCTGACCGCCGCCATCACTTCGGCCTCACCGCGGCGTACCAGGTCCGTGGCGTAGCCGAGGCCCGCGACACCCGACGCGCAGCCGATCGCGAGCGTCGACAGCGGGCCCTTGATCTGCAGTGACAGACAGGCGTGACCGGGTGCCGCGTTCATCACCGAGTTGGGGAACAGGCGCGGGTTGACGCGGTGCGGACCTTCGGTGCCGATCGTCTCGGTCAGCTGCGCCACCGTCTCCAGCGGTCCGGTGTAGGTGCCGAAGACCATGCCGACCTGCGTGGCGTTCTGCCGGGTGATCTGATAGCCCGCGTCGGAGAAGGCGCTCCGGGTCGCGGCGAGGACGAGGAGACCGAGCTGGTCGAGCCGACGGGCGTACGCCGGGTTGATCCAGCGCCGGTAGTCCTGATCGCTGATCTCCGCCGTGAGTTGGCTCGCGGCCTGGCTGGTGTCGACGCCGGTCGCCTGTCCGATGCCGACGGTGCCCGCCTTCAGCGCGGTGAGGAACCCGTCGCGCCCCAAGCCGATGGGCGAGACGACTCCGGCACCGGTCAGCACCACCCGCCGGTCCGGCCGGGCCGGCGCCGGTCCGGGCGTACGACCCAGCACGAGCGCACAGTTGTTGCCACCGAACGCGAACGAGTTCGACACCACGACGTCAATCTCGGCGGGCCGGGACTGGTTCGCCACAATGTCGTACGTCGGCTTGGCGCCGGCACTGTCCAGCAGCGCCGCCTCGTCGACATTCACCGTCGGCGGCAGCACCTGGTCGTGCAACGCCATCGCGCACACCGCGGCCTCCAGCGCGCCGGCCGCACCCAGCATGTGCCCGACCTGCGACTTGGTACTGCTCATCGGCGGACCGCCGGTCGCGCCGAAGAGTGCGATGACGGCCTTCCGCTCGGCGCTGTCGTTGGCGGGCGTACCCGTCCCGTGACCGTTGACATAGTCGACATCGCCGAGCGTGAAGCCGGCCTGCTCCAATGCCCGGCGCATCGCGCGCGATGCACCGCCGCCCACCGGATCCGGTGCTGTCGCGTGGTGCGCGTCGCTGGTGAGCGCATAGCCGAGGACGTAGGCCAGAACCTGTGCTCCACGTTCCCGGGCGACCTGCTCGGACTCGAGCACCAGCATGGCCGCGCCCTCACCGATATTGAGGCCGCTGCTGCGGGAGTACGGCGCGCAGGGCTGCTCGTCCAGCGCCTTGAGGCTGTCGAAGCCGGCCAGCGAGAGGATGTCGAGCACGTCCACGCCACCGGCCAGCATCACGTCGGCCCGGCCGTCGCGGATCGCGTCGACTGCCCAGCCGATCGAGTTGGCCCCGGCCGCGCACGCGTTGGAGATCACCACCTTCGGACCCTTGAGCCCGAACGCCGTGCTCACCGCGTCGGTCGAGGTGTAGAGCGGGTAGACGAGCAGGTGGTGCCTCGAGGCGGCGTCAACCCGGCCACCGCCGCGCAGCAACTCCCAGTGGTACTGCTCCCCCGCGTCCAGGCCGCCGACCGACGTACCCATCGCGATGCCGACCCGGTACGGGTCGAACGAGCCGATGTCCAGCTTGGCGTGCTCGACGGCCTCGGCCGCCGCACCCAGCGCAAGGCCGATCGCGCGGTCGACCCGGCCCCGGCCCCGACGCGGCGGCACCGGTACGTCGGCGACCTCGCCCGAGTACTGGCAACTCAAAGTGGACGTGTCCAGGCGGCGGGTCCGGCCGATCCCGGTCGCACCGTCGCGTACTCCGGTCCAGACGGACTCCGTGCCCGCGCCGAGCGCGCAGGTCATCGCGACGCCGGTGATGGCGACGCCTGTGGGCGGTACTGTCTCATCGGCTTGGCTGCTGCCCGTGCCGCTGCTGCTGTTCATGGGTTCCTCCTCCTGCGGCGGGTGCCGCTACTCGAGCGGTACGCCGAAGCTGGTCGCGACGAGGAACGGCGCGGAGGCGGTCTGGACCGGGTGGTTGAGCTCGTCGAGCGTGAACTCGAGCCCAGCTGCCGCCACCTCGGACTCGACTCGCGCGGTGCCGATCACCCGGGAAAGGCGCGGCGAGTAGACCGCGTGCGTGACGGCGCCCAGCTGCTCGCCGCCGATCGCGAGCGGAGTGCCGGCGTCGGGTGCCGCGTCGAGCCCGTCGGCCGCGATCCAGCAGACCGGGCGCCGGGCGGGTCCGGCGTTCCAGTGCGCAGTCAGGGCTTCCTTGCCGGTGAACTCGTGGCCGAAGTCGACCATCCACTGCAGGCCGATCTCGAACGGCGTCGCTCCGCCGGCTTCCTGCTCGAGGTTGGCGAACCGCATCTCCATCCGGCAGACGTCCAGCGCGTCGAGCCCGACCTCGGACGCACCGAGGCTCAGCAGGTGCTCGCGCAGCTCAACGCCGGCGGCGGCCGGGACGTGCAGCTTGTAGCCGTACTCGCCGCTGACGCCGGTGCGGCTCAGCAGCAGTTCCAGGTCGTCGCGCCACGGCGCCGTGACGAAGCTGGCGTACGACATGGACGAGATCGGGAACGGCAGGAACTTCTGCGCGATCGCCGGCGACTGCGGACCCTCGATGCCGTAGACCCGGAACTCGTCGCACACCTCCTGCACGGTCACGTCGTGGGTCCCGGCGGCGCCGGCCGCGGTCAGGTGCTCCACCGCCGCGGCGGCCTGCGCGGGCCACACCTCGACGAGGTAGTCGGTGCCGCGGCAGTGGATCAGCGCCTCGGCCACGACGGTGCCGTCCTGGGTCAACAGCAGGGACGCCGAGATCTGCCCCTCGAGCAGGAAGTCGACGCTGCGGGTCGAGACCTGTCCCAGGAACGCGGCCGCCTCGGGTCCAGCGACCCGGACCAGGCCCATGCCGGTGTAGTCGACGAGACCGCACGCGCCGCGCAGCAGCTCGTACTCGGCGACCGTGTCGGAATAGACGTTCTGCATCGTACTCTCCTTCATTCGCTTTCATTCCGTTCGGTCACGACAAGCCGAGTCGTCATCACGACGTCACGGCCGACCGACGCCTGTCCGGTCACCGACATGAGGCTGCCCATCCGAGGTCCGGTGTGGGCGCGGACGATCACCTGGTCGCCGGGCAGCACCGTGCCCAGGAACTTCGCCTGCTTGATCTCGGCGAGGTAACCGACCCGGTCCGCGACGTCGGCGACGAGCTCTCCGGTGGCCCGCGAGGCCGCCGCGCTGCCGTAGATCACGGCGGCCAGCTGGGCGACGCATTCGACCAGGAGGACGCCGGGATAGAGCATCCGGCCAGGGAAATGCCCGGCGAGCACGGGGTCGGACGACGTGACGTTCTTGATCGCCTCCGCACGGACGCCCGGCTCGACCGACACCACCTTGTCCAGCAGGAAGAACGGGTACCGATGCGGGAGCAGCCGAGCGATGTCGTCGGCGGACAGGCTGGCCGGCCGACCGTCGGCAGCCAGTTGCTGGTCTGCGGCCGGGACGCTCATGATCGGTTGGCCACCACGTGGTCGACGAGGCGGTTCAGCGAGAGCAGGCTCTCGGTGTCGTCGTCGGTGATCACTACGCCGAACTTCTCCTCGACCGCCATCGCCAGCTCGAGCGTGTCGATGGAGTCGAGCTCCAGTCCGCGCCCGAACAGCGGCTGGTCGTCGCCGATCTTGTCGGGATCGACCGAGAGGGCGAGCCGGTCCACCAGCAGGTGCTTCACCTCGCCGCACAGCTCCCGGCGGGCCTTGGCCGCCAGCTTCGTCTCTTCCAGCGTTGCCACCATGTGGCTTCTCCTGTCGTGGGTCCAGTGTCGGAATGTCGGTCAGTGGCTCAGGTCAGTGGCTCAGGTCAGTTGCTCAGGTCAGTGGCTCAGCAAGTCAGGCCGCCGTCGATCACGACGGAGGCTCCGGTCACGTACGCCGCCTCGGCACCGAGCAGGAACCGCACCACCGGCGCGACGTCGTCGGGTGCGCCGATCCGGCCCAGCGGTACGCGCTCGACGAAGGCGTTGAGCTGGTTCTGCGGCATGGACCGGGTCATCGCGGTGTCGATGAAGCCGGGGACGACCGCGTTGACCCGTACGCCGTAGCTGCCGAGCTCCTTGGCCAGCACCCGGACCAGCGCGAGCAGGCCCGCCTTGGACGCGGCGTAGTTCGCCTGCCCTTGGGGGGCGTTCACGCCGCTGGTCGAGGCCACCGCGACGATCGCGCCGGAACGTTGCGACGCCATCTGCCGCGCGGCCGCCCGGCACACCAGGAACGATCCGGTGAGGTTCGTGTCGACGACCGTGCGCCATTTCTGCTCGCCCATCATCAGGGCATAGCCGTCGTTGGCGATCCCGGCGTTGCTGACCAGGCCGTCCAGCCGGCCGTGATCGGCGCGGATCTGACGGAACATCTTGTCGACCTCGGCCGCCTGCGCAATGTCGGCCTGCACCAGCTCGGCGTCAGGCTGGTGCTGGCGAACCTGGCGGAGCGCCTCCTTGGCCTGCTCGGTGTCGCGGCGGTAGTTCAGCAGAACGCGGGCGCCGGCTTTCGCCAGGTCGATCGCGATGCCGAGCCCGATGCCCTTCGTGGCGCCGGTCACCAGCACGACCCGTCCGTCCATGCTCGTGGCCGTGCTCGTGGCCGCGCTCATGACCCTTGCCCCGCCGCGACGGCCCGGACGGGAGTCCCCAGGGCTTCGATTCCAGCGAGGTGTTCGGCCGCTCGCAGCATGTTCCGGCCGAGCCCGGTGAGCACCCGGCCCGGGCCGACCTCGACGAAGATGCCCGCGCCCGTCCGGCCGAGCGTCTCGACCGTGTCCGACCACCTGACCGGGTGAGTGATCTGGGTGGCGAGCAGCTGCCGGTACCGCTCGATGTCGTCGACGACGGTCCCGGTCACACTGGACACGAACGGCACCTGCGGCGGGCGCAGGTCGGCCGCCGCGATCAGCGGAGCGAGCTCTCGTTCGGCCTCGGCCATCAGCGGCGAGTGGTACGCGCCGCCGACCGGCAGCCGCTTCACCCGGAGCGCTCCGGCGGACCGCGCGGCGTCGGCTACCTCCTCCACCTGCGCGCTGGTCCCGGAGATCACCACCTGGCGTGCCGCGTTGATGTTCGCCAGGACGACGACGCCCGCACCGTCCGCGCGCTGCTGGCAGAGCTCGGTGATCTGGTCCGTCGAGAGGCCGACGATGGCGGCCATAGCGCCAGGTTGCCGGCGCGCGGCGTCGGCCATCGCCCGGCCGCGGCGGGCCACGAGGACGAGTGCCGACTCCCAGCTGAGGCAGCCGGCCGCGACCAGCGCCGAGTATTCGCCGAGGCTGTGTCCGGCCACCGCGACCGGCCGGAACCCGGCTGTGGCGAGCTCCGCAGTCAGCACACTCGACCACACGAAGATGGTGAGCTGCGCGGCCTCGGGATCGGCCAGGGTCGCCGCGTCCGCGTGGGTCATCAGCTCACCGACCGGCACGCCGGACAGCTCCTCCGAACGGTCGATCAGCGCGCGTGCCTGCTCGCCACACCTGGACAGCTCCCGACCCATCGCAGGCCGCTGGCTTCCCTGCCCGGGGAAAACGAACGCTGTGCCCCGCGCGCTGTCGCCCGCACCGTCTCTCATACTCACCGTGCCACCCCCGCTGCCTCGGACCCACCAGACGTCGCGGCTGCCCAGCACAGGTCAAGGTGCGGCGTGGACGGATCGCCGGTAGGCAGCACCCGGCCGGCGGGCAGCACACCACCGATCAACGTCACCTGGTGGCGTCCGGCCCAGCGGGCCAGCTCACCGCGCAACTCGATCGTCCGGACGCCGTCGTCGCCGGCCTCCCCGACCACGATGTCGCGATAGCCGGCACCGGCGGGTAGACCACCCGCGACCTTGACGACGCTTTCCTTGATGCCGAACAGGCGACCCAGCCGCGCGAGCTCCGGTGCGCTGCCGTCACGACATTCGTCCGAACCGGACCGCTCGCTGTCGTCGAAGACGCGGCCCAGTAATGCGGGACCGGTACGCCGGATCGCAAGCGCGAAGCGGTCGTGGTCGATGACGTCGACTCCGGCACCCCACAACTGCCCGGCCGGCACCCGTGTCAACGTCAGCACCTCACCCGCCGTGGCGGCGAACCCGTCCTCCCAGGCCACTGTGCCCGGATCGCGGGCGCCGATTGAACGACTCATGAATAAGCTCCCAACACGCACCTGTTTTCGGCGCACGGACAGTTAGGCGAAGAATTTCGACCACAACATATTCGTAGGGGACGGCGCCGACGCTACGAATGCCGAACCTGACCTGTCAAGGACTTCTCCGGCATTGGCTGATCCTAGCTGGTACGAAATGCGAGGAATCCAATTCTGGTCAGTGACCCGGCCGGCCCAAAATCAGGTTGAAATATCTACCGCAGGCGACCAAACCCGAGATAGCAGTAATCAGCCACGATCCGGCGTACACCTTGACACCGCAACTATCCGGCCAGCAGCCTGGGGCCCGGCGAGATTCGCGCAGAGCTGACGTGACCATCACCATGCTCTGGCCGGCACGTGAACCGCGTGACCGCGTGAACCGTGAACACCGACTGGAAGGAATGACGGTCTATGCCCCGCTGGGTCGAGACAGCGCCTCGAGTGATGCGCTGGGGGTACGTCGAGACGGCCGCCCGGGTGCGATGGTCGGAGTGCGACGGTCAGCGCCATGCCTACTACGGCAACTACATGGCATGGTGCGACCTTGGCCGGGAGGCGTTCGCCCTGGCAGCCGGGGTCGACTACTGGAACTACCAGATCACCACGACCGAGTTCCACGTCCGCTTCCACAGCCCCGCCCTCTACCTCGACGACCTGCTGATCCGCACCTGGGCGACGACGCCCACGGCGCGACTGGACTGCTACTACGAGATCTACCGCAAAAGGGGCGGCCAGCTGATCGCGGAGGCAAAGTCCGGCCATGCGTTGGTCGACCTGAAAAAGGGTCTCCGCATGCGGGCGCCGGATTCCTTCCATGAAAAGTTCGAGGCATTTCTCAGCAGCCAGCAAGTACGCCAGGGAAACCCCGCGCGACCACTGGCCGTCACCAGCGAGACAGTGAGCTGAGATTTTATACAGCTCAGCGAAAGCGAACTGCAGGCCAGCAAACACCGACGACTTCGCCAAAATCGGTCGGACAAACACCCGCGGCCCGACGACAGGGATGATGATGAGCGGCCAGATCAAGTACCAGCTCGACGAGAACGACATTCCCACCCAGTGGTACAACATCGTCGCCGACCTGCCCGAGCGCCCGCCGCGGCCGCTGCACCCGCGCACCCACCAGCCCATGTCGGCCGCCGAGATGGGCTCGCTGTCGGCGGCCGAGCTGTTGCGCCAGGACGGCTCGACCGAGCGGTTCATCGCCATCCCCGACGAGGTGCGCGACGTCTACCGGAGGTTCCGGCCGAGCCCGCTCTACCGCGCCCGCAACCTCGAACGCGAGCTCGACACGCCGGCCCGCATCTACTACAAGTACGAAGGGCTCGGCCCGACCGGCTCGCACAAGGTCAACACCGCCGTACCCCAGGTCTTCTACAACGCCGCCCAGGGCATCAAGAGGCTCACCACCGAGACCGGCGCCGGCCAGTGGGGTACTGCGCTCGCCTTCGCCTGCGCCCAGTTCGGTGTCGAGTGCGAGGTCTTCTGGGTGGGTGCGTCGTATGACCAGAAGCCCTACCGCAAGACGATGATGGAGGCGTTCGGCGCGACCGTGCACCGCAGCCCGACCACGCACACCGACGTCGGCCGCAAGGCCCTGGCAGCCGAGCCGCCTGGCAGCAAGCCGCTCGGCAGTATCGGGCTGGCGGTCAGCGAGGCGGTCGAGGTCGCTCTCGCCGACGAGAGCGTCGGCTACGCGCTCGGCAGCACCGCCGGCCATACTCTGCTGCACCAGACCGTCATCGGCGAGGAGGCGCTCAAGCAGTTCGAACTGGCCGAGGACTATCCCGACGTCCTGATCAGCTGTGTCGGCGGCGGCTCGTCGATGGGCGGGCTGGCCTTTCCGTTCCTGCGCGAGAAGCTGACCGGCACCCGCGACGTCCGCATCGTCGCCGTCGAGCCGACCGCCTGCCCCGCGATGACCCGTGGCCGCTATGCCTGGGACTACGGCGACATGGAAGGCCTGACGCCGCTGATGAAGATGTACACCGTCGGCCACTCGTTCGTACCCGCCGCGATCCACGCCGGCGGGCTGCGCTACCACGGTGTCTCGTCGCTTGTCTCGTACGCCGTCCACAAGGGGCTGATCCAGCCGGTGGCCAAGCCGCAGACCGAATGCTTCGCGGCCGGCCTGCTGTTCGCCCGCACGGAGGGGATCATGCCCGCGCCCGAGGCCACCCACGGCCTCGCCGCCTGCATCGACGAGGCCGTCCGCTGCCGGGAGACCGGCACCGAGCAGGCGATCCTGGTGCTCGTCACCGGCCACGCGCACTTCGACCTCGGCGCGTACACCGCGTTCCAAGCCGGAGAGATCACCGACGACGAGCTGTCCGACGAGCAGCTGGAGGTCTTCTTGAGCCAGCTCCCCGTCGTCTCACCCCGCTGACACCACCACCGTTCTGGGAGGCTCTCGAATGACTCACCTACCGACCGACCAGCTGGACATGGCTCTGCGCGGTGAGCTGGTCGTACCCGACCATCCCGACTACGACCGCGCCCGGCGGGTCTACAACGGCATGATCGACCGCCGGCCTGCGCTGATCGCCCGCTGCCAGGGCGTCGCCGACGTGGTGAAGACCGTGCAGTTCGCTCGCGAGCACGGCCTGCCCGTCGCGATCCGTGGCGGCGGCCACAGTGTCGCGGGGCACGGCACCTGTGACGGCGGCGCGCTCGTCGACCTGTCGTTGATGCGTGGTGTCCGCGTCGACCCGGCCGGCCCGAATGGCCCGAGCGTGCGGGTCGCGGGCGGCGCCACCCTCGCCGACCTCGACGGCGACACCCAGCTGTTCGGTCTTGCCACGCCAACCGGTCAGGTCTCGATGACCGGGATCGCGGGCCTCACCCTCAACGGCGGCATGGGGATGCTCCAGCGCAAGTACGGGCTGACCTGCGACAACCTGCTGTCTGCTGATGTGGTGACCGCCGACGGCAGCCTCGTCACCGCCAGCGCGGACAGCCACCCGGAGCTGTTCTGGGCGCTGCGCGGTGGCGGCGGCAACTTCGGCGTCGTGACCTCGTTCGAGTTCCGCTGTCACCCGGTGGGACCGACCATCCTGGCGGGTCTCGTCGCCTACCCTGTCGACCAGGCGCCCGAGGTGCTCGCGTTCCTGCGGGACTTCATCGCAGACGCGCCGGAGGAGCTCAGCGCGGACGCGATCTTCCAGTTCGCCCCGCCGCTGGACGTGATACCGGAGGAGCATCGAGGCAGCCGGCTGATCGGGATCTTCCTACGGTACGCGGGCCCGCCCGAGCAGGGTCAGCAGGTCGTCAAGCCGGTCCAGGAGTTCGGATCGCCGGTGCTCAACTTCGTCTATCCGATGCCGTACGTCATGGTGCAGCAGATGCTCGACCCGCTGAACCCGGACGGCAACCTGCACTACTGGACCGGCGAGTATCTCCCCGAGCTGGGCAGCAAGCAGATCGAGACATTGGCTTCGTACGGCAGCACGCTGCCGGACCGGCACTCGATCATCGAGGTCATCCCGTTCAACGCGGCGGTCACCCGGGTGCCGCCGGACGCGACCGCCTTCAGCCACCGGCAGGAGAGCTGGCTGATCCACGTCCTCGGCCAGTGGACCGACCCGGCCGAAACCGACCGCTGCCGGTCCTGGGCCAAGCAGGCCGGTGCAGACCTGCGCGCGCTCGGATCGGGCGACACCTACCTCAACCTGGTGACCGACGACGAGGACACCGACCGGGTGAGCGCGTTCTGGAACGACGCGCGGATGCGCCGGCTGGCCGCGGTGAAGGCGGAGTACGACCCCGACAACACGTTCCGCTTCAACCACAACATCAAGCCCGCGAGCGATGCCGGAGGCCGGTCGTGAACGCGCCGACGAGTACCGAGGTCTTGGTACACCCCGACACCTACGTTGCCGGCGTACCGCACGAGCTGATGGGGCGGCTGCGGCGCGAGCACGGTGTGGTGTGGGTGCCCGAGCCATCTGTCGACAACTGGCCGGCCGGACCCGGTTTCTGGGCGGTGCTGCGGTACGCCGACGTCGAGACCGTGCTGCGGTCGCCGCAGGTCTACTCGTCCAGCCGGGGGCTCACGCAGATCTACGACGCGCCCCCGCCACTCCTGCCGCCGCTGCGGCAGATGATGATCAACATGGACCCTCCGGACCACTCCCGGCTGCGCGGGCTGCTCACCAAGGCGTTCGCGCCTCGCGCGGTCGCGAAGCTGGAGGAACGGATCGGCGGCTACGCCCGCGACCTGGTCGGCGCCGTCGTCGAGCGTGGCAGCTGCGACTTCGCCCGCGACATCGCCGCCGATCTTCCGTTGCTGACGCTCGCCGACATTCTCGGCGTGCCGGAGAGCGACCGGTGGCTGATGTTCGACTGGAGCAACCGGGTCATCGGTGTCCAGGACGCCGAATACCAGGCGAGCAGCGAATTCGACACCACCGGCGCGACCGAGATGGCGGTCCGGGCCTTGCAGGTCCGGCCCGATCCGGACGAGAACGGCCGGATGCCGGACTCGCGGCTGCCCGCCGGCATGGCCGACCTCTACGCCTACGCCCGCGAGCTGGCGCAGTACCGCCGCGAGCACCCCGGCGACGACGTCATGTCGCTGCTCATGCAGCAGGTCGACAGCGACGGCGGCCGGGTCAGCATCGATGAGTTCGAAAAGCTGTTCTGGCTGTTCTCGGTCGCCGGCAACGAGACCGTCCGCAACGCACTGCCCGGCGGCATGCACGCGCTGCTCAGCTACCCCGAGCAGTACGCAAAGTTGCGCGCCGACCGCTCGCTCGTCGGTCCGGCCGTCGAGGAGATGCTGCGCTGGTGGAGCCCGGTGACCCAGTTCCGCCGCACGGCGGTGCAGGACACCTCGCTCGCCGATGTGGAGATCCGCGAGGGCGACAAGGTGGTCGTCTACTTCGCCTCGGCCAACCGAGACGAGACCGTGTTCTCCGATCCGGACTCCTTCGACATCACCCGGGATCCCAACCCACACCTCGCGTTCGGCCACGGTCCGCACTTCTGCATCGCGGCCCAGTTGGCCCGGGTGCAGATGCGGGCGCTGTTCGGCGCGGTGCTGGAAGTGCTCGGCGAGGTGGCGCCCGACGGCGAGCCGGTGCGGCTGCGGTCCAACTTCCAGAACGGCATCAAGCACCTGCCGATCCGCTGGACCGTGCCGAAATGACGTCCGACACGGCCGGAAGCAGCCTGCCGACGCGGACCGCCGTCTGACCTGACCACTCAAGACCGGAGACCCGAGAATGTGGACGTACGAGCACAGCACGGAGGCCGCCGCGACAGCGGAAGCAATCTGGAGTTGCTATCAGGACGTCGCCACCTGGCCTGAGTGGAACGCGGCAGTGGGCAACGTCGAACTCGACGGCCCCTTCGTCACCGGCACGGTCGGCCGGCTGAGCCCGCCCGGCTCCGGCCCGCTGCCGTTCAAGATCGTCGAGGCGACCGAAAATTCCGGGTACGTCTCCGAGACCGAGATCGCCGAGACCGTCACGCTGCGGTCGACCAATCGACTGACCCCGCTGCCGGACGGCCGCACGCGGATCCAGCTCCGGGTCGACCTGGTCGGTCCCGCGGCCGAGCACTTCGGCAAGAGCTTCGGCCCGCAGCTGACGGCGGGGGTTCCGAAGACGGTCGAGACGCTCGCCCGGCGGGCCGAAGCGCTGGCCGGCCAGCCGTGACCGGTTTCGACGGAACCGCATTGCTGGTACTGACCAGCAACGGCGTCCTCGGCGACACCGGCCGGCCGACCGGCGCGTACGCGGCCGAGGTGGCCGAGTCGTGGCAGGTGTTCGCGTCGGCCGGCTTCCGGGTCGAGGTGGCCTCGATCCAGGGCGGGCGGCCACCGCTCGAGGCGGTCGACACCACGGATCCGGCGCAGCAGGCGTTCTTCGCCGACGACGCGATGACCGCCGCGATGGCCGCGACCCGGCCGGTGTGTGAGGTAGACCCCACGGCGTACGGGATCGTCTTCACCGCAGGCGGACACGGTGCGGTCTGGGACCTGCCGTACGACGAGGACCTGGCAGCCTTGCTGCGCGACGCCTACGAACACGACGCCGTGATCGCGGCGGTGTGTCACGGCCCGGCCGCGCTACTCGGCGCCCGTCTGTCGAACGGCGAGTACCTGGTCGCCGGACGGAAGGTCGCCTGCTTCACCAACGACGAGGAACGCGCCGTCGGCATGACCTCGGTTGTGCCGTTCCTGCTTGCCGACGAACTGGTCAAGCGCGGCGCCAAGCACCACGCGGTGGGACCCTTCCTGCCCCATGTCGTGGTCGACGGCCGACTGGTGACCGGCCAGAATCCCGCATCGACCGAACTCGTGGCCAAGCAGGCGGTCGCCGCCGCCACGGCGACCGGTGATAGGTGTCGGTGAAAACGCGCGAAGGAGAGTTCGGATGCTGACGAGGCGCTCGCAGGTGATTGCCGGAATCCTGTTACTGATCATTGTCACCATCGAGATCGGCGGGGTCTTCATGACGCAGATCTCGAACGGCAATGTGGCGACGACGGACTTCCAGGCCTCGTTCTGGCGCGCCGGCCACGGTCACGCCGGAGTGTTGGTCATCCTGAGCCTGGTTGCGTTGTTGCTCGCCGACGGGGCCAGGGTCGCCTGGGGTGCTGTGGGCTGGCTGGCACGCCTGGCCATTCCCGTGGGCGGCGTGCTCATGTCCACGGGTTTCTTCCTGTCCGCCTTGGAGGACGGCGCGACCGGACCCAACGGCTTCGTGGTCATCCTGGGCCTAGGCGGCGTCAGTCTCGCGGTCGGCGTCGTGACACTCGCCGTGACCCTGCTGGTCCCCAGCCTGCAATTACCCGCCGGCGACCGCTCCGCAGCCCACACCAGCGATGCCCGGGCTTCGTAGCACCTCGTAGTCGGAGCTGAGCACCGTGGGCGCAGCCGCCCCCGGACACAACGTTCTCGGACGCGACCTGACACAATGGGATGTCTAGGCATCGATCCTTCCGGGAGAACGCATGACCCGCACGCTCAACGCCACCGCCGCGTCGCTGCTCGGCTTCCTGCACGAGGGCCCGCTGACCGGATGGGATCTGGTCGCCACCGCCCAGCAGCGCATCGGCGACTTCTGGTCGTTGACTCAGAGCCAGGTCTACCGGGAGCTGACAGCGATGGCCGAGGCCGGGCTGGTCGAGGCGGGCGATCCGGGACCGCGCGCCCGGCGCCCGTACGCGCTGACGGACGCCGGGCGGGCGGCCTTCGCCGAGTGGCTCGAGGGCGATGTGACCGAAGAGCTGATCCGGTTCCCACTCCTGCTCGTCGTGATGTTCGGCCGGCACGTACCACCGGACCGGCTCGCCGAGGTGATCGCCACGCACCGGCACGTCCACGCCCAACGCCTTGCCCTGTACGAGAAGCAGCTCAGCGAGCCACCGACCGGCGAATCCGACCCTTACGCGGCCGCAACCCTTGACTTCGGCGTGCGATATGAGCGCGCGGTGCTGGGCTGGTTCGATGCGCTGCCCGCGGTGATCCGGGGCGCGAACGGCTAGGGCACGCCCCTGGATATCCGTTGGAGACCCCTACCCGATCGCTTCGGTGTCCTCTGCGGGTACGGCGATCGTTGCCGGTGACCGAGGCATCGCCCCAGCGACCACGATGGCGCCCAGGAGCAGGATCCCGGCGGAGACGCCGAACGCCCACCGGAAGCCAGCGGTCATCGCCGCCTGTGCGGGTCCCCCCTCGGCGAGCACCGCACCGCTGTGATGCAGTGCGATGGTCAGCAGCACCGCGATCCCGAGCGCGTTGGCCAACTGCTGCACAGAGCTCTGCACACCGGCGCCGAGCCCCGCGTCCCGCTCAGACACGCCGTGCAAGGCGGCCGCCTGTAGCGCCGGCAATCCGAGGCCGAAGCCGGTCGCCAGTACGGCCATGTCGGGCAGCAGGTCCCAGGTCCACGAGCCGGCGACCGGAAGCCTGCTCGCCAGCAGCATGCCGGCGGCCGCAACGAGGAACGACACGGTCAAGACGAGCCGAGGACCCCAGCGCCCCAGCAGCAGGGCACCCAGCGCGGCACCCACCACGAAGAAGACGCAGAACGGCAGGTAGGCCAGGCCGGTACGCAGCGGCGAGTACCCCACCACGTCCTGCATGTACAGGGTCAACAGCAGGAACAGCGCCGACAGCGTGCCGAGCATGAACACCGACACGGCGTTCGCGGTAAGCCGGGTGCGGTTGGCGAAGAACCGCAGTGGCACCAGCGGCTCGCTGGCCCGTGCCTCGACCACCACGAACGCGACCCAGGACAGGACGCTGACGGTCAGCGGGATGACAACGGCGGCATCGGCCCAGCCGGCCCGTATCGAGGCGAGGATGCCGTAGACCAGGCTGACCGAACCAGCGGTGGCCAGGCCCGCGCCGAGCCAGTCCACCTGGCCCGGCCGGGGCCGGTCGAAGGCCGGCACGAGCCGCGGTACCAGGATCACGGCGACCAGCACGCACGGCAGGTTGAGGAAGAACAGCCAGCGCCAGTCGAGAAGCTCGGTGATCACCCCGGACAGCAGCACCCCGACCGTGGCCCCCACGCCCGACAGCCCGCCCCAGATGCTGAGCGCCTTGCCCCGCGAACCGGGCTCGGGAAACAGTACGGCGATCAGCGACAGCGCGGCCGGGGAAGCGAGGGCCTCGCCGACGCCCTGCGCGAAGCGGCCCGCGACCAGCGTGGCGGCGTCGGACGAGAAACCGCAGACGAGAGACGCGCCCGCGAAGACCACCGCGCCGGTCAGGAACATCCGCCGGCGACCCCACAGGTCGGCCAGGCGGCCACCGAGCAACAGAAGCCCTCCGGCGGTCAGGAGGTAGCCGTTGACCACCCAAGACAACCCCTCGACACTGAACCGCAGCTCCCGCTGGATTGACGGGAGCGCCACGTTGACCACGGTGTTGTCCAGCACGATGACGAACTGCACGAGCGCGAGTGCGGCCAGCGCCCACCAGCGACGCGGGTACGGCGTGGTCACAGCCGGCCGGCGATAGTGTCGAGGTGCGGTCGGAACGCCTGGAACCAGATCCGGTACCCGACGCTGTTGACGTGCGTGAAGTCCGGGGCCCACACGTCCAGACGGCGGGCGGCGCGGAAGGCGCCGGCGAAGTCGGCGTGGGCCACACCGCGGGCGTCGGCAAGCTCGGCCAGCGTCCGCTGATAGCTGTCCCGACCACGCTGCAGCGGTACATCGGACAGCACGGTCCGGTCCGCGGGCAGCGCCTCGAGCAGCTTGGTGACGTTCGCCCGGTAGGTGTCCGGCGGCACCTTGGCGCCGGTGTCGTTGGAGCCGGCGATCACCACTACCACGTCCGCGCTCGCCACGTCGGCCCGGTGCAGCTGGTCGGTGAGGATGCTGCCGAAGGTGCCGCCGCCAATGGAGTAGTTGGCGACATGGACCGGCCGCTGGGTGCGCTCATGCAGGTGGCCGACGATCCGGCCGACCACGCTGTCCTCCGGCTTCCAGGCGCCGATGCCCACCCCGGCGGAGTCGCCGAACACGACCAACCGCACGGCCCCCGGAGCTGCGGGCTCGGCCGCCCGGTCGGCCCAGTACTTCGGGTAGGTCCGGGCCTGCCGCAGTTCCAGCAGCAGCCCGGTGGCCTCGGCCAGGACGAGTAGCCCGACTCCGACCGCTATCACCCGCAGGACGATCCGCCGTCGGCGCCTGCGCCGGGCGCGACTCGGGTCCGGCGCGGCGGCCACGGTGGGCTCGGCGACCGCCGACTCGGGAACGTCCCCGGCCACGGGATCCGCGGGAGTCGAGTCGCTCACCAGGTCACCGGTAGCGTCCGCGGACCCGCCACCGTGAGTCGGTAGTCCCACGGGATCTCCTCGACGGCCATGGTGAGGGCGAGGTCCGGAAAGCGCCGCAGCAGCGTTCCGATCCCGATCTGGAGCTCCAGCCGGGCCAGTGCGGCACCGAGGCAGTGATGCGGCCCATGCCCGAACGCGTTGTGCGCCCGGGCCTCCTCGCGGCGGATGTCGAAGCGCTCCGGATCGGGGAACTGCGCCTCGTCCCGGTCGGCCGACTGGCGGATGACCAGAACGGTGGCGCCCTTCGGGATCGTGACGTCGCCGACCTGTACCTCCTCGGTGGCGTACCGGGGCGAGCCGAAGCCGCTGTCCAGGGCGGCGAAACGCAGCATCTCCTCCACCGCCATGGGTACCGCGTCGAGGTCGGCGCGCAAGGCGGCGAGCTGGCTGGGGAAGCGGAACAGGGCCAGGATGCCCTTGCCGAACTGGTTGACGGTGCTCTCGTACCCGCCGATGAAGATGGCCAGGATGGTGGCGACCAGCTCGTCCTCCGACAGCCGGCCGTCCTCCTCGTCGTACGCCGCGATCAGCTGGCTGAGCACGTCGTCGCCGGGGTGGCGGCGCTTGGCCGCGATCAGGTCCCGGGAGAACTTGCCCATCGCCTGGTGCGCGGCCATCTGCTCCTCCGGCGAGGAGTCGTTGATCGTCAGCGCGGTGTTGGCCAGGCTGCGGAATGGTTCGTGCTCCGCAGCGGTGATACCGAGCAGCTCGCAGATCACCGCGTTGGACAGCGGGTACGACAGGGACTGCACGAGATCGGCCGGCGCTCCTGCCTTCTCCATGTCGTCGAGCAGCGCGTCGACGATCTCCTGGATCCGCGGTCGCATACCTTCCACGCGCCGGGGGGTGAACGCGCGGGACACCAACTTGCGCCAGCGGGTGTGCGCGGGTGGGTCGACGAAAGGAACGCTGACCTGCCGCACGGGTACGCCGGGGAGCAGCCGGGCCGCGTCGGCACGGAAGATGTTGCGGGAGAAGCGCCGGTCGGACAGCACCGCGCGCACGCTGGCGTAGTCGCTGACCAGCCAGACCTCGTCGCCGGTGGCCGCGTGCACCATGCTGACCGGGCGGTGCTCCCGGAGCCACGCGAACTGCTCGGGTAGCCGGAAGGGGTCGGTGATCTCGAACGGGTACGTGCTGGTGTCGGTAATCACGAGTCAGCTCCGGTGTGTTCCAGGACCGCTGGGTCGGGGGACGGCGAAGCGGGCGGGGTGGCGGGCGTCTCTGACGCCCGGCTGAGCCGGCCCGGCCACCACATCCGCCGGCCGACATCGAGAGTGAGCGCGGGTACCAGCAGGGAACGCACGACGAACGTGTCGAGCAGTACGCCGAACGCGACCGTGAACGCCAACTGGACCAGCAGTACCAGCGGGATGACCGCCAAGGCGGCGAACGTCGCGGCCAGTACCACACCGGCCGAGGTGATGACACCGCCGGTGACGGTCAGGCCGATAACCATGCCCCGCCGGGTACCGACCCGCGCGGACTCCTCCCGCACCCGGGTCATCAGGAAGATGTTGTAGTCGATGCCCAGGGCAACGAGGAACACGAAGGCGTGCAACGGGAACGTCGCGTCTACTGCGGAGAAGCCGAACACGTCGCGGAACACCAGTGCGGACAGGCCGAGCGAGGCGAGGTAGGACAGCGCGACCGTGGCGAGCAGCAGCAGCGGGGCCACGATCGAGCGCAGCAACAGCGCCACAACGAGCCCCACCACGAGCAGCAGCAGTGGGATGACCTTGCGGTCGCTGGTCGCGGCGTCGTTGAAGTCCACGAGGACCGCCGTGTACCCACCGGCCTTGGCGTCCGCCTGCGGTACCGCGGTGAGTGCGTCGCGCAGCCGCTCGAGCGTGTCCAGTGCCGCCTTGCTGTCCGGCGGATCGGCGAGGGTGACATCGACGCGGGCCAGCCCGTCCACGACGACCGGCTGGGCGCCCGGGTCCGGCGCTCCGGCCTGGGCACCGACGTAAGGGTCGACGGCCGCCACCCCGTCGACCTGGCGAGCCGTGGCGGCCACGTCGGCGATGCGGTCTGCGTCGGCGATGACGATCACCGGGCTGCCGCTGCCGCCGGGGAAGTGCCGGGTCAGTTCCTGCTGGCCGTCCACCGACTCGACGTTGTTCGAAATGATCATTTCGTTCTGCGGGATACCGGTGGCGTCCAGCCGGACTACGCCCAGCGCCAGCACGACGAGTCCCAGCGCGGTGCCGATCCACAGGATCCGCGGCCGGCGTTCGACGTACCGGGCAACCCGCGACCACACACCGGCCAGCTCGGCGGCCTCGGAGCCGTACGCCGGGCGGCGAGGCCAGAACGCGGCCCGTCCGAGCAGCATCAGCGCTGCCGGCATCAGGGTCAGCATCGCCAGCAGTGCGCATCCGATGCCGATCGCCCCGGCGGGGCCGAGGTCGCGGTTGAGGCTCAGATCGCTGATCAGCAGGCAGAGCAGGCCGAGGGCGACGGTACCGCCGCTGGCCGCAATGGGGCCGAGCGAGTTGCGCCAGGCGACGCGCATGGCGTCGAAGCGGCTCCGGTGCCGGCGCAACTCCTCCCGGTACCGAGCGACGAGCAGCAGCGCGTAGTCGGTTCCGGCGCCGAGCACCAGGACGTTGAGGATGCCCTGTACCTCGGCACCCAAGAACAATACGTCCTGCTTGGCGAGCAGGTAGATGACGCCCTGGGTGGCGCCCAGGGCCAGACCCGCGACGAGCAGGACCAGGAACGGCAGCAGCGGGCTGCGGTAGACCACGATCAGGATCACGAGGATGACTGCCATCGTCACCAGAACCAGCATCAGGTCGATGGCGCCCAGCGCGTCCTTGAGGTCGGCCTGGACGCCGGCCGGTCCGGTGACGTGCACGGTGAGCCCCTCGCCGCCGCTGACCAGCGCGCGCACGGTGGGCACATACCCGGAGATCTTGTTCGAGTCGGTGCCCGCGAACGGCACGACGACCATGGCGGCGCGCCCATCCGGGGCGACCAGCGGTCCGGTGGCCGGCTCGGTCAGGGTGCTGCCCAGGTCGCGGTTGATCGCAGCGGTCTGGTCGGCGATCGCACGGCGGTCGGCGTCGGTCAGGGCGGCGTCACGGCTGTACACCACGATCGCCGGCAACGTCTCCGCCTCGCCGAAACGCTTGTTGAACGCAGCGACCTCGGTGGCCTCGGCATTGCGGGGCAGGTAGGTCGCGGCACCGCTGGAGACCTCCTCGGCGAGCTTGCTGCCGACCACGCCGAGCCAACCACCGGCACCGAGCCAGACGATGATCAACAGCGAGGGGACCAGCCAGCGGACGACGCGGACGCGGTTCGAGTCGGTGGCTGACATGGTCACCCATTCCTCACGATGTGCGGACCTCTCACATTGACATTCCAATGTGGAATGTAGTCCTTCCACATTGGCATGTCAATCGGACTCGATCCGCCGCGTCAGGGCGTGCAGGGTACGGCGAATGCCGTCGTTCAACGCCGGGCTGAAGTCGTGCCCGAACAGGTCGAGCGCGGCCCGGGGTACGTTCACCCGGTGGGTGATCCGGGTGCCGCCGCCGGGCAGCGCCGCCAGAACATGCTCGATCCGCAGGCGGATCCCCGCACCCAGCTCCGTCTCCGAGACATATCCCTGGCCCGGGTCGGCCGACACGATCCGGTACGGCATCGCCGGCCGATCCGTCACGACCAGCCGCCCGGTGGTACCCGCGGCGAACGGCCCGTCCAACTCGACCCGCTCGATCCCGTGCTTCCACTCCGGCCAGCTCGCCACGTCGTCGTACTGGTGCCACACCGCGTCCGGCGCGGCGGTGGTCTGCACGCTCGGCGCGTAGTCCCACTCCTGGATGACGGCCCGCACCTCGATGCTGCCCAGCCCCTCCGGCATCGGGTAGCCGCCGGCGAGCTCGATCGCCTCCGCCTGGTCGGCGCAGTCGATGAGGTAGAAGCCGGTCAACGGTGGGTCGGTGACGACGGCAGGCCCAGGCGTCACGCCGCGCGGCCCGACGGTCGTCGCGGTCCCCGATGGTTGCAGCGCCCGGTTGGCCAGCATCGTGCAGCGCTTCCGCAGGAAGTCGTGGTCGTACGCGACGTGCGCCTCGATCAGCCGGTTGCGTTCGGTCGCCGACATCGCGGCGATCGCCTTCTCGTCGCTGTAGAACAGCAGCATGAAGATCACTTCGGGTTCTCCTCCAGGGCGTGGTGGCGGGCGATCTCCGCGAGCTCCGCCACACCACCGCTCATGATGGTGGCGATGTTCTGGGACACCACTTCGATCGGCCAGTTCCACCAGGCCAGGTCGACCAGCCGGGCGATCTCGTCCGCCTCGAACCGGTACCGGATCAGCCGAGCCGGGTTGCCTCCGACCACCGCGTACGCCGGCACGTCGGAGGTGACCACGGACTTGGCCGCGATGATCGCGCCGTCACCGATCCGGACGCCGGGCAGTACCGTCGCGTCGAAGCCCAGCCAGACGTCGTTGCCCACCACGGTGTCGCCCGGAAAGTCCCGCTGCGCGAACAGCGGCATATGCTCCAGCCATTCCCCGCCGAACATCGGGAACGGAAAGGTCGAGACGCCGGCGCGCTGATGGTTGGCCGCACCCATGATGAACCGCACGCCCCGCGCCAGCGCGCAGAACCGGCCGATGACCAACCGGTCCGGCCCGTAGTGGAAGAGCACGTTGTGCCGCTCGAAACCGGTCGGGTCGACCGGATCGGCGTAGTAGCTGTAGTCGCCGACCGAGGTCAGCGGCGACTGCACCAGTGCCTTGAGAAACACGACCTGTGGGTCACCCTTGATCAAGCCGGCGTTCGGACCGTAGGCGTCCGGGTACAGCCGAGTCGGGTCCGGTGCGGGCAAGCCAACCTCCTTGAGGGGTGAGAATCTGCGACCACAGTGCGACCTCTTCCGGGGTGAGCGGGAGGTGGCCGGCCGGCCGTTCGGGATGACCCGGCGGCGAACCGTCATCGGCCGGCCAACACGCGGGTGCGATCACGGATACCGCGAGCAACGATTCGCCGTACCGGGCAAGAAGCTCCAGCAACCGCCGCCGCACCACTACTCCCCCGGCCCCGCGCCCAGCGCCTCTGTCACCGTGCCGATCACCCGATCGCCCCTTCCATCGGGAAACCCCTGGCCTTCATCGCCGCTCCTGGGCCGAAACTCGCGCTGACATCGAGGTAAACAAAACGCGGATGATATGTAGCGCATGCAGCATTTATCTACATCCCAGCCTCGTTCACACTTTGACAAATGCTACAGACGGGAGGAATCAAGTACTGCCAACAGGTGGCAAATGACAAGGATTTGCCAGCCAACTGCCATCGGTCAGCTCAGCTCCGACCAGGCGCCCAGCCTGGCAAGGTGGTGCCGCCGTGGCCATCATGCCGCCGGGACAGGTGAACCGTTCCACCCGCTACGTCGGAGCCGCCCCACCCTTCGTCAACGAGAGCATGCCTCCGAACACTTCAGCACTACTCTTGCCGGCCAGCTCGCAGCAACCTTTCTGCAAGACGCGGCAAGTATGCGCTACTACGCCGACGAACTGCCCCAGCCCAGTGACCATGACGCATTAGATTTACTGACCAGTCACGTTGGTAAGCGGGTTGAAACGCCCGGGACTGATCATTCCCATGCTCAACGACCTCAGCATGAAATCCGCGGCGGCGGGCGGCAACACTCCTTGTGCTCAAGGTAGCGCCGAGACGTTCGGCTTGATGTATGTGATTAAGGTGCGTGTTCCTCCTCGGACACGTGGGGGTTCATATCCCCAGGGACATGAACCCTTTCCCATCTCTCGGTGGTCTACCGTCGTCGCGGCTGCACCGATCTGCCTGCTGTTTGTAGACGGCCCCACTATGGCCATAGACCGGACAACCCCGAACCCGGAACAGCAAATCCCGGACTCCTGGAACAAGACTCACTCAGCTCCTCCGGCTCAGCACGTCCACGTCCAGACACTTCCGCCACCTGCTTCCGGTGGTCGTACGTGACTGCGAAGCCCAAGGCGTCGCACAGCTGGGCTAAGTCGCCACGGTTCGGCGCTTCAACGCCTTCGCCATGTCACCGAGCACCGTCACCATCCTGCGGATGTGTCAGCTGCCGAGAGCTGAGGAACCGGTTGATCGCCGCCGGTCCCGCCTCCGCTGCGCGCTTCTCAGCCACTGCCGCGTTGTACTGCTCGGTCAGTGCCTCAGGATCCCAGCCGGCCTCGAGAGCTCTCTGCAGCCGCTCGATCGTCGACTTCGCGACCAGTTGGAAGACCCAGGAGTCGATCCTGGCCGTCAGGCGGGTCCTCGTGCAGGTGGACGTTCAGCCGGTGATCATCGAGCTCTCGTGAGCCGGGAGTAAGGGACAGCGGTAAAAGGCTGCGCACAAGTGCGATGGAGCCGCGGTCGCCGGTTGCCAGGGCCGTTCGGGTGCGGTCGCGGAGACCCGCACCGAGGCTGGACATCGCGCTCAACAGTGCTGACCCGAATGATCGGCCGCTCATGATAGTCGTCACCGCGACCCGCCGGGAGGCGGGTTGGCAGCCACGGCGTTCAAAAGGCTGTGTACCCTCCATCGACCGGGAGGACCGCACCGGTGATGTACGACGACTCCGACGAGGCGAGGAAGAGGACGGCGTCGGCGACCTCCTCGGGCGACGCGAGGCGCTGGAGCGGGATCTGGGACTCGCGCTGGCGCCGGTACGCCTCGGGGTCCGGCCTGCGCTCGAAGGAGGACTCGATGATCGGGGTCGCGGTCAGGCCGGGCGCGACCACGTTGACCCGGATGTTGCGCGGAGCCCACTCAATCGCCGCACCCTTGGCGAGCATGATCAGGCCGCCCTTCGCCGCGGAGTACAGCACTTCCCCAGGCATGCCGACCATGCCGAGCCGGGAGCCCACGCACACGAACGAGCCCCCGGCGGCGGGCATCAGTGGTGCGAAGTGCTTCATCACCAGAAACGCGCTGAGCAGGTTGCTGTGCAGCACGTTCCTCGCGTCGTCGTAGGCCATGTCGGTCAGCGAGCTACTGGCCTGCAGTCCGTGGTTAAGCACGACGACGTCCACGGTGCCGACCGACTCGGCAGCCTGGCGGGCCAGCGCCTCGACGACCGCCTCGTCGTTGAGGTCACCGGGGACGTACAGGTCGTCGGGCTGGGCGCTGTCGAGTCGTTCCCGGCGTCCGGTAAGGAGCAGCCGGGCGCCCTCGCGGCGGAAGCGGGCGCTCACCGCCTCGCCGATACCGCTGCTGGCGCCGGTCACCAGAGCGGTGACCTTCTCGAGTCTCATCTCAGCGTCTCCTGGGGGTTCTGGTGTGGGTGTGCGGGTATGTCTGTGCGGGCAGTCAGCTGAGGAATCCGCGAGCATCGACCGGCCACCGCTCCAGCGACGTGCCCGCGCTGTCGGTGACGATCAGCTCCTCGAAGTTGACCACGACCGGGCAGACGTGGTTGGGCACCACCGGTACGACGGCTCCCACGCGCGGGCGGAAGTCCCTTGCGGGCAAGGGCAGGAAGCCGTGGTACTCGTTGAGCTTGGCCAGGACGGCCTTCGTGCCGGCGACGGCGCCGTAACCACGATCGGGGCTGCCTTCGCGGCCCAGGGCCTTGGTGCCGACGTCGAGGATGACCTGGTCGGGGACCCAGTCGCTGACCACGGTGGCCGCGACGAACAGCGCGACCTGGTCCTCGGCGCAGGCGCCGAGCCGGGTGTTGTTCAGGTCGCAGAAGACGTACTCGCCGGGCCGGATCTCGGTGATCAGGCTGTTCGTGGAGAACTCGGCGGTGGGTGTCGAGCCGGCGCTGACCACCTCAGCCGTCACTCCGACATCGGCGAGGCTGAGCACCGCGGTGGCCAGCGCGGCCTGCTGGTCCGCTACGGCGCGCCGGCGGACGTCCCGACCGGAGCTGCCGTGGCCCGGGTACGTGAAGACGCCCACCGGCACGAGGCCGCGCTTGCGGGCGGCCTGCGCGAGCTGGCCGGCGACCTCGGGCGGCGCCCCGGAACGACGAGCACCGCAATCGACCTCGATCACCACCTGGAGCCGCTCCGGTTCGCCTCCCATCGCCTCGGCGAGTGCCTCGATGGCCGCCACGTTGTCGACGCCAACGCGCAACCGGATGGTCTCGGCGAGCCGGCGGATCCGCAGCCCCTTCGTACCCGCGGACCAGATCGGGTAGGCGAGGAAGATGTCGTCGAACCCGGCCGACGCGAAGACCTCGGCCTCACCGACGTTGCCGGCGGTGATCCCGCACGCCCCGGCTGCGAGCTGGCGGCGACCGATCTCCACGCACTTGTGCGTCTTCACGTGCGGCCGCACCTTCAGCCAGTGCTCATCGGCGAAGGCCTGCATCTGCTCGATGTTGCGCTGCATGACATCGGCCAGCACTATCGGCGCGGGTGTGTCGAGCCGGCCGGCCAGGCCGTCGAGTACTCGTTGAAGCCGGTGCACGCTGCACTCCTTGAACTCTCTGAAGAGGGTGGCGGGACGGCGCGGACCTACGCCGCCGTGATCACCATCTGGATCTCGACCGGACTGTTGAGCGGAAGACCAGCGACACCGATGGCGGTGCGCGCGTGCCGTCCGTTCTCCCCCAGCACGTCGATCAGAAAGTCGCTGGCGGCATCGGCGACGCGCGACTGCTGACCCAAGTCCGGGGTGCTGGCCACGAAGACCAGCATCTGCACGATCCGCACCCGCTCCAGGTCTCCCACCGCCTGTGCGGCCACCGCGAGCGCGTTGAGCGCCGCGTGACGGGCCAGCTCGCGGGCGGTCTCGACGTCGACGTCCCGACCCACGATGCCTTGGCCCAGCAGTTCACCGTCGTGGTAGGGCAGCTGACCCGCCACGTGGACACTGGAGTCGACCGCGCGGTGGTTCTGGTACTTCGAGCTCTCACGGACCTCGGGGAGGTTCCGGCCGAGGGCCTGGAGCCGCTCCGTGGCCGAACCGCTCTGCGTCTGAATGCCAGTCATCTGATCTCGGGTCTCCTGGTGGGTCGCCTTCGACGGCGAGGTCGGCGGTGAGGATGTACGTGCCCACCGCGTGCGGGCGCAGTGGGCTAGCGGGAGTTGCTCAGGCTGCCTTGGCCCGGGAGTCGCTCGGCTTCGAGCAGACCCTGCGATCAGGCGTTCCCCACGGGCGCGGCGTCCCGGCCGTCGGTCCGGCCGTGCAGCGCCGACTGGAAATGCCGCGCCAGTTCCTGCCGGAACGCCTCCGTGTCGCCCTCCAGGGCGACCGCGGCCAGCCTCTCGTGCTCGACGGCGATGTCGTGCAGCTCGCCGTACGAGCGGTGGTCGACCATGAGGTACAGGCGCAGCTTGGTCTCCCACCCGTTCCAGAGGTTGCGCAGGACTCCATGTCCGGACAGCTCGTAGAAGAGCCGGTGGAACTGCAGGTGGGCATCGATGCTGGCCGGGATGTCGTGGGTCTCCGTCGCCCGGCTGAAGTCGACGAGCGCCTGTTCCAGCCTGCCGCGCTCTGCACCACGGAGCGCTGGGAGGGCGAGCTCGCCGGCGTACGGCTCGACGAGCAACCGGACCGAGGCGATCTCGGCGACCTCCTGGGCGCTCACCTCCATCACGAACGCACCCCGGAACGGGATCCGCACGACCAGGCCCTCCTCCTCGAGCCTGGTCAGTGCCTCGCGGAGCGGCGACCGGCTGATCCCGAGCTCCGCCGCGATGTCCCGCTCGCGCAGCTGTCCACCGGGAGGAACCATGCCGTCGAGGATGGCCGCACGCAGGATCCGGTAGACCCCTTCCGGAGTCGTCGTCCGTTCCAACCCGCCGAGCCTCAGGTCCATCGCGTTCCTCCTGGTCGTTTGTCGACCCTACTGGTCAGGGACGCGGCAGGCCGAAGAGCACGGGCAGGTCGGCGATGTCGGTGATCCGCTCGTAGCCGAGCCAGTGCTCGTCGTGCTCGAAGCCCCGGTCGACGTACACCTTGCGCTCGATGCCCATCACCGCCGCGGAGCGGAGATCGTACATGGGGCTCGCGGAGACGTGCACGAGCTCGTCCGGCGTCGCCCCGAGCTTGTCGAACATGTACTCGAACGCGCGGAGCCGCGGCTTGTAGACCCCCATCTGCTCGGCGCTGATCACGAACTCGAACGGAGCCTGGAGGTTCTCCGCGAGGCGCACCGCGTACGCGGTGTCACTGTTCGTGATGATGACCAGGGGGACTGCCTCAGCCAGGCGGTTCAGTGCCTCGGTGACTCCGGGGTACGGGCCCCAGGTCGGGATGATCTCGTACACCGCCCGCGCGTCGTCCTCCCGGTACTCGAGACCGACCCAGCGCGAGGCCCGTTCCATGGACCGGGCGACGATCTGGTGGAACGGCTGGTAGTCGCTCATGCACTCGTCGATCCGGTACGCCTTGCAGGCCTGCAGGAAATCATCGGCGATCTCGGCCGGCAGCCGGTCACCCAAGACCTCACGGATCGCGTCGTTGATGGCGAACTTGATCAGCGTTCCGTTCATGTCGAACGTCACGAATTTCGGCTTCTCATCGAATGCCACGAGTCCTCCTGGTGCTTAAGCCCCGAGCGGTCAAGGTTCCGCTCCTGGTCGATGGTAGATGGTCGACCATATGTGTATGGTAGTCAACTGTCAACAACTCCGGCTGATGGAGGCATCCGCATGAAGTTCACGTCGTACTGGCTCGACACCGCGCCCCAGAGTTCGCCCGAGCGAGCGGCAACGAGTGTGGAAGGACGCACCGGGGTGGCCGTCATCGGCGGCGGACTGACCGGCGTCGTCGCGGCCCTGCACCTGGCCCGTAAGGGCGCCAAGGTGGACGTCTTCGAGCAGGACACCGTCGGGTTCGGCGCCTCCGGTCGCAACGGCGGCATGGCAACCACCGGCATGTCGATCGGCATCAGGCCCGCGGTGGAGAAGCTGGGCTTCGACCGTGCAGCCCGGCTGTACGGCGCCTACAGCGAGGCGATCGAGCTGGTCGAGAAGCTGGTGACCGAGGAAGGCATCGACTGCCACTTCGCCCGCACCGGCAAGCTCAACCTCGCGACCAAGGCGGCGCACTACGAGGGGTTCGCGAAGACCGCAGAGCTGCTGAACACCCGCCTGGGAGGGGACTCTCAGCTGGTCCCGAAGGCGGAGCTGCGTCGCGAGATCGGCACCGACGTGTTCCACGGCGGCATGGTCGAGTCGAAGAGCGCCGGTCTCCACGTGGGCAAGTACGTCCGCGGTCTCGGCGAGGCCGCCGAGCGTGCCGGCGTGACCATCCACGAGAAGGCGCCCGTGCAGAAGCTGACCAAGGTCGGCTCCGGCCACCAGCTCCAGACCCCCCGGGGCCGGATCCACGCGGACCAGGTCCTCGTCGCAACCGGCGCGTACACCCGCCGGCCGTTCTACTGGTATCAGGTCCGGATCGCCCCGGTCGGCAGCTTCATCATCGCCACCGAGCCGCTCGACATGAGCGTGTGCGATGAGCTGTTGCCTACCCGACGGATGGCCTCGGACTCCAAGAACCTCCTGAACTACTTCCGCATCACGCCCGACCACCGGCTACTCTTCGGCGGCCGCGCGCGGTTCGCAGGCTCGAACCAGCAGTCGGACATGAAGAGCGGATCGATCCTCCGGGACGCCATGGTGCGTAACTTCCCCCAGCTGGCCGACGCCCGCATCGACTACTGCTGGGGAGGTCAGGTCGACATGACCCTCGACCGGATGGTCAAGGCCGGCCAGCACGACGGCGTCTACTACGCCATGGGGTACGCCGGCCACGGGGTCCAGATGGCGACGTACATGGGGGGCCAGATGGCCGCGTACATGTCCGGCGTCCCCGAGGCCAACATCTGGAGCGACTTCGAGTTCCGCCGCATCCCAGGACACTTCGGTCCGCCCTGGTTCCTGCCCTTCGCCGGCGCCTACTACAAGTTCAAGGACCGCGTGAGCTGACTTTCCGTCGCCTCCGCCAACGGCACCGTGGCCGAGGCGGTGGCAGCCGTCGGGTTCGCACAAGCGGCGCTGGACGTCTGGGCGCAGGTCAGCCCTCGGTCGCGCAGCGAGATCCTGCGCCGCGCGTTCTCGGCGGCGTGATCGAGCGCGCTCCTGCCGGGACGAACAAGATCGTGGTCCTGCGCCAGCCGATCGGCGTCTCCATCCTCATCACGCCGTGGAACTTCCCGGCTGCCATGGCCACCCGCAAAATCGGGCCGGCGCTCGCGGCTGGTTGCTCGGTCATCCTCAAACCGGCATCCGAGACACCGCTGACAGCACTCGCGATCGTGGCGATCCTCGCCGAAGCCGGCGTACCGGACGGCGTCGTCAACATCGTCCCATCGACCCGGTCCAACGACCTCAGCTCGGCCCTGCTCGACCATCCCTTGGTGCGCAAGGTGTCGTTCACCGGGTCGACCGAGGTCGGACGCATTCTTCTCGAGCACGCCTCTCGTACCGTCGTCGGTGCGGCGATGGAGCTCGGCGGCAACGCGCCGTTCGTCGTTCTCCCCGACGCCGATCTGGACGAGGCGGTCGCTGGCGCCATGGTGGCGAAACTTCGCAACGGCGGCTCCGCTTGCACCGTGGCCAACCGGTTCATCGTGCACTCTTCGGTGGCCGACGAGTTCACACGGAGGTTCGCCGAGGCCATGCGCGGCCTCCCCGTGGGCCCCGGTCTCAACGAGGCGACCAAGGTGCGGCCGCTGGTGAACGCGAAGACCCGCGACAAGGTCGCCGAGCTGGTCCACTCGGCGCTGGATGCGGGCGCCGTCCCAGTCGTCGGCGGCTCGGCCCCCGACCGGGTCGGGGTACTACTACACCCCGACGATGCTGGGCGGTGTCCCTCAGGACGCCCACATCCTGTCCCAGGAGATCTTCGGGCCCGTCGCCCCCGTAGTCGCGTACGACGACCTCGAAGAGGCCATTGCCCTGGCCAACAATACGGAGTACGGCCTCGTGTCCTATGTCTACACGCGCGACCTGCGCACCGGGCCGCACGTCCGCGGATGCCGATGCGACAACACCACCGCCGGCGCTACCCCAGCGCAATTCACGCCAGGTGCCAGGAGAGCGCCGCCAGGTGAGACATGAGTTCCCCGCACGGCAGAACCACCGCTACTCTCAGATTGTCGACAATCTAATGCTTACAATCAACTCAAGGACGGGCCACGATGAGGAACTCCACTCCCCCAGCCGGCGCCTCGCTGTGGAGCGCGCAGGCACAGATGCCGGCCGCTCTCGCGAAGCGCGTGACGATCGTGGCCGGCCAGGGCGCGAGCGTGATCACAGCGGACGGGGCCGAGTTGCTCGACGCGCCCGCGGGCCTGTGGCACGCCAATGTCGGGCACGGCCGCGAGGACATCGCACGAGTGGCCTATGACCAGATGCGGAAGCTGGAGACGTACCACGTCTTCGGCCGTTTCGTGAACGACGTCGCGCTCAGCCTCGCCGACCGGGTGACCGCGCTCGGCCCCATCCCCGATGCCAAGATCTTCTGGACCAGCGGCGGCTCGGACGCGGTCGACCTCGCCTGCAAACTGGCTCGCCGCCACTGGCAACTGGAGGGCCGGCCGGACAAGCGGATCATCCTCAGCCGGCACAACGCCTACCACGGCCTGCACGGCTTCGGCACCAGCATCGCCGGCCTGGACTACAACCGCGACGGCTACGGCACCGACTCCCTGATCCCCGAGACGGCCCGGATCCCCACCAACGACCTGGCCGCGGCCGAGGCGATCATCACCGAACTCGGCCCGGAGCACATCGCCGCCGTCGTCGCCGAACCTGTGATCGGCACCGGCGGCGTCATCGCGCCGGCAACGGGCTACCTCGAAGGCCTGCAACGTCTCGCCCGGCAGCACGACATCCTCTTCATCGCCGACGAGGTCGTCACCGGCTTCGGTCGCACCGGCACGATGTTCGCCTGCGAGCGCTTCGGCCTCGAGCCCGACATGGTGCTGATGGCCAAAGGCATCACCTCCGGCTATGCCCCGCTCGGCGGCGTCCTCATCGGGCCGCGCGTCTGGGAGCGGTACTTCAACTCCGACGACGCCCCGATCCTGCGGCACGGCATCACCTACTCCGGCCACGCCACCGCCTGCGCTGTGGCCCACGCCAACCTGGACATCCTCGAGCGAGAACACCTGCTCCGACGATCGGCCGAGCTCGAAGGCGTTCTGCACCACGCGATCCAGCCGCTGGCCGACCACCCGCTGGTGACCGCAGTACGCAGCGGCACCGGATTCCTCGCCGGCGTACAACTGAACGCCGACGTGCCGGGCGAAGCCGTCGTGGACGCCTGCCTCGACAGTGGGCTGCTGACCCGCCTCATCCACAACAACACCCTGCACATCTGCCCGCCGTTCGTCGTCACCGACGACGAGGTCTCCTTCATCGCCAAGACCATCCGCGTCGCACTCGACCACATCACCGACTGACCGAATCGGGCCGTCGACAGTTGCGTCGGTTGACGACCGTGAGACCGGTTGCGAACACCGCGAGCGCTGCGGTTGCGGTCAGCCACATGGCAGCCCCCATGGGTACGGCGCTGCCGTCGCCGAAAGCTCCCATGGTGGACGCGACGATGCCCCCGATGAGGAACTGAAGCAGCCCTTGGAACGAGGAGGCCGTACCGGCCGCGGAGCCGTGACCGGCCAACGCGAGCGAGGTGGCGTTCGCGAGCACTGGGCCGAGCATGGAGACGACAACGAAAAGGCACACGAGAAGCGCACCCAACGGCAGCCCGGCGATCGTGCTGACCAGTACACCGAGGCCGCCCACCGCACCAGTGGCCAGGCCGGCCCCCAGGAGTGTGTTCTCGTCCGCGACGCGGTGCACCAGCAGGCTGTTGACCTGACCCAGCAGCACGATGCCCAGCCCGTTCACTGCGAAGACGAGGCTGAACTGCTGTGCAGTGAGGCCGTAGATGTCTTGCAGGACGAACGAGGAGCCGGAGATGTAGGCGAACATCGACGCAAACATGAGCGCGGCCGCAAGGACGTATCGCAAGTACGACGTGTCCCTGAAGAGCATCGCGCACGTACGCAGATTGGCGCGCAGATCGGACGGCTGCCTGCGTTCAGGGGGAAGGGACTCGGGAAGTGCGAGACCGACAATGGCCAGCAGTGCAGCGCCCACGCTCGCAAGGACGAGAAAGATGACCCGCCACGACGCCAGGCTGAGCAACTGGCCGCCGATGATCGGCGCCACGATCGGCGCGACGCCGTTGACCAGCATCAGCGAAGAGAAGAACCGGGTCATCGCTGCTCCGTCGAACAGATCGCGAACCATCGCCCGCGAGAGCACGGTCGCGGCCGCGGCGCCGACCGACTGCACAACGCGTGCGGCGATCAGCCAGCCGATCGTGGGCGCGAAGAAGCAGCCGATCGATCCGCAGATGTAGATCGCCAGACCAGCCAGCAGCAATCGCCGCCTCCCGAGTGCGTCCGACAGAGGCCCGACCAGAACCTGCCCGCTGGCCAGGCCGACGACGAAGACGGTGAGGGTCAGCTGGACGAGACCGGCACCCGTGTGCAGGGTGTCGGCCATCACCGGCATGGCCGGTAGATACATGTCGATGGTGAGCGCTCCGAAGGCGCTCAGCGCGCCGATCACCAGCGTCAATCGCGCACGTCGTGCCCTGCTCATCGGCTCCTCGGGCCGGGGCCGAGCGGTGTCGGGGTGCGGTCGTATTATCTGCACATCATTATCTTGACATAATTCGCCTAGACTGGGCACATGCCGGACCAGAACCTGGACAACGGGCTGCAGGACGAAGACCCGCTGGCCGAACTCGCGGACCTCATCCTCAACGTCGGCCGGCTGGTCCGCGCTCGCACGCCCACCGGCCCGGACGTCGTACTCATGACCGAGACCGAGCGACAGGTCATGCGCGTCGTCGACCTCTATCCCGGCTCATCTCCTAGTGAGATCGCCGCCCGCGCACACCTGCAGCGAACCAACGTCAGCGCAGCGCTACGCGCCCTCGAAGCTCAGGGAATGGTCACCCGCAAGCCCACGACCGGGCGCGGTATCGCGGTCCTGCCGACCAGGAAGGCCGCCGCGAACCTCCGCACGCTCCGGGCCGCCTGGTCCCGCGAGCTGACCGAGGCACTCGGCGGCAACCTGGCCGACGTCCGCAAGTGCAACAAGATCCTGAGCGGCCTCGAGCGCCACCTCATCGAGACCTGACCGGCCGGGGCAGGAACGCACGGAAGGCCTGGCCGTCGTTCCGACGCTACCGGTCCCAGAAGTGACAGGTAACGAGTCGGTTCGGACCGGGGCGGCTGACCTCGGGCACCACGGTCCGGCAGATGTCCTGCGCCATCGGACACCGTGGGTGGAACCGGCAGCCGTGGGGCGGATCGATCGGACTGGGCGGCTCACCCCTGAGTCGCTTCACCATGCCGGCCGGCTCTTCGTCCTCGGCCAGCGACGCCGCCAGCAGCACCCGGGTGTAGGGATGCCGGGGATTGGTGAACAGGTCGTCGCGGCCGGCGACTTCCACGATCTGGCCCAGGTACATGACCGCGACGCGGTCACACAGGTACCGCACCACTCGCAGATCGTGGGAGATCAGCACCAGGGTGAGGTCCAGCTGCTCCTTCAGCTCCACGAGCAGGTTGAGGATCTGCGCGCGGATGGAGGCATCCAGCGCCGAGGTCGGTTCGTCGCAGATCAGGAACTTCGGCTTCAGCAACAGCGCGCGAGCGATCACCAGCCGCTGCAGCTGGCCGCCGGAACACTCTTCTGGACGGCGGTCGAGGATCTGCTCCTCGAGACCGACCCGCTCGAGCATCCCGGCGACCTGAGCCTGGCGTTCCCGCTCATCCTTGACCCCATGGTGGCGCAGCGGCGCCTGCAGACTCGTGCGCAACGTCATTCGCGGATCGAAGGCGCTGTACGGGTCCTGGAAGACGAACTGCATCGATCGGCGCAAGGTCTTGACCTGCTTGCCCTTCACCCTGGTGATGTCCACGCCGTCGAACACGACATGTCCGGCGTCGGCTGGCACCGCCCGCAGAATGGTCCGGGCGAGCGTGGTCTTGCCGCAGCCGGATTCGCCGACCAGGCCGACAACCTCTCCCCTTCCGACTTCCAAGGAGACACCGTCGACGGAGTGCACAGTCTTGCCCCGCCCGGCCGGGAAGTGCTTCACCACACCTCGCAGCGTCAGCAACGGCTCGTGGGCCGGTGACTTCGAACCGGACATGACGCCTCCGTGGGCTCGCACACTGGGTCGCAGCGGCTGAGGTGCAGATCGTTTTCCACGCTTCCATGACAGGTGTGGGTCCGCCGAGGAACCACGGAGGCGCAACTGCCCCATCCCACACCCAACCACCAGGCCTGTCAGTTGTCAACAGCTTGCAGTTGACGCCATCCCCGTCCTGGCCTCACAGTTGATGCCATGAACGAGCACCCGACAGCCTGGGAACCACCGGCCGGCGCCTTCTGGAACGGCGCCTGGCGCAACGCGTCCACCGCGCTCGCGGTTCACGACCCGGAGAACGGGACGCTGGTCGGTCAGGTGTCCGACTGTTCGCCGGCCGACGTCGACGCGGCCGTCGAGGCCGTCACGCTCGCGACCCTCGACCCTGATGGCTGGCCGCTGTGGCAGCGACGTACGGCGCTCAACCAAGCGGCGCGACTGCTCGCGGATCGTGCCGCGCTGTTCGTTCACCTGATCTCACGCGAGGGGTGCAAGCCGGTTCGTGATGCCGAGCAAGAGGTACGGCGAGCAACGGAGACTGTCCGGCTGTCGGCCGAGCAGGGCGACCGCTTGGAGGGGCGCACACTGCCCTTCGGCAACACCCCGCGGGGCGCGAACCGGATCGGCTGGTACACCCGCGAGCCGATCGGGGTCGTCGGTGCGATCACGCCGTTCAACGATCCGCTGAACCTCGTCGCCCACAAAGTGGCGCCGGCACTCATCGGGGGCAACGGTGTCGTGCTGAAACCGGCCGAACAGACTCCCCTGACCGCCCTCGCATTCCTCGAGGTGCTCCTGGAAGCCGGCATCCCCGCCGACCGGATCGCCGTCCTTCCGGGCCGCGGCGCCACTGTCGGCGCCGCCCTGGTCGGCCACACTCTGGTGGACATGGTCTCGTTCACCGGCGGCTGGGCCAGCGGGAACGCCGTTGCCCGGACCGCGGGCGCGAAGAAGACCCTGATGGAGCTCGGCGGCAACGGCACGGTCATCGTCCTGTCCGACGCCGATGTACCACGAGCCGCCGCCGCAATCGTCGACGGCGCCTTCGCCAACGCGGGTCAGAACTGTCTGTCCGTTCAGCGGGTGTTCGTCGCCCGCAACCGGGCTCAAGAGCTGGTCGATCTGGTTGTCGATCGCACCGAGGACTTGGTGGTCGGCAGCAAGACCGATCCGAGAACCGACGTGGGGCCGCTCGTCGACGAGGCCGGCGCGGAGCGGGTGGAGAGCTGGGTCGACGAAGCGGTGGAAGCGGGCGCGACCCTGCTGATCGGAGGGAAGCGCGACGGTGCATTCTTCTGGCCGACCGTGCTGACGGACGTCCCTGCGGGCTCGCGCGTGCTCACCGACGAGATCTTCGGTCCGGTGGTGTCGATCGAGTCGTTCGAAGACGTGAACACCGCGGTGCGTGAGGCGAATCGCTCCGATTACGGACTGCAGGCCGGCGTCTTCACCCACGACCTCGACTCTGCCCTGGCAGTGGCTCGCGCTCTGCGGGTCGGTGCGGTCATGGTCAACGACACCTGCGACTACCGCATCGACGCGATGCCGTTCGGAGGCGGCAAACGGTCCGGAGTCGGGCGAGAGGGCGTTCCGTACGCCGTCGACGCGATGACCGAGCCCAAGATCATCGCCATCCACACCTCGGCCTGAGTCCACCAGCACCCGGGACGCGCGAGTTCCCCCTTCCCTCGCGCGTCCCGGATTCCATTCCGGAGGGGCGTTGCATTCACCAAGCCGACACAGATTCAGGAGAGGTCCGATGGTCGACAGCGTGCGGGAGGAAAAGGTGGTCGGCTCGGTTCCGACGGGCTTGTTCATCGGAGGTGCCTGGCACCCGGCGGAGAACGGGACCACCTTCGCCGTCGAGGACCCGTCGACCGGTCGGGTGCTCGCGCACGTCGCTGACGCGTCCCCAGCGGACGGACTGCGCGCTCTCGACGCAGCCGCGGCGGCACAGTCGTCCTGGGCGGCCGTGCCGCCGCGCGAGCGGAGCGAGATCCTGTACCGGGCCCACAGCCTGCTCGTGCAACGGCAGGACGACCTCGCCCTGCTGATGACCCTCGAGATGGGCAAGCCGCTGGCCGAGGCACGCGGCGAGATCGCCTACGCGGCAGAGTTTCTCCGCTGGTTCGCCGAGGAGGCGGTCCGGATCGACGGTGGGTACGCCGTGGCGCCCAGCGGCCAGGCCCGACTGCTGGTGATGCGGCAGCCGGTCGGACCCTGCCTGCTCATCACGCCCTGGAACTTCCCGATGGCGATGGCCGCCCGCAAGATCGGCCCCGCTGTCGCGGCCGGATGCACGATGGTGGTGAAACCGGCAGAGCAAACCCCCCTCTCCATGCTGGCCTTCGCGGCCGTCATGACCGAGGCCGGCCTCCCGGACGGCGTGCTCAACCTGGTGACGACTTCCAACCCAGGCGGCGTGATGGAGCCGCTGATCCGCGACGGCCGGGCGCGCAAACTGTCCTTCACCGGATCCACCGCGGTCGGGCGACGGCTGCTCGCGCAATGCGCGGACCAGGTCATGCGGACCTCCATGGAGCTTGGCGGGAACGCCCCGTTCCTGGTGTTCGCGGACGCCGACCTGGACGCCGCGGTCGAGGGCGCGATGCTGGCGAAGATGCGCAACATCGGCGAGGCCTGCACCGCTGCCAACCGCTTCTACGTGCACTCGTCGGTGGCGGACGAATTCGCGCGCCGGCTCGCCGACCGGATGGGCGCCTTGTCCATCGGCCGCGGGGTCGAGGACGGCGTTGCGGTCGGGCCGCTCATCGACGACGATGCCCGCGCCAAGGTGGCCGAACTGGTGGGCGACGCCGTACAGCGCGGCGCGAAGGTTCTGGTCGGCGGCGAGCCGCTGGACCGCGACGGATATTTCTACCCGCCGACCGTGCTCTCCGGCGTACCGCACGATGCCCGGATGCGGCACGAGGAAATCTTCGGCCCGGTGGCCCCGATCACCACGTTCGAGACCGAGGACGAGGCGGTCGCCGCCGCCAACGACACCGAGTACGGGCTCGTCGCCTACTTGTTCACCCGCGACCTCGATCGCGCACTTCGGATCACCGAGCGACTCGAGACCGGCATGGTCGGGCTCAACCAGGGCATCGTGTCCAACCCGGCCGCGCCCTTCGGCGGGGTGAAGGCCTCCGGCCTGGGCCGCGAGGGCGGCCGGATCGGCATCGACGAGTTCCTCGAGACGAAGTACGTCGCCGTGGCGACGACGGCCTGATGGGAGCACAGGTGACCACCACACACGGGCGACGCATCGCGCTGATTCCCGGCGACGGCATCGGCATCGAGGTGGCCGCGTCGGCCCGGCAGGTGCTGGAGGCGCTGGACTCGCGCTACCGGCTCGGGCTCGTGATCGACGAGTTCGACTGGTCGTGCGAGCGCTACCTCACCGAGGGCGCAATGATGCCGGCCGACGGTCTCGACACCCTAAGGGAGTACGACGCCATCCTCCTCGGCGCGGTCGGGCGTCCCGGCGTACCGGACCATGTCTCGTTGTGGGGACTGCTGATCCCGATCCGCCGGGCGTTCCAGCAGTACGTCAACCTGCGTCCGGTGCGGGCCTTCGAAGGGGTGAAGAGCCCGCTCGCCGACGCGTCGGACCGCGAGATCGACCTGGTCGTGGTGCGCGAGAACAACGAGGGCGAATACAGCGAGGTCGGCGGCCGGTTCAACCGCGGTCTGCCGGACGAGACCGCCGTACAGCAAGCGATCTTCACCCGCCGCGGCATCGCGCGGATCGCGGACTACGCCCTCGACCTCAGCTCGGCCAGGCGACGGCGGCTGACCTCGGCCACCAAGTCCAACGGACTGGTGCACAGCATGCCGTTCTGGGACGAGGTCACCCGGGAGCGGGCGGGCCTCCATCCCGGCGTCGAGTTGGTGGAGGAGCACGTGGACGCGCTCGCGGCCAAGCTCGTCCTGCGGCCTGAGTCGTTCGACGTCATCGTGGCCAGCAACCTGTTCGGTGACATTCTGAGCGACCTCGCAGCAGGTGTCGCCGGAAGCATCGGAATCGCTCCCTCCGGCAACCTCGACCCCACGCGGGAGCACCCGTCGATGTTCGAGCCGGTGCACGGCTCGGCGCCGGACATCGCCGGCAAGGGCATCGCGAATCCGGTCGGCATGCTGTGGTCGACGGTGATGATGCTGGAGCACCTCGGAGCGCCAGCGGCTGCGGCCGTGCTCATGACCGCGATCGAGGAGTCGCTGCGCCGTCCGGAGACCCGGACCGCCGACGTCGGCGGCACCGCCGACACCGAGCAGGTGACCACCACGGTGCTGGATCAGCTGTGCTGAGACACGGATGCCGCGTCGCGGTCGTCACCGGCGGCAACCGCGGGATCGGGTTCGAGATCTGCCGTCAGCTCTCGCGGCTCGGTCTGCACGTCGTGCTCACCGCCCGCAACGAGTCAAGCGCCAAGGAGGCCGCTGACCGGCTGCAAGGCGAGGGTCCGGGACTGGTGATGGGCACCCGGCTCGATGTGACCGAGGACGACTCCGTCAGCTCGACCTTTACCGAGATCGCGCGCCGCCACGGCTCGATCGACGTCCTCGTGAACAACGCCGGTGTCGCGATCGATGGGCCGGCGCTCCATCGCGCCGCCGCACCGAACTTCCCGCTGGTGGACGAGACCCTGGCCACCAACCTGTACGGCGCCTGGCGCTGTAGTGCTGCGGCGATCCCGTTCATGCTTGGGCGCGGATACGGCCGGATCGTGAACCTGTCCAGCACCATGGCGTCACTCGAGCTGGCACTGACTCCCACCTCGCCGGCGTACCGGATCTCCAAGGCCTCGCTGAACATGCTCACTCGGGTGCTGGCGGCCGAGCTCGAGGGCACCGGCATCCTGGTGAACGCGGCCTCGCCCGGCTACACGAAGACGGACATGAGCCCGGACGCCACCCGTCCGGTGGAAGACGGCGCCGATACCCCGGTGTGGCTCGCCACCCTCCCCGGCGACGGACCGACCGGTGGCTTCTTCTACGAAAGACAACCGCTCGCCTTCTGAGACGCTCTACTGACTACGGGAGAACACAGCGTGACCTACGTCCATCAGCCCGCTAGCGCCGAGGGGCCAGCGTCCTGGTGCGGACAGCGGTGACATCACAGACGGCGAGACCGGAGGCCGCTACGAGGTGTCCGCCGGCGACGTGATCGTCCAGCCACGCGGATGGTCCGGCCGGTGGCACGTCACCGAGACGATCCGGAAGGTCTACAGCATCGGCGTACCCGCGGCCGCCAACTGAGCTCAGGCGCCGACGGCGTGGCAAAGGTCGCGCAGCACCTGGACGCCGACGGTGAGCATCGCGACGTCCACCTCCGCGCTACCCGACAGGCCCGCGTACGCCGTACGTGCGCGGGCCAGCGCATCCCCGTGCAGCTCGGTCCACGACTCGAGGCCGCCGGCCCGCAACACGTCGGTGGCCAGGGTCACGGTCAAGGCTGCCAACTCGTCGCGAAGGGCTGCCTTGGCCAGCTGCACCCAGTGGGGGTCGGCGGTGCTGCTCGGAATCGCGGCGTAGAGCCACGACAGACCCACCGTCTCGCCGATCGCGGCATAGACGCGTTCGAGCCGGACCACGTCGAGTCCGCTCTCAGCGGATGCTGATGAGAGCGCCAGAGCCGCTCCCATGCGCGCTACCGCTCGGCAGCGAGTCAGAAGGTCTTGCGCGGCTCCGAGCGACCCGAGGTGGTCGAGTGCATCGGCGTACGCGGACCCGACGTCGGGTGACGGAGACGCAGCCAGAGCGTTGTGCAGGTCAGTGACAGCGTCTGCGAACGAGGCCACTTCGTCGTCGATCGAGCCCAGCGTGCTCTTCCGTCGTACCAGCCAGGACGCGTTGTAGTCCAAGACCCGTTCGAGCGCGCGCCTGATCGGGATCGTCGGCGCGACCGGGTACGGCGCCAACCCGTCCCACAGCTGGTCCAGGCCGAGCAGCTCCCTGACGATCAGGATCGCCCGGATCGTCTGCTCCGTGCTCGTGCCGGTCCGATCCTCGATCCGGTAGATGAATCCGGGGCCGACGCGGTCGATCAACTCGTTGGTCAAGCGGGTCGCGATGATGTCGCGACCGAGCTTGTGCGCCGAGATCTGGGCGGCGTACCGACCGCGCAGCTCCGCAGGAAAGTAGCCGGTCAGGACGCCGGCCACACCATCGTCATCGGGTACGTCGCCCTCGAGCAGCAGCCCGTGGGTGAGGTTCTTCGCGTGGGCGAGGATGACAGCGATCTCGGGGCGAGTGAGGCCTCGGCCGGACGCGCGTCGCCGCTCGATCTCCTCCGCATCCGGGAGGTGCTCGCGGCCCCGGACGAGTCCGTGTTCCTCGAGGTTGTGGATCACCTGGTCGTGCCGGTCCAGCACGGTCACGCCGTACCCCTCGGCCACGCTGATCGCCAAGGCCTGCTGCTCGCAGTCGTCCAGCACCGCCGAGACCACGGCTGACGCGCACGCGTCGAGGACACGGTCGCGCTCGGCCCGGCCGATGAGACCGGCGTCCTCCGCCGCCCGCAGCATGATCTTGAGGTTGACCTCCCGGTCGGAGGTGTTCACCCCGGCGGCATTGTCGATGAAGTCGGCGTTGACCCGGCCGCCGGCGAGGGAGAACTCGACCCTCGCGGCCTGCGTCAGCCCGAGGTTCCCACCCTCCCCCACGACCCTGCAGCGCAATTCGTCGGCCGTGACCCGGACCCGGTCGTTGCCACGATCCGCCACCTCGGCGTCGGTCTCGTACGACGCCCGTACGTAGGTGCCGATCCCACCGTTCCACAGCAGGTCCGCAGGTGCGCGGAGGACTGCCTGGACCAGTTCGTCCGGGAACAGAGTGTCGGCGTCGATGCCGAGAGCTGCCTTCGCCGGCGCGGAGATCGGGACGGAACGGCCGGACCGCGGGAACACCCCGCCGCCCGCGGAGATGGCGGAAGGGTCGTAGTCGGCCCACGAGGAGCCCGGGAGTGCCGCTAGCCGGGTCCGCTCGGCGAAGGATGCGCCCGGGTCGGGATCGGGGTCCAGGAAGACATCGCGGTGGTCGAAGGCCGCGACCAGGCGGAGCTTGTCCGAGAGCAGCATGCCGTTGCCGAAGACATCTCCGGACATGTCGCCGATCCCGACGACGGTGATCTCGTCGCGCTCCGGGTCCAGGCCGAGCTCGACGAGGTGGCGGCGTACCGCGACCCAGGCGCCACGTGCGGTGACCCCGAGCGCCTTGTGGTTGAACCCGGTGGACCCACCGGAGGCGAACGCATCATCGAGCCAGTAGCCGGCGTCCCGCGCTTCGGCGTTCGCCAGGTCGGAGAACGCGGCGGTTCCCTTGTCGGCTGCCACCACGAGATAGGGGTCCGCGTAGTCCGTCGCGAGGACTCCGGGCGGACGGGTGATGCCACGGCCGGCCGTCAGGTCGTCGGTAACGTCGAGCAGACCTCGGACGAAGATTCGATAGCAGCGCCTCACCTCGTCGGCGGCCGCGGCCGCGGTCAGCTCGGCGAGCGCGGTCTTCACGACGAACGCGCCCTTGGCGCCCGCCGGAACGATGAGGGAGTTCTTGACCTGCTGGGACTTCGCGAGTGCGAGCACCTCGTCGCGGTAGTCCTCGATCCGGTCGGACCAGCGCAGTCCACCCCGTGCCACGGCTCCGTAGCGCACGTGGATGCCCTCGACACCGGGATGATGGACGAACGTCTCGACCTTCACCGCCGGATCGGTGCGAAACGGCAGCTTGCCGGGGTCGAGCTTCAGGACGATCGTGGCAGACAGGGCACCCACGTCGTCGCGCCGGAAGTAGTTGGTTCGCGTCACCGACTCGAGCAGACCGGTGTACCAGTCGAGGACCCGGAACTCGTCGCGGGTCGTGGCGGCATCGGCGTACTTGCCCAGCAGGTGCTCGGCCCTCGTCGGTCGGTCCGGGTCGAACCGCTGCTCGAACACCTCGACCCAATGACGGACGAAGTCCCGATGCCGGGTCAGGATGCCGCGAACGTACGACCGGCTTGCCGCGAGGCCGGCCTGCCGTAGGTACTGGAACGCCGCCCGCACGAGCTGCACCTGCCTCGGGTGGAGCTGGGCGTCGACCACCAGCGAGGCGAACACGTCACGGTCGACGGAGCCCTCCCACGACGCGATGAATGCCTCGGTGAGCAGCGGCATAACCTCGTCGGCGTACGAGTCCTCGAACCGCTGGAAGAAGAAGGCATCCGCCGCTGCTTCGGGCCGGTGATCCGCAAGCCTGAGGCCCAGTTGGTCGAAGGTCGGAAGCACCTGCGACAGGGCCGGCCGCTTGCCCGGCCACCGCACCAGGCATCGCAGACCGGACCCGTTCGCGTCCCAGTCGACCTTGGGCAGTCCTCGCGTTCGAGCCTGCCGGTATGACTCGGCCATGAGCCCCTCCACGTGACGCAACCGTACGCCTGCACGCTCGGTCGTCCCCGCGCTCGGCGGGGGGTTATCGCGCGGCCGCGCTCTCCTGCGTCAGCGTGACAACCGCCTCCTCGAAGCCCTTCTTGAGGACCGCCACCGTCCCGTCGAAGTCGCCGGCTCGCATCCTGTCGACGATGTCCTCGTGCTCATCGACCAGATCCGTGCGGCGCTCATCCGCGCGGACGAGCACTCCAAGACACAGCCGGGTCTCGGAGATGACTGTGTGGAACACCCGGTCCAGCCGCGGGCTGTGCGCCGCTGAGACGATCACCGTGTGGAACTCCATGTCCAGCTCTGCCACAGTCTGCCAGTCGCCGGACTCTTCGGCGTTGCGCATCTGGCGGACGACCCGCTCCAGCGATCTGAGCGTCTGCACCGCCTCGGGACCGGACATGACCTTCCGGAGTGCCGCTGTCTCCAGGGCCAGCCGGACCAAGTAGATGTCCTCGAAGTCGGCCGTACTCATGACCGGCACAGAGACACCGTGATGGGGCTCGCTGAGCAGCAGACCTTCCTGGATCAAGCGCTGCAGGGCCTCCCGGACCGGCCCCCGGCTGACGCCGTACCTGGCAGCCAGCTCGACCTCGCTGAGCTGGGTCCCAGGCGCGAGCTCACCCTCGATGATGCTGGCGCGGATCCGTTCGCCGACCATCGTCGCGAACGTCGCCCGGGGGATCCGGGTCGGTGCTTCGTTCTTCCCCGTCACAATCGAGCTCCCTGACTGTTACCGGACCGAGACGCCGAATGCGGCTGCGGTCGTCGACCCCGTACGACGACGGGAAGACTGTCAACATTATACCAATGCGCAGACCCAAACCGGTCAACTGACCAGCTATCACCTGATCCGGTCCTGGAACTTGTAGTAGGCGCCGGCGAACGGCAGGAACCAGGGCGGGCCGACATGGCCAGGGATGCGCTTGAACGTGATGTCACGCCATGGGTTCGCCTCGATGCTGCCGCTCAGGTATTCGGCCATTTGCTTACCCATGTGGGTTGCCATCTGCACACCGTGCCCGGAGTAGCCCACCGAGTAGAACAACCCGTCGTGCTCACCGGCATGGACCAGCCGGTCCATGCTCATGTCGACCAGGCCGCCCCAGCAATAGTCCACCCGCGCGGCGGCCAACTGCGGGAACACCGACACCATGGCCTTGCGCAGAATGCGTCCACTCTTCTCGTCCGAGTGCGGACTGGACATCGCGAACCGGGCGCGACCGCCGAACAACAGCCGGTGGTCAGGCGTGATCCGGAAGTAGTAGAGCAGGTTCTTGGTGTCGGACGCCATCCGCCGGGTCGGCATGATCTGGTCGCAGACCTCCTTGCCCAGCGGTTCGGTGACGATGATGAAGCTGCCGACCGGAGCTATCCGCACCTGCAGCCACCGGAACGGCCGCCCGGTATAGCCGCTGGTCGCGACCAGCACCTGGTCCGCCCGGATGCTGCCCCGCGGTGTGACCAACTCGTGCCTGCTGTTGCCGAGTCGCCGTACCTGCTCGACCGGAGCCTTCTCATGGATCTCCGCCCCCTGCTGGGCTGCGGCCTCACCCAGGCCGCGGGTGAACTTCCCGACGTGCAGCCCGGCGCCGCGTGGATCGATCAGCGCTCCGGCGTAGTACTCGGAGCCGATCTCGCCGCGCAACTCGCTCTTGGAGACCAGCAGGGTCTCCTCGCCAAGTCGCTGCGCCAGCACCTCTTGGGTCTGCCGCAGGCCCTCCATATGCCCGTGCTTCGCCGCTAGCGTCATCTTCCCGGTACGCGCGAAATCACAGTCGATGCCCTCGTCGGCCACCAGCTTCTCGATCGTGTCGATCGCATCGTTGTAGGTCAGGTACAAGGCACTCGCGGTCGGGAACCCGTACTTGGCGACCGCGTCCCGGAAGCCCACCGACAGCCCGGGCGTCGCCATCCCCCCGTTCCGGCCGGACGCGCCCCACGCCACCGTCTCCTTCTCCAGGACCGCGACCTTGGCGCCTTTGCGAGCCAGGTGCAGCGCCGCGGACAGACCGGTCAGACCGGCGCCTACGACCGCCACGTCGACCTCACCACCCACCGCAGTACGAGACCGGTCGGGCCCCTGCTCGGAGGTGTCCAGCCAATATGGAATGAACTTCATCGCGGTGCACTCCCGTGTTCGTCAGATGTCGGTCGATTGCAGAACTGTGTGGAGGTCAGAGAACGCACTCGAGAAACTCCCGGGTCCGCGGCTCCTGCGGGCGGGCCAGCACCTCGCGCGCGTCCCCGCGCTCGACGATGACCCCGTCATCCATGAAGACCAGGTTCTTCGCCACCTCACGGGCGAACCCCATCTCGTGAGTCACTACGACCATCGTCATGCCGCCGGCGGCCACGTTGCGCATGACGTCCAGCACCTCCCCCACCTTCTCGGGGTCGAGTGCGCTGGTGGGCTCGTCGAAGAGCAGGATGCTCGGCTCCATCGCGAGAGCCCGGGCGATCGCGACCCGTTGCTGCTGCCCGCCGGACAGCTGCGAGGGGTACTGGCCCTCGAACTCGGCGAGGCCGACACTCGCAAGTAGCGATCGGGCGCGGTCCCTCGCCGCGTCGCGCGACATCTTCTTGACCAGCACCGGGCCGGCCATGACGTTGTCCAGGGCGGTCATGTTCGGGAACAGGTTGAACTGCTGGAACACCATGCCGATCCGGATGCGCTGCTGGGCGAGGCGCCGGCGGCTCACTGCATGGAAGGCGCGGGGATGTTCGACGTACCCGAAATCCTCGCCGTTGACCTTCAGCACCCCGCGGTCGACGGTTTCCAGGCCGTTGAGGCAGCGCAGCAACGTCGACTTGCCGGAGCCGCTGGGACCGATGATGCAGGAGATCTCGCCCGACTCGACCGTGAAGTCGACGTCGCGCAGGACTGGCTTGTCCCCGAAGCTCTTGCACAGCTTCCGGGCGATGATGCTTCCTTCGGCGCTCACAGCACGGACTCCTTCGGGGCGATCTCGACCTGGCCGGTCCGGCCGTCACCGTCGCCCGAACGACTCGGCCGGCCGGTGCGGGTGGACCGGGAGAACCGGCGCTCGATCATCGACTGCGGCACGCTCAGCGTCACGGTCATGATCAGGTACCAGAGGCTGGCCACGATCAGCAGCGGGATCGTCTCGTAGGTCCGGGCGTAGATCGACTGCGAGCTCTGCAGCAGATCGGCCACCCCGAGCACGCTGACCAGCGAGGTCTCCTTGAGCTGGCCGATGAACTGGTTGCCGGTGGGCGGGATGATCGTCGGCATCGTCTGCGGGATGATGACCGTACGGAGCTTCGTGAACCCGTGCATACCGAGCGATTCCGCCGCTTCGAGCTGACCCCTGCCGACGGCCGCGAATCCGCCGCGGATGATCTCCGCCATGTACGCCGCCTGGTTCAGCGTGAGTCCGATCAGAGCGGCCGTCAGCGGGCTGAGCAGTTCGTTCACGTTGATCGGCATCGAGATGCCGGTCAGCGGGATGCCGAGCGACAGGTGCGGATAGAGCGCGGCCAGGTTGAACCAGAAGATCAGCTGCACCAGCACCGGTGTTCCGCGGAAGAACGTGATGTAGAGCCGGGCCAGCCCCGACACCGGCCGCTGTGAGGACGAACGCATCACCGCCAGCACCAGCCCGAGGAGAATGCCCAGGGCCATGCTGCTGATCGTGAGCATCAGCGTGATCCAGATGCCGTTGATGATCGAGTCGGCGGTGAGGTACTTGAGCACCACGCCCCACCGGTAGTTCTCGTTCGTGACGAGCGTGTAGACGAGGCCGAGGATGGCAGCGACCGCGACAGCCCACGCCAGGTAGTCGACGGAGGTCTTGAGGCGGATGCGCGGCTTCACTTCGGGCGGGATCACCTGCATGGTTCGGTTCCTTTCCACGGGCCGGTGGCGTTGACCTCGGGGTCAGCTTTCGGCGATCGTCGCCTTGTCGAGCCCCCGGCCCTGGAATCCCCATCGGCCGAGCGCCTCGTCGTACTTCGGCGAATCGATGATCGACTGGATCGCCGCCTGCACCGCGGGTGTCAGCTCGGAACCCTTGCCCAGGGCAACCGCTACTTCGGAACTGGCGGCCGGCGGCTCCAGCACCTCGAAGGTCCTCGGCTGCTGGGTGGCGGCCCAGATCAGGGAAGTGGTGTCGTAGAAGACGCCGTCGATCCGCTGGCTGGCCAACTGGGTCAGACCGTCCTGCACACTGGGCAGAGACACACCCTTGATGGCCGGCTCACCCTTGGCCTCGCAGGACTCCTTGGACAGCTTGGGCAGCCGGATCAGCTCCTGCACCGAGCCCGACTGGACGCCGATGTTCCGGCCACACAGCGTGTCGACGGCCAGCTTCTTGGGGTTGCCGAACGGAACGACGATCGATGAACCGTTCTTGAAGTACTTGATCATGTCGAGCACCTTGAGGCGCTCCTTGGTCGGGGTCATGGTCGACACGGTGAGGTCGTAACGATGTCCCTCGAGACCGGGGATGATGGTGTCGAACTTGACGTTCTTGATGTCCAGTTGGAGATCGAGCTTCTTCGCGATCAGGCGAGCCATGTCGGGGTTGAAGCCGACCGCCGTCTTGTTGTCGGGGGCCAGGAACGTCGTGGGCGGGCTGGACAGGTCCATCGCGACCACGAGCTTGCCGGAGCTCCGCACCTCCGCGGGCACGAGCTTCGCGGCGGCGGGGTCGGCCTCGACCCCCTGAGAGATGTCGTCGGTGTGAATGCCGCCCTCGGCTGCCGCGGCGCGGGTGTCCTGGCTTCCCGTTCCACCGCATGCCGTGACGAGCACTGCGGCGGCGACCGCCACCGCAGCCCAAGTGATCCGCATATACCTGCGCATTGTCGTGCCTCCTGTGGTCTCTGGCTCGCCGGCGTGAGCGTCACACCGGTCAAGGCCTGTGTTGAGGTGTTGAATGTCAACAATCGATAAGCAGCCGCAGGCCGTAGCCGCTGGTTCGAAGCGCCACGTCATCCCGGGATGTGCGCCTGATGCTTGGCTGCACTTCCCTATCTGGGCTCATCCGGAGACGTACGGCGCGGCCGTCGATCCGGTGTAGGCGGGGCACCGGGTCTCGGGCGCTGCCTCTTCTTGCTTCTTGATCGTCCTCAAACTATGAGCCGCCAACTTTAGACTGTCAACAGTTTGTCGCCGACTGCCTGCAAATAACCGGGGTCAGGTCCCGGTCCACGTCGCCGCGACGGCGGTCATTCTGCGGTGGGATACCCACGCGATGCGTAACAACGGCTGAGGTGTTCGTGCTCGCCGCAGGTGTGCAGGGCCGGCTCGGCACTCTGGCATCGCTCGGTGAGTCCCAGCTCGGCTGCCTTCGGACATCGCGACAGGAACCGGCATCCGTGGGTCATTGCCCGGGCTTGGGCGACGCTTCCCGAGATCGAGAACAGCTTGCCGGGCTTGGCTTCCAGCAGCGAGGCCTTCAGCAACGCCTCGGTGTAGGGATGCTGGGGGTCGGCGAAGATGTCTGCCGTGACCCCGTCCTCGACGATCCGGCCGGCGTACATCACAGCCACCCGATCAGCCACTGAGGAGACGAGGCCCAGGTCGTGGGTGATCAGCAGGATCGACAGGCCGCGTTCGTCGCGTTTCTGCTTCAGCAGATCGAGGATCTGTGCCTGCACGGTCACGTCCAGCGCGGTGGTGGGCTCGTCGGCGATCAGCAGCTCAGGATCCGCGGACAGCGCGGCGGCGATCATCACCCGCTGCGCCATTCCACCCGACAGCTGATACGCGTACGACGACGACCGCCGAACCGGCTCCGGAATGCCCACATCCCGGAGCAGTTCCACCACCCGTGCCTTCGCCTCCCGGCGACTCATCTTGTGGCGGCGGCGTAACGCTTCGGCGACCTGGCTGCCGATCCGGGCTGTCGGGTCCAGCATCGCCTTGGGTTGCTGGAACAACATGGCGACCTTGCTGCCACGGATCTCGTTCCATCGCCTCGCCGGCATCGCCAGCAGGTCCTCGCCCTCCAGCACGGCGCTGCCCCGGACCACCTGGGCCCCGGTCGGCAGCAAGCCCATCACGGTCAGCGCGGTGAGGCTCTTGCCGGATCCGGACTCCCCTACCAACGCGGCGATCTCGCCCTCACCGACCTTCAGGTCCAAGCCGTCGATCGCCGGTCCGCCGGACACGCCGGGGAAGTCCACCCGCAGGTCGCGGACATCCAGCAAGGGGCCAGGCCCGCGGTCCGGCGACGTGCACTCCGCCCGCTTCCTTGCCTCAGGCATCGGATTCTCCCAGGTGCCGTCTGCGCCGCGTGCCCGAGACGTCCAGACCCTGGCCGATCATGGTCACGCTGAGCGCGGTGACGAAGATCGCCGCGCCGGGCAGAATTCCCAGCCACGGCGCACGTTCCATGTAGGGCTGCGCGTCGAGCAGCATCGCGCCCCAATCAGAGTCCGGCGGCTGCACGCCCAGGCCGAGGTAGGACAGCGCGCCGACGGTGATCAGTTTGTGCCCGAAGCGCAGGAAGCCCATCGCCAGCACAGGGCGCAGCGCGTTGGGAATGACATGCCGGAACAGGATGTACGTCTTCGGCAGGCCCAGTATCTCCGCCGCCTCGACGAAGTCCTTGGAGTTGATCTCCAGCGCGAGGCCGCGCATCAGTCTGGCGAAGGGTGTCCAGCCGGTGACTGTCAGGGCCAGGACGAGGGTGCCGTAGCCGCTCCCGAACAGCGCGATCAGGAACAGCGCGACCACGACGTCGGGGAAGCAGATCAGCATGTCGACGCTGCGCATCACCAGCTCATCGAGCCAGCCGCCTCTGCGCGCCGCCAACGCCCCGATGACCGACCCGGTGACCGCGCAGATGATCAGCGTGACGGCGGCGATGGTCACCGAGAACCGGCCGCCCCACATCAGCCGGGACAGCACGTCCCGGCCCAGATGGTCGGTGCCGAACCAATACTCCCCCGACAATCCGGCCAGGCGGTTCGTCAGGTCCTGGGTCGCGGGGTCGTGCGGTGCTATCCAGGGCGTGAGCAGCAGGGCGAGCACAACTGCTGCGAGCATTCCGGCGCCGATGCGGAAGGTCCAGGGCCGGCTGCGGGCGCCGCGCAGCATGAGGGCCAGTGCGTTCGGCCGATGCGGGGTCGCGGATCGCACCGCTGACGGGCGCTGTTCCGGACGCAGGCTGCGGCGTGGGTGCCAGCGCGTCACATCACTAGGCATGGCTGGTCACTCTGATCGCCGGATTGAGTACGCCGTACAGCAGATCGGTCACCGTGTTGATCGCCACCGCGAAGGTGAGGATCGAGACCAGGCCGCACTGAATCACGGGCACGTCGTTGTTGACGACGGACGTGTAGAGCAGCCGGCCCATGCCCGGGATGTTGAAGATCACCTCGATCACCACGGCCCCACCGAGAAGTCCGGCGAACCAGAAGGAGAACAGCGTCATCACCGGTAGCAGGCTGTTGCGCAGACCATGCCTGACCAGGGTCTGCGGATAGCTCAATCCCCGAGCGCGAGCAGCCGTCATGTACGGCGCGGCGAGCACGTCGCTCATCGCCGCGCGCGTCACCTGGGCGAAGTAGCCCAGCGGCCGGAGCGCCAGAGCGACAGCAGGCAGGACGAGGTAAGCCATCCCTCTCCAGCCACTCGACGGCAGCCAGCCCAGATAGCGGGCGAAGAGCAGAACCAGCACCGGGCCGACCCAGTACTCCGGCGCCGACACCGCGCTCTGCGAGACGAGCGTGATCGCACTGTCAACCTTGCCGCCCCGAGCGGTGGCGGCCCAGGCCCCGAGCGGCAGGGCGACGAGCAAGGCGAGCAGAAGGGCGGCCAGAGCCAGCGATATCGATACGCCCATTGCCGGGAAGACCAGCTCGTCGACGGGCGTCCGGCTGGTGAACGAGTAGCCGAAGTCGCCCGTCATCGCGTGGCCCAGCCAGTCCAGGTACTGCACGAAGACCGGCCGGTCCAGGCCCAGCTCCCGGGTCAACGCCTCCACCTGGGCCGGATCCAGCACAGGGTCGTTGACCCTGGCCTGCAGGATCTTCCGCGCCGGATCCCCCTCCCCGGCATACGGGATCAGAAACGCCAGCACCGACACCACCAGCAGCGTGATCAGCAGGACCACCGTCCTGCGAATCAGGAAGCTCAGCATCGCCATCTCCGCTGGTTCTCCCGGCCGGACACCGTGTCCGGCCTAGTTGACGAGGGCAACCAAGCCTCAGCCGACCCCCAACTTCAGATCCTTGGTGAGGACGTAGAAGTTGAGTGGGTGCGGCTCGAATCCCCGGACCCCCGAGCGGACCGCCGTCACGAGTGACTCGTGCACGAGAAACACGCCGGCGGCATCGTCCTGGAGCTTCTCCGCGATCCGGGCCTCGAGGTCATGCCGAGCGTTCGGGTCGCTGGTTGTCAACGCCTCGTTGATCATGGCATCGGTCTGCTGATCGCAGTAGTGGGCGATGTTGAAGCTGCCGCGGCAGGAGTAGTCCGACCGAAGGAACCCGGCCGGGTCACCGACGTCCACCAGGTAGCCGCGCGACAGGAGTGCGGCGTCGAACCTACCCGCGAGCATGTCAGGTTCCACCGACGCGTAGTCGCCTGCGCGAATCTTGACCTTGATACCGAGCTTGCCGACCTGTTCCTGGATGACAGCGGCCAGGTCGGCGAACTCGGGCCGGTCGTTGTAGGCGATCAGCACGAAGTCGAGCGAGTGTGGATCGACTCCCGCCGCATCGAGCAGGCTCTTCGACTCGTCGTGGTCGAAGGACGCCGGGGCCGCCCCCTCCGGAGTCCATGGGTCGTCGGGCGAGAACGGACCGACGGCGGGCGCCGCGACTCCCTCGTAGACGGTCGCGGCGATCGCCTTGCTGTCCACGGCGTGTTGCAGAGCACGTCGTACCAGCGGATTGTCGAACGGCGGGCGAACGTTGTTCAGCAGCATCACGGCGGTGCGCGGCGTCCGGACCTTCTGCAGCTCGATGCCGGCGTCGCCTTCCAGCGTGGCCAGGGAGACGGCCGGGACCACCGAGGCGATGTCCGCCTCACCGGTCTGCACCTGCGTCACGCGCGCGGCGCCGTCCGCGATGAAGCGCACCTCGGCCGTCGCGACACCCGGTGTGCCGCCCCAATAGTCGTCGTTGCGCTTGAGCTCCAAGGATTGGAGCGGTACCTCGTTGACGACCGTGAACGGCCCGGTGCAGGTCCCCCGGATGTTGATCCGCGGGCCGGCGTAGGCCTGCGGCGCCAGGATTCCCGTGCTCGGAGCGGCCATCCGCAGCGGCAGGAGTACGTCGGGCACCGAGGTGGCGACCTCGACGGTGGAAATATCAACCGCCTTCACGCCGGACACGACATCCGGGTTGAACGAGCGCGCCGGCGTCTTGGCCTTCAGCACGTGCTGCAAGGCCTGCACCACCGCGTTCGCGTCCATCGGCGCGCCGTTCTGAAACTGCACGCCGTCGCGAAGCTTGAACCGCCACGCGGTGGGCGTCACCTGCTCCCACGAGGCGGCAAGGCTCGGCGCCGGCGAGCCGTCAGCCTGGTAGCGGAGGAGCGACTCCAGGCAGCCGGCGCGGGAAAGCACTTGGGCATCGTCGCTTTCCGGCGCCCAGGCGGCGGCCGGCGCGAAGAACTCGGCGTACACCAGGCGACCGGTCGCGTTCCCGCCGGCCTCACCGTCGGCGCTCATACCGCACGCTGTGGCGCTCAGCGCGAGAACTGCCAAGCCGCACGTCCAACGCTTCCGACCCATTGTGGTCCTCCTCCCGCACCGGGCGGGACCGACAACCAAGAACGCCTATTGGTCATCATGACGGCCGTCGGACAGTCGCGCTACGACTTCGTTCACTGGTACGGCGAGGGCCCGCTCCACGTTCGTCCAGTCGTCCTTGGCATGGGCGAGCAGGTAGTCGCGGCGTTCCGGCACCCGCTGCGCCCGCCAGTTCGTGATCAATGCACGCACGGTGAGTCGCGCCAGCGCGGCGACTGGCAGCAACGGGCGTTCCGTGTCCTTGATCGGCCGGGTTCGTTCGTAGCCGGCCACGAAGGTGCAGGCGTCACGCCACGGATCCCCATCCGCCCGGCCGATCAGGTTCGCCAACGACACGGCGGGGTCGAAGATCAGCGCGCTGCACACCGTGTCGCCGAAGTCGATGACGCCGGTGACGAAGTCGTCGCTCACCGGATCAACCACGACGTTGTACGGACTGTAGTCGCCGTGGATCACCTGCCGTTCCAGGGCGCCGAGCCGCGGCGCGATCGCGGCGCCGTACAGGCCGAAGACCTCGCGAGCCAGTTGACGGTGGCCGATGTTCGGCGTGTGGTCCACCAATTCGGTCAGGTGGTCGAACTGGCCAATGTCCCACACCAGGCCTCTCGTGTCCGCAGGGTGCGCGAAAGACTCGAGCGCCACGTCGATTCGCCCCAGCATCTCCCCCACCTTGGCGAGCTGCGCCGCGTCCGGATCCGTGCGTATCCAGACGGCGCCCTCGACGAAACCGAACACGCGCAGGACGCGAGTCCTGCCGTCGTTCAACGGGATGAGCACGTGGTCGTCGCCGTCGACGGTCAGCCTCACCCGCTGGACCGGCAACTCCGGAGCGGCGGTTTCGAGAAAACGCATCGCGGCAGTCTGCAACGAGACCACCAACTCGGCCTCGTCGGGTGGTGAGACCTTCACCAGGCAGTCGGACGCGCCGGTTCTGAGTCTGAACGTGTCGTCCTTCTCCGTCGCCAGCCGCTCCAGGCGCCCGCCGACCTGGTAGTGCTTCTCGAGCAGGATGTTCATCAGCGTCGCGTCGACGGGCTCATGCGACGGTCCCAGGCCGCTCTCGGCGAAGAGTCCCTGGGCAGGGCTCGTAGGCGGCGAAGCGCTCACTGTCGGTCCCTTCGGCCGGCTACAGCCGGACTTTCGCGACCTCGGCGAAGGTCTCCAGGAATCGGGTCACGTCGGCGGAGGTGAAGGCGAGCGGCGGGCGGATCTTCAGCACGTTCGCCGCCCTGCCGGTGCCGTTGATGAGGATTCGCCGATCACGAAGGTCGTTGATGACGTCCTCGGCACGCCCGCGGTCCGGGCGGTAGAGCGTCTCCCGGTCCCGGACGATTTCCACCCCGACGTACAGACCACCACCGCGCACTTCAGCGACGTGGGCGGAATTCCGCGTGATCTCCACCAGGCCGGCTCGCAGCGCCTTGCCGTTCTCCAGAACGCGCTGCTGCACGTTCTCCATCTCGAAGACATCCAGTACTGCGGCGCCGGCAGCCACCGGGATCGAACTGCCACCGAAGGTGTTGAAGTAGCGGACGTTCCGGCCGAACTCGTCGGACACCTCAGGGCGGAAGACCACACCGGACAGCGGCAACCCGTTGCCCATCGGCTTGCCCATGGTGACGATGTCCGGCAGCACACCGTGGCGGCTGAAGCCCCACATCGAATCGCCGAGCCGGGCGAACCCCGACTGGACCTCGTCCGCGATGTAGACACCGCCGGCTGCGTGCACCTCGTCCACAACAGGCCTCATGTAGCCGACCGGGTCGGTGAAGATCCCGTCGCTGGTGTACGCGCTGTCGGTGATCAGGGCCGCCAGCCGGAAGCCATGACGCCGGAGATCCTCGATCGCGTCACGCACCTGATGATGCATGTGCTCGGTCAGCACGGATCCGGACGCGGCCAGCCGCGGGTCGGGAGGATCGATGAGCCGCACGTTCGGGCCGAGCGGTGAACCGGAGCCCAGATGCGGCGAGAAGCTCGCCACCTCACGGGTAATGCCGTGATAGGCCCACCGAGTCACGATGATTCCCTCACCGCCGGTGTGGTACCTCGCAACCCGGATCGCCAGGTCGTTCGCCTCCGACCCGCTACACGCGAGGCTCAGCCTCGACAACTCCGCGGGGAACGTCGCGAGAAGCCGCTCGGCATAGTCCACCAACGACTCCTGGACGTAGCGAGTATTGGTGTTGACTGCCGCCAACTGGCGGGAGACGGCCTCGACGACGTGCGGGTGCGCGTGTCCAACGCAGGGAACGTTGTTGTACGCGTCGAGGTAGTCGTTGCCGTCCCGGTCGACCAGGTGGGCCCCGTAGCCGGAGACGAACTCGACCGGCTCCTTGTAAATGAGCGTGTAGCCGGGGCCGAGCACCTCGTCGCGGCGCCTGATCGTCTGCTGAAGGCGTTCCGGGAGATCGCTCAGAACCCCTGGGTCGAACCGATTCGGGTAGTTGACTACTGCTCGGCTCAACATCGAAGTCATCATCCTGCTCACGGGTCGGCGTGCGGCGGGCTGTGCGGCTCGAGTCAGATGCCGAGCATGCGGTTGAGCTCGTCGAGGGACTTCACCGTCACGTACCCGTAGCCCGGGGTGATCGGGTCGTAGCCGCGGTCCAGGAGGACCAGGTTCGGGAAGTGCAGGTCGTGCATCGGCATCAGGTCGTACCGGGTGTGCGAGGACACGTGGACGAAGTCCTCCGGGGACGCGTCGAGCTTGTCCAGCATGTACTCGAAAGCGGCGTACCGAGGCTTGTAGTACCCGGCCTGCTCCGCGGTCAGGACAGCGTCGAACTTGGCTCCGAGCCGCGGCACACTCTCCGCCAGGAACGAGTCGTCGGCGTTGGACAGGATCACCAGCTCGTAGTTCTCACTCATCGTCTTCAGCGGCGCCGGCACGTCAGCGTGCGGTCCCCAGCTCCGGACGCCGTCGGCGAACCGCTTCCCCGCGTTCGGGTCCACCTCGAGGCCCCACCTGCGGCAGACCCGCTCGTACGAGTCCTGCAGCACCTGCTCGTAGGCGTAGTACTCACCGCACACCTGGTCGTAGCGGTAGCCGCGGAACTCCGCCACGAACTGGTCCCAGCTCTCCGCGGGGACCTGGTCCCCGACGAGCTCACGGGTGATCGGGGTGATCTGGAAGTCGATCAACGTGCCGTAGCAGTCGAACGAGACGTAAGTCGGCCGGAACGTCGGGGTGCCCATAGTCACTAGCTGCCTCTCCGCGGGTTGGTCTGATGGCATCAACCGTAGGATCGCAGACTTTCTATTGTCAACAGTCTAATGCTGTCAGCTTGACCGAAGCCTCCCCTGCCGAACCGCGCCCACGGGCATCAACCTCGCTGTCCCCGAGCACATCCCCCACGGAAGCCCGATCTGATCCACGCCGAGAGCTGGGACCAGGCCGTCGAGGTGTGTTCGAACTGGATCAGCGACGCCGACGCAGCCCGATTCGCCCGGCGGTTCCTGCCTGTTCGGTACCCCCGACGAGATTGCCTCCGGAATTCGGGAGATCTCGGCGCATGGGTCAGCGCGGCATGCCTGCAGCACGTCGGTTCGTGGGATCTCCCGACGACCTTGGTCGCCGAGGTGGGCCGCACAGTCCTGCCGTTGCTGAACCGGACCTGAGCACAGAAGGAGCCAATCCATGCGGAAGTGCTATGCGGACACCCGGCACGGCCAGATCCACTATGCCGACCAGGGCAGCGGCCAGGCCGTGCTACTCCTGCACCAGACGCCGAGATCGTGGGACGAGTAGCGGGTCGTGATCCCCCGGCTGGCAGGCCATCGCCGGGTGATCGCACCGGACACGCTCGGCTTCGGCGCCTCGGACACGCGGGCGCAGCCGTGGTCGGTGGAACTGTTCGCCGACGGCGTCGAGGACCTGGTGGACGCAGAAGGACTGGAGGGGTTCGATTTGGTAGGTCGTCGGCACCGATCAGATCACGAACCGGTCGCACGGCGTCATGCTGCGCGCCGCTTCCAGACGCCGACGTGCTGCAGCGTCGATCTTCATGCAGCACCTCCTGGCAAGTCCGGCACCGTCGCCACACTGTAGGACCGCACGAACCACCCACCCGCGATTCGCGGTCCGCTCACCGAAACGGCCCCCGATACCTTGAACGGCACCGCGACGAGCCTGGCCCTGCTCCCGGGCAGAGACAGCGCGCCTGCCCGCACCGCTCCCCCACAGCCCTTCAAACAACCAACTGCGTGGCCAGTCAGTCGCTAAGAACCGGAATGCTCGTAACTCGGCACCACACCCTACGCCGATCTCAAGCACTCAACTCCGGCCGTGTGGTTAAGGTGCGTGTCCCTCCTCGGACACCAACGCTAAAGCCACGCAGAGCGGGGCTTATGGCGACTTCAGCCGATCTGGTCTCGTGGTTGTAGCTCACCTGGAGCCCAAGCGCTCGGGAACCTCGGCGGCCCTTTTGTCGGCCACCGCCGCGTTGTATTGCTCTGTCAGCGCCGCGGGATCCCAACCGGCTTCGAGCGCTCGCCGCAACCGGGCCATCGCAGCCTCCGCCGCCTCGATCCTCTGCGCCAACCTGACCGCAACGAATGCTGACTCGTGATCCTCTTCGACTGCTGCCAACGCCTCCGCGGTCTCGGCGAGATGCTCGGGGCTGAACAGCGTCGCGATCCAGGCGTTCACCTTCCGCGTCAGATGGTCCTCCCGCAGGTACACATTCGCCGGATGGACAGCCGCCACCTCTGACCCTGGCACCAGAGTTCGAGCGCAGCACCGGTAGAAGATGGCATGCTTCCGCGCAGCGCCTTGCATCTTCCGTCCGCACAACCCACACCGCACCCGCGCGCCCGGAACCGATAGACCCGCGTGGTTGTCACACGCGTCCGCTCACGCCTGGCCTGATCCGCCGGTCCGCTCCCTCGGCGCACACGCAACTCCAGCTGTGCTCGCGTGAAGGCGTCTACGGACACGATGGCGGGGTGGGCGGGCTCCCGAGAACGTACGATCTTCGACTGCCGCGACCGCCGGAACCGTACGACGTGCATGCCGGTTCTGCTGTGGCGTGTGCGCCGATGGACACGGGACGCCATCGACGTTCAGCGTCTCAGCTATCGACTTCAGGCCCAGCCCACCGAGCTACAGCTCGAAGATCCGCTCAACAACCGGCGCCGCCTCGTTGTCGACGGCAAGCACCCGAAGCCTGTAACCCTCCTGCGCTTTCCGCGGGTTCGGATGCGGGCCGGCGTCGACGACCACATACCCGTAGGGCGCCCTGCCGCCCTGGTACCGCCCATCGGTCACCACCTGAGCCGCCATCGCCGCCCGTACGCGGCGTTGCACATGCTGGCGTTCCGACTTCGACAACCCACCGGTGATCGTCATCGCCATGTCGTGCACAGAGTTCTCCGGATCGAACTGCGCACCGAGACTCGGTATCCAGAGCGAGACGCCGTACCGATGGAATTTCGGCACCCGGCTCGCCTCGTTCCGCCGCTCCCAAGGCAACGACCGCGTCTGCCCGATGTCGAAGAACTCCGCTACGATCTCGCCGCCGAGCGGCTCGACAAACCGGGCGGCTTCACCCAACTGCCACGCCAGCGACGACTTCGGATCCTGGTTGTCCTCCGTCGAGCAACGCCCGTAGAACGCCAGCCGCCCGATCCCATCGCCTCCGACCGGACGAGCAGCAAGCGCCTCCATCCCGAGCAGCTCATCCAGCGTCGCCCACTCGTCCTGCCTGTCGCCGATCATGATGCCTTCTCCTCCGACCGCGAAGCGTTCTCAGCTGCACGCCTCTTCTGCGCCAGTCGTACAACAATCCGGCGCAGCACACGAGCCACCTGTGGATAAAGCACCGGCGGCCGATCGGGCGCTTCTACTCTCACCCGCGACTCTGGCTTCGCCCGCTGGACCTCTCGTCTGTTCGCCATGAATGCTCAACGCCCCGCACCACCAGCGAATCGGCAAATGAGGGCTCCTGCGAAACGCTGCGAAGTGCTGCGCTGCGCCCACCCGGCCTGACACGGCGTCAGGAATCGGATGGACGCAGCTTCCGGGGCGAAGGCGGGACCAGGATCAGTGAGGGGCTGGTCATGAACTTCCGGTCGAACGAGGAACGGAAGCGGGGCATAGGGGACTTTGAGGAGAACGTGGGCTGCTCCTCAGCGCGTCCGCTCCCCCGGCTCGAGGGGCGATCAGCACGTCATGGCCGGATCGCGTGAGCTGGTCGCCGGCCCTCGAGGAGCTCGATTACCGCAGTTGCCCGGATCCGCGAACCGCCGGCATGAACCTTCCGCCACTCCACCATGCGATATCTGCGGGTAGACATCCGCTGAGTGATCGGACCGCGGGCCAGATATGCCTCCACGCACCAAGGGAGAATCTGACTGACGCCGTGTGGGTCGTAGCCCTCCGGCGAGACGCCGTTGCGCCGATCGACCGCCGCAGTCCTCAGGACCCACCGGCGCAACCGCCGGTCGCGGACATTCCGCCGCTTACTCATCGAGCCAGTCGGGGTGTGCGAGGTCGCCGTCATCAAGCCACTCGGTGCCGGCGTCATCCCGATGCGGACCCTGGTGATATCCGAGAACGCACGGTTGGTCGCCGCGAGGGTTCCGGCCATCGCAATCCATTTCCTGCGCCGAACGCAGGACCGGCCACTCCCGCGTTCGCGGCCTGGTCACGTCCACTTCCCCGTCCTCCGATCAAAGTCACAGCTTGGACAGGCCAGGGCGACAGGGCAGAGGAACCGCGCACTTTCCGGCGCACGCTCGGGCTCACCCACCGCCCTGACCATGCTCCAAATCTGCCGTCAGCAACGCGAACGAACCGCCGAGACAGCCAGTGACCATTAACCCCAAGCCTCCCCGTGCAACGGGGAGGTTGTGACACCATGGGAGGCATGAGCATCACCCCTGGCACTCGTCCGGCAAGAGCGAGCAGTCTGCGCCAGGAGCGACGAGACTGGGCCACCGAACTACGCGCTCAGGGATCAACCTGGGTCGAGGTCGCCGACGCTTTCGCCGACCGGTACGGCGTAAATCCACGGGTGGCGTTCCGCCTCGCTCACGACTGGAGCCAGCGCGACGCAGCCGACCAATGGAACCATCACTGGCCGGACGACCCCAAGACCTTCAAGAACTTCTCCTCCTGGGAGCAGTGGCCGACGCCAACCGGCTACGCCCCATCCCTCGATGTCCTCGCCCGACTGGCCGAGCTCTACCAGTGCGCCGTCGCGGATCTCGTGGCCGACCTCGCCGACTATTCGTGCCTCGACACAGCGCGAGCGACAAGCGGCAATCTCAGCGGACTCTGGCTTTCCCAGTACAGCTACTTCTCCGCCGGCCGCGACGCGACATTCGAGGGCCAACACACTATCCGCCTCCACCACACCGGAAACCGGCTCCACGGTTCGACCGATCCCGCCGATGGCGAATCACGACTCACGCTCGACCTGTCCGTCAACGGAGCCATCGCCACCGGAACCTGGAAGGAGCGAACGGCACCCACCGGCTACTACCGCGGCGCGGTGTACCACGGCACAATCCAACTCGTCATCAGCCCACACGCCCGCCGCATGAACGGCCGCTGGCTGGGCTTCGGCAAGAACTTCATCGTCAACTCAGGAGACTGGCACCTGGAGTGGCACGACGCCTAGCAATCAGATACCGGCACATCTCCGGAGCCGCTGATCAAGGCGACGATCGTCGTACCCCTTGGGAACGCGTCGCGAGCCACCTGGTCGAACAACGCGTACATCATCTTCGCCTCGTAAACCCAGTCCAGCCGCAAACCATGCCGCGCCTCGAAGTCATCGATGAACTCGTCCAACTCCCGGCTCCGCTTCGCGTATCCGCCGAAATGGTAATCGCACTCGAGCCGCCAGGATCCCCTGCGCGCGCCGTACACCTGCCGCTGCAGTTCAGCGATCTCCGCTTCGAGAAAGTCGCCGCCCTTCAGAACCGGGACCCCGATCACCAACTGATCCCGGCGCGCGCCAGCCGCTACGCCTGCGAGTGTGCCCCCAGTACCAACCGCGCAGAACAGAACATCGAAGGACGAGTCCAGCTCCGCCGGCAGCTCGGCACAGCCGCGTACGGCGTCAGCGTTGCTACCGCCTTCGGGGATCAGATAGAAGTCGCCGAACTCCCGATGAAGCGCATCGGCCACCGCATCTGAGTTCTTGATCCGGTACGTCGTGCGATCGAGGTACGTGAGCCGCATCCCGCGAGAGACGGCGTACTGCAGCGAAGGATTGAGCGGCAGGTGCTCCTCACCCCGAATCACCCCAATCGTGCTGAAGCCGCAGTACTGCCCGACCGCCGCCGTCGCCCGAACGTGATTCGAGTACGCCCCACCGAACGTCAGCAAAACCTCGAAGCCCAACTCCCGAGCAGTCGCGATGTTGTACTTCAACTTCCGCCACTTGTTGCCCGGCACATCCGGATGAATCAGATCGTCCCGCTTCAGCAGAACCCGCACCCCCGCAGCCCTCAGCCGCTCATCGTCAACCTCAACCACCGGCGACGGCAACCGAAGCTCCGACATCAGCCCATCCTCCACCACGCCAGCATGGCACGTCGCCAAGAACCTGCTCCCCCAGGTCCTGGCACCAACGCTGGCACACATCTTGCACCCGAGGCGTTTCGGCGATCTGCAACGGGCATTTCGGCACCTTCGGGGGCCGGACGCTGAGTCATTTATGGACGATCTTCCACCCCCGTTTGGGCCCGATTTGAGTGCGCGCCAGCACGTGTGTGAGCACTGCGGAGACACCTACACCGCGGCCAGATTCGACCAACGGTTCTGCTTGGATCGCTGCAGTCTGCGCCACTGGCGGAGCCGTAAACGGGTCCGCTCGGCAGAGGCAATCGAGGCAGAGCACGTAGCCGTGCTCATCGCGGAAGTCGATCGTCTGCAGCGCCAGGTCACCGAACTTCAGCACGCGAACGCAACCCTCCGAGAGGCCTTGTGTCGTGCTCGGACGCGCCTGTTGTCCGCTCAAACCCGTATCGCGGGTGGGCCTGAATCGTCACTGTTGGCGCACCAACGCGATGCCGCCAGACGACGACTCGGGATGGCACCGCCGCCATGGCCCGCACGCTGAGCTGGTCCAGTAGTTGGTGATGCACGCGCCGTTGGGGCTCAGTCCGTCGTCACCGCCCCTGAGGAAGTCGTCGGTCAGCGGCCAGAACACGTTGAGCATCATCGTGATGAAGCGGTTGAGATCGAAGCCGGGGTAGCCGCGCATCAACTCCGCGCGGCTACCGACCGGGCCGAGGATCTCG
>NZ_JBFAHB010000011.1:0-187160 GCF_040653975.1 Kribbella sp. NPDC050820
GCCGCATCCCGGCACCGGTCGACACCAACTAACCAACCGCAGAGGGGTCCATATTCAACCGTCGACAAAGGGTCCGTTTTCAGCCGTCGTTGACAAATCCCATGAAACGTGGGCCTGGCGGTTCGGCAGGCTCGCTTGTCTCTAGCTTCATTTCAGCTCTGTGAAGCACACGGCGATCTGAGCTCGGTGACCGACGCGAATGGTTGCCCATCGCCACCAGCTACAGTCGCGCGCTTTCCACGTGAAGCTGTGACGAGTCCTGCCGCAACCAGTAGCGCGACAGCTTGATGTGCGGTGCTGGCAGCTACCCCGTACCGGGTCGCCAGGGCCTTCTCGGTCGGCAGTGGATCATTCGGGCTCAGTATTCCGGCGTCGATCGCGCCACGCAGATCGGCGGCGATCCGCTGGTAAGGCTGAAGCGCCTCGTGCAAAACGCTGGCGCTGGAGCGGCGGCCTTGTCCGTGCGCGGGCTGCTTGACGTCGGTCTCGTCGGCAATCGGGTTGGGGTCGAACCTGCCGCACGTTGATCTGCCTCAGACCACCATGCGGTGTACACCCTCAGCGTTGTCGTCCCTCCACCGGAGTGGCCCAATCGGCCGGCCGCCGCGCGCACGTTGTAGCGCGCGTTGATCAGCTCGGGCGCGTTGTAGTGACGATGGTTCTTCAGCGTGGTGTTGATCCCGAGGCGCTTCGCGAGCCTCGCGTACCGCTTCGTGACTGTGTCAGGGTGATGTGGAGTCCTTCCATCAGGGACGGGGGAGTAGATGTATCCGTGCGGATTGAAGGGGATGCCTGCCTGCTCGGCGCGCTGACGGGCTCGCTGTTCCTGCTCGTCCAGTACGGCATCTGACTCGGCGTCGAGAACAACTCGCCGTTGTTGGTGGGTCTTTGTGTCCTGCTCATCAGTTGCCCGTTGTCGTTGATAAAGATCGAGCGTTCGACGCGGAGGACGGACGTTGCGCCGTTTCTGCGTTCGAGGTCGGTCCAGCGCAGTGCGCACACCTCGTCGCGGCGGTTCCCTTTGTTGGCTTCGTCGACAGGAAGGATCCCCAGTCCTCGTCCTCCTCCCATGCCGCAGTGATCAGCCGCCCGACCTCATCGACAGCGGGCGGCTGCGGATTCGGTATCGGTAGGCCTGGCTTGTCGGCGTGGTCGGCGGGCTTGACGGAGATCCACTTCCACACGACTGCTCGGTCTAAAGCCCCGCTGAGAATCCAGTGGATCTGCCGCACGGTCGAATCGCCGAGGCCTCTGCAGACGTGTGGTTTGCACATGCGGCGGCATCGGCGACAGCCCTCTGGATTGTTGCGGGGGCACCGGTGTCCTTCGTGTTCGTCACACTGATGGGGGACCGCGGTTCGGTGCTGGATGTACTTCTGCCCTCGGCAGTGGTCCCGGCATCGGCGGAGGTCGGCGTAATACGAGTCGAGTATCTCGGTGTCGAGCCGGGCTGGTTGCGTCGTCCCGAGAAGGGGCATGATGTGGTTATCGTACTTCGATCGATAGTTCCGCTTCGTGAGCGTGTCGACATCGAGCACGTTGAAGTACTTGACCATTAGCTGGTCGACCGTCGCGCGGGTCTTGGGATTGCGCTTCTCATCCACCTGGTCAGAAGCCGTGTGCGGGCCTTCTCGGCCTCGGCGGCCTGACGCGGCCCGACGGGAACGACCTCGGTGAGGTAGAGGTCCTTCTTCGTGACTGGGTCAGCACCGGCATATACCCGCACCCTGAAGGGATCCGGAGGTCAGCCGGCGGACTGAGCCCCGGCGCCGCTGGCTTCTGAAGTTGACGCGCCATGCGCAGGCCGTAGCACGGAGTTATGGCGCGAATCATGGCACGCGACGCGACGCGAGCTAGTCGAGTAGTCGCTCGAATCGCCTCTGACCTACGGTTGTGCTTGGTAGGGCGGGTGGGACTCGAACCCACGACCCAAGGATTATGAGTCCTCTGCTCTAACCGGCTGAGCTACCGCCCCGTGTGCGGGAGATCGTATCGGGTTTGGGTGGGTGGGGCGCGAAACCAGGGGTGGGTCAGGGGTTTGACTGAGGGGTGGGTGGGGTGGACCGGGCATGATGGAGGCAGGTCCCGAGGAAGGGAAGACCGATGGGCTGGTTCATATTCTTCGTGCTCGTGGTGGGCGCGGTGGCGGCGTACAAGTACCGGGTGCCGCTGATCGCCAAGCTGACCGGGCAGCCGCAGCACCGCATCCAGCGGGCGATCGATCGGCGGAAGGACAACAAGAGCTGATCAGGCGCTCGTGAGCTGGGCCGGGCGGTGGGTGCAGGGTGCCGCCGTCCGGTCTGTCGGGTCCGTCCGGTCTGTCGGGTCGCGGTGCGGCGTACGACGGCACGCGGTTGGGCGTACGACGGCATGGGGTGCGGCGTGCGCCGTACGAAAGGCATGAAAGAAGCCGGTTCCTGAGCGGATACCGGCTTGGGTTGCTCCCGCGACTGGACTCGAACCAGTAACCTGCCGGTTAACAGCCGGCTGCTCTGCCAATTGAGCTACGCGGGATCGGTGTGTATCTTGCCCCCGATCCCCGAGGACCTGAGTAGGTTAGCAGGCCCGGGTCGAACTACAAAAACGGGATTCCGGGGCAGCGAGTTGGCTTCCGGAGCAAATTCGGGGGCAGCTTCTGGGGTGGCTGCCGGTCAGATGCCGAACTCGTCGCGGACCTCCTTCAGGGCGGCTTCGGCGGCGTCGACTACGCCCGGCTGGCTGGGCTCCAATCCCTTGTCCAGAACGAAGTTCCAGGTGACCGGGGCGTCGGTGTCGGCGGGGCTGCGGCGGCCGACGATGCGGACGCCGCGCTTGCCGGTCAGTGGGACGTGGCGCCGTACGACGATGCTTGCGTCGACGCGTTCGCGGAGCAGTTGGCCGAAGCGGCCGGGGTCGTCGAGCTTGAGCTCGGTCGCGCGCAGCGGGGTGCCGAATGCGGTGGTCTCGTAGATGTGCATCACAGACGCCTCGGAGTCCCAGCCGGCGCGCTCGATCGCCTCCCAGCCGACCCGGCGGAGCTCGCCCGGGGTGTCGGTGGGGAGGTAGACGGCGGCGCGGGTGCCTGCGACCCAGTGGCCGTCGGCCAGCTGGACCGCGGCCAGGATGTCCTCCTTGCCGCCGGCCGCTTGCTTGGACGTGGCGGTCACTGACTCGGTCAGTTCGCGGGGCCAGGTGCTGCGCCGGAGTCTCACGCTCCCATCATTCCAGTTGGTCCAAGGGGGGTTGGGGTGGGTGGTGCCCCTGCCGCATGCCGCCGCGGTTTGTGCGGGTAGCTCCCGTTCGGTGCTTTGCAGGTTGGTGGTCGGGTGGTCGTTGGTGGGCAGGCAAAGCACCGAACGGGAGCAGTTCGGGGGTGAGGGGGCGGTCGGACGAGAGGTGGCGGCGTGGTCGGGCGAGGTGGCGGGGTAGTTGGGCGGGAGGTGGCGGGGTGGTTGGCGAGGTGCGGCGGGGGGGTGGGGTTGGGGTGGGTGGTTAGGCGGCGTAGTCGCGGAGGTGGGGGGTGGCTCGGCGGCGGAGGTGGCGGAGGGCTTCTCGTTCCAGGGTTCGGATTTGGTCGGGGGGCAGGTTGAGGGCGGTGGCGGTTTCTTCGGGGGTGGACGGTGGGTGGCCGTTGAGGCCGTAGCGGTGGTGGAGGACGGCTTGGTGGAGGTCGTCGAGGAACTGGAGGTGGTGGGCCAGGTCTCGGCGGAGGGCGGCTTGGAGTACGACGGACTCGTCGTCGATCAGGGCGTCGGAGTCGTCCAGGTCGAGGGTTTCGGGGTGGACTCGCCAGGCCTGGGCGCGTTCGACGCGGGCGATGGTGAGGTCGGCTGCGGTGGCCAGCTCCTGGGTGGTGGGTTCGCGGCCCAGGCGTTGGGTGAGGTCGTGCCGGATCGCGGCCAGCCGGCAGGCGTCGGCGTACGCCTGGGCGGGCATGCGGACCAGGCGTGATCGGTCGGAGATGGCGCGGCCGATCGACTGCTTGATCCACCAGATCGCGTACGTCGAGAAGCGGTGGCCGCGGCGGTGGTCGAACCGCTCGACCGCGCGCATCAGGCCGATGTTGCCTTCCTGGATCAGGTCGAGGAGCGAGATGCCCTTGCCCGTGTAGCGCTTGGCGAGCGACACGACCAGGCGCAGGTTGCCCTCGATCATCCGGCGCCACGAGCGGCGGCCGAGCGCGACCACCTGCCGCAGATCGGCCGCGTCCTGACCATCGGTGCCCTGACCAGCGGTGCCCTGACCGGCCGGGTCACGGCCGCTCAGGTCGCAACCGGCCGGCCCGCCGGCCGCCGGTTGTCCCGCGGCCAGGCGTTCGGCGGCCAGCAGGCCGGCTTCGATCCAGTACGAGTGCTCGTTGACCTCCTCCAGGGTGAGTAGTTCGTGGTGCCCGATCTCGCGCAGGTAGGCGATGAGCGCGGTGATGTCGGCGGGTTCGCAGTCGAGCTCGGCCATCCGTTCCCCTCTCTTCGTCAGAGAGAGTGCCCTGATCTGCCCCACCGCGGGGCGCTGACTTTCCGTCGGTGGATAACTACCGGAGGTCATCACACCTGCCCTGTGGACAACGGGCTGGGCCGGCCACAGGAGCCGTACGATGCGCGGCTGCGCGCGAGGCGCGACGTCCGGAGGCGTAATGCGTTGGATGCCGCCGGGCCGTAGGCCCCAAAGTGGTGGGGCAGTTCTGAGTCGCACGTGGGCCAGAGCGTGCCCGGCTACTGCCAGCTTGGGTACGTCGAGGCGACTTCCTCGTAGCGAATGGTCCAGTTGGGGAGCTGGTTCCCGGCGAGATGGCAGGTGAGGCGATCCAGGAAGGCGTGAGTGCCGGGGAGGAAGCCTCGTGCGTTGGTCGGGGAGAGGCCGATATGGGTGAAGGTCAGAAGCGTGCCTTCGCCGTCCGGGCTGAGCTCGTAGCGGACAACGCTCGACTCGACGATCCGCTGGTTCCACTCGTGTTCCAGGACGTACGGCGGGTCCCACACCAGGATGCGGCCGGTGAGGCGCTTGGCGTCGGGAGCGGCCGGCGGCTCGTCCGGCATCATCTCGATGAAACCGCCGGCCCGTGGGTCGATCGTGGTCTCGCCGAACCACGCCTTGCGCTCCAGCGGATCGGTGAGCGCGGCCCACACAGCCCCGATCGGGTGCGGCAGGTGCCGGCGGAACGTCATCGTGGCCCGGTCACCATCGATGGTGAGCTCGCCTTGCGGGTCGGTCATTCCTCAGTCTCCTTCTGGCTCAGGTGGTGCTCCAGCGCGTCGAGGTGCCGCGGCCAGTACTTGCGGTACCGGCTGATCCAGTTCTCGATCTCGAGCAGCCGATCGGCGCGGAGCGCGTAGATCCGGCGCTGGCCGTCCGGGCGGACCTCGACCAGGCCGACCTCGCGGAGGATGCGGAGGTGGCGCGAGACGGCCGGCTGGGTCAGGCGGTGCAGGTGCTCGACCAACTCGCCGGCCGGGCGGTCCCGCTCGGCGAGCAGGTCCAGGAGCTCACGCCGACTGGGTTCCGCGATCGCCTCGAACACGTCCATGGCCAGAAGCATTACAAGAAGCGTATATACAGATCAAGTGATATATCCGCGGAGCCCCGAGAGCAGTCCGTCGTGGAATGGGTTGGCGTCGACCGCGTCGAACCAGGCCGACCCGGTGGTCAGCGGTTCGTACGGCGGAATGGTGACGGGCGGCGGCGTCGCGGCAGACGGGCCACGGCGGCGGAGCTCGCTGTCCAGCTCAGGCGCCGGCATGTCGGGCAGCAGGACGAAGCTGCCGTCGGTGTCCATCGGACCGTCACCGGCGACGGCCGCGGCGAAGCCGGTCTCGTCGGCAGCGGCCAGCGCGGCGAACGTGGCGGCGGCCCGGGCCGAGGCGGCTGATGGGTTCTTCCGGATCTCCTCCAGCTCGGACAGCACCGATTTCCAGGTGACGGTCGGGTCGCCATAGTCGATCGACCGGGAGAGCCGCCCGACCGAGATCGCCGTCGCCGCCGGAGCCACCACTTTCATCAAGGACCGCAGCCCGTAGCGAGCCCGCCCGCCGACGACGACCAGGCGTACGTCGGCCTCGGTCGCCGCGATCAGATTCCGGTGGACGTCGGCATGATCGCGCCGTACGACGATCAGGTCGGCCAGCGCGCCGCGTTCGATCCGGCCGAGTGGGTGCGGCCAGACGCCCGACAACGCCTCGCCGGGATTGGACGTAGCCAGCTGCACCAATTCCTCGTCCGTGAACACCGGTGACGGCTGCGCTTTGTTCCAGATATCGGCGACCTTCAACTCCCACAGCACATTCCGGGTCCCCGACGGCGCCCAGTCCGAACCGATGCACAGCCGTACGCCGGCCGCTTTCGCCGTGGCCACGTCCGCGGTCGCGCCGTACAGCCAGTAGTTCGAGAACGGCGACCAGACCAGGCTCGACCGGCCGGCCTTCATCCGGGCGAAATCGGCCGCGGTCAGCGCGCCGCCGTGAATTGCCACCAGTTGCGGCGTGACGACGCCGACCTCGTCGAGCAGCTGGAACTCCTTGCGTAGTTTGGGATCCGACCCCTCGGCCGAGTGCGCGATGAATCCCCGCCCCTGCTGGACGGCGGCGGCGTACGGTGCCAGCGCCTCCTTGCTGTCGGCAACAAGAGTGCTGACCCGGATGAAGTCGTCGCGGGTGCCGAGTTTCTCCGAGTCGACGTTCCGGATCAGGTCGTTGTCCGGTGGTACGGCGCCCCGCGGATTGCCCTGGATCGACGTCGTCCCGCCCACGATGGCGCGCGTCTCGACGTACCGGAGCAGGGCGCGCCCGGCCGCGGCGCCGAGCAACCTGGCAGGCTGACTGATCTGCTCGCTGTACGTCGGCGCCCGCCCCCACTGGTTGTGGGAGGTCCACGGAACCGTGCGCGAAGGCTCCGTCCACAACGGCAGGCTGTTGTACATCAAATGGTTGTGCAGGTCGATCAGGCCGGGATAGATGAGGCCGCCTGCAACAAGTCGCGGCGCATTCTCGAATCCGGCGGGTACGGCGTCGAGCGGGGTGACAGCCGCGATCAGTCCGTCGTCTCCGACGTACACCGCGCCCTGTTCGAGCACCTCGCCACCGGACCGCATCGTCACGACGGTTCCACGCAGTACAAACATGTCCCCTCCCGCTCTACAATCCCCGTGCCGCCCCTGTTCACGAGCGTAGGTCAGGAATCGTTGAGGGGGAGGTATTGACGATGGCCGATTTCGATCCCGGCCCGCCGGCCGCGGTGGCCCGGCACTTCGCGAATGTGCCGAGTTATGCGGATTTCCGGCAATTGTTCTGGCACGACTGGGGCCCGGTGTTCTACCGGGGCCGGCTGAATCGCAGCGCGCGATTGCTGGCGATCGCTTCCGATCCCGGTCCGACCGAGCGGATCGCGGGCCGGACGCTGGTGGGGGATGCCGGGCAGCGCGTGCAGGGGTTCCTGGCCAAGCTAGGCCTGACGCGTAGCTACGCGCTGGTCAACGCGTACGCGTATGCGCTCTTGCCGTCGCGTGCGCAGCAGGCGGCGCCACTGCTGTCCAAGCCCGACCACCTCACCTGGCGCAACACGCTGTTCGACATGATCACCGGTCCGGACCTGCAGGCGATCGTCGCGTTCGGCACCCAGGCGCGCGCGGCGCTCAGGCTGTGGGAGAACAAGCCCGACGTGCCCGTGTTCGAGGTGCCGCACCCGTCGAGCCGCAGCCCGAAGGTGCTGGTGGACAACTGGCGCGAGGCCGTGACCGACCTCCGGGCGATCGTCACGCCGGACGACGACGGCGACCCGTCGATGCCGAACTACGGCCCGAAGTTCCTCGAGACCGACTACGCGCCCATCCCGCCGCGCGACCTGCCGTTCGGCGTGCCGCCGTGGCTGGGGGACGACGCTTGGGGCCGCAAGGACAAGCCGCGGCACAACAACAGCGTGGAGCGCCCGGCCAGCGACCTCCGCAACACCTTGGTCTGGCGGGCCCCGAAACTCGGCTGAAGCCTGAAATGGTCCGTGCCGGGGGCTACCGTGGGTCGGGTGCGAGTAGCGACCTGGAATGTGAACTCGGTGAAGCAGCGGCTGCCGCGGTTGCTGGGGTGGTTGGACGAGCGGCAGCCGGACGTGGTGTGCCTGCAGGAGACGAAGCTCGCGGACGACGCGTTCACCGAGTTGCTCGACGACGAGCTGACCGCGCGCGGCTACGAGACGGCCCTGTACGGCGAAGTGCAGTGGAACGGTGTCGCCCTGCTCTCCAAGGTCGGCCTGGAGGACGTGGTCACCGGTGTCGCCGAGGCGCCCGGCTTCCCGAAGCCGGAGGCCCGCGCGGTCGCGGCGACCTGTGGTGGCATCCGCATCCACTCCCTCTACGTGCCGAACGGGCGGGTCCCCGACTCCGATCACTACCACTACAAGCTCGCCTGGCTCGCGGCCCTGCGTGAGGTCGTCGCGGCCGGACCAGCCGACCAGATCGTCTGCGGCGACATGAACATCGCCCCGACCGACGCCGACGTCTTCGACCCGGCGGCGTACGTCGGTCAGACGCACGTGACCGCGCCGGAGCGGCAGGCGCTCGCGGACCTGATGGCCGCCAAGGACCTGCACGACGTCGTCCGCGATCGCTGGCCCGACCACCGGATCTTCAGCTACTGGGACTACCGCGCCGGCATGTTCCACCAGGACCTCGGCATGCGGATCGACCTGATGCTCGCGACCGAGCCGGTGGCCGATCGAGTGAAGGCGGCGTGGATCGATCGTCAGGCCCGCAAGGGCACCGGGCCGAGTGACCACGCGCCGGTCATCCTCGACCTCGACGTCGCGCCGGACGGCGACATCGGCCCGGTCGTGCCGCCGCCGTCCGCGCCGCGGACCGGCCGGAAGAAGACCACCAAACTCCCGCAGAACCGCTGATGCGTCGCCTGGTCGCCGCCGTCCTGGCGCTGGCATGTCTCGCCGCGTGCAGTGAGGCCAAGTCGTCGACTCCACCGGTCAACTGGACCAAGGTCGACGTCGGCGCGGAGCCCGTCACACTCACCCAGTACGGCGACCAGTTGCTCGTCGGACTGCGTGACCGCGGTGCCAAGGTGGTCCCGCAACTCGTGGTCCTGGACGGCGATCAGCGCAAGCAGGTCAAGGTGACGCCGTCGCCGAAGAGCCCGTACGCATTCGAGGCGATCTGGTACTCGATCGCGTACGACGGCAAGCAGTTGCTCGCGCTCGGCGGCGCAGCCGGTGGCGCCCACTCGAACACTCGCTGGACGGTGTGGACGGGCACAGTCGACGGCGGTCTGGTCGAGCGTCCGCAGGAGTTCAACACGTTCGGCGGGCAGACTGCCGGCGGGCTGTACTCGGCCGTCATCACGCCGAGCGGTCGCGCCTTGCTCGGCTCCTGGGGCGGTGTCGAAACCGGGAACGACGCCGCCGTCTGGCTCCCGGAGAGCGACGCGAAATGGGTCCGGCAGAACCCGGCGAAGACGGCCCTGCAGAGTACGCCGTCCCTCCTGGTCGGACCGAGCTTCGGTACGACGCTGGGCGACAGCATCGTCCTGGTCGGGTCACAGGTGCGCCTCGCGCCGAACGTGGTCGTCCAGGAGGCCGCGGTCTGGCAATCGGCCAAGCTCAACCAGGGATGGCGTGCGATCGGGCTGCCTGATCCGGGCAACCGCAGCCAGGCGATGACCGCATCCTGTGACTCCTCCGGCTGCTACATCTCCGGATACGTCGACAACCAGCTGGCCATCTGGCAGCTGTTGCGCGGCGGCCCTGCCAAGCGACTCAAAGACGTGCCGGCGATTCCGGTGGGGGACAAGGACAAGCTGCCACCGCCGCTCGCCGTCGGCGACAAGGTCGTCCAGATCGTTGCTCAGGACAACAAGGTCAAGGTGGTCAGCGGGAATGACGGCGGCTGGACCGTGCGGGAGTCGAACGACGGCCCGCAGGGTCCCGTCGTGGACGCCGCCTACACCGCCTCGAACAAGCTCTACCTGATCGTCGGCACGTCGCTCTGGGAAACCAAGCTCAACTGAGCAGACCCTTCACGTACGCCGCCTGACCCGCGTGCTGGTCGCAGTCGTTGATCACGCTGACCAGGCGGACACCGAGCGAGACCGGCGGATTCCAGTGGCGGTCGACGATCCGGTCCAGGCCCTCGTCGGTGACTGTCTTCAAGAACTCCACCGTGCGGTCGTGCACAGCATCGTGGTACCCGAGCAGCTGGTCGGCAGACAGTTGGACCAGCGCGACCTGCTTCGGCGTGTGCGCATACCCGGTGTCGGCGGCGTCGAACGGGAGCCCGAGCCGCTCGTGCCACCCGTCCGCGGTGTACACCTGCTCGTAACCGCCCGCGTCGGCCAGATGGTCGTCCTGCACGCGGGTCAGGTGCCACACCAGCCAGGCGATCGAGTTGGCCGTGTCAGCCGGTCGCGCGGTCAGAGTAGTGTCGTCGAGGTCGGCTACGACGTCGTGCACCACCTCACGGATCCGGCTGTGGGCGTCGATCAGCAGCTCACTTGTATCCATGAACAGCCACCGTAGTCGGCCGTTCGGACAGTCTGAGAAGGAGCAACCGTGGAATACCGCACTCTGGGCGCCAGCGGCGCCGTCGTCTCCACCTACGCGCTCGGCACCATGACGTTCGGCAACGAGACCGACGAGGCCGGCTCGCACGCGCAGCTGGACCGGTACGTCGAGGCCGGCGGCAACTTCGTCGACACCGCGGACGTGTACTCCGCCGGGGTCTCGGAGGAGATCGTCGGCCGCTGGCTGGCGAAGAGCTCGGCGCGCGACGACGTCGTACTCGCCACCAAGGGCCGGTTCCCGACCGGCGACACACCGAACGACGTCGGCACCTCCCGTCGCCACCTCCGCCGTGCCCTGGACGCGTCGCTCAGCCGGCTCGGCGTGGACCACGTCGACCTCTACCAGCTGCACGCGTGGGACCCGGTCACCCCGCTCGAGGAGACGCTCGGCTTCCTGGAGGACGCCGTCCGCGCGGGCAAGATCTCGTACGGTGGCCTGTCGAACTTCACCGGGTGGCAGCTGCAGAAGGCGTGCGACCTGATCGACCGGCGCGGGTGGTCGCGGCTGGTGACGCTGCAGCCGCAGTACAACCTGCTGGTGCGTGAGATCGAGTGGGAGATCGTCCCGGCCGCGCAGGACAACGGCCTCGGGCTGCTGCCGTGGTCGCCGCTGGGTGGTGGCTGGCTGACCGGGAAGTACTCGTTCGACGAGGAGCCGACCGGCGCGACCCGCCTGGGCGAGAACCCGGACCGCGGTGTCGAGTCCTGGCATCGCCGCAGCCGCAACCAGCGCGTCCGCGACGTGGTGGATGCAGTCCGGGAGATCGCTGAGGCGCGGGGCATCTCGATGGCGCAGGTAGCGCTCGCGTGGCTGGTCGACCGCCCGGCCATCACGTCGGTCATCCTCGGCGCGCGCACGATGGAGCAGCTCGACGACAACCTCGCCGCCGCGGACCTGCACCTCACAGCGGACGAGACCGCCAAGCTGAACGAGGCAAGCGACCCAGGCGCCGCCGACTACCCGTACGGCGGCCCCGGCACCGACCAGCGCTCCCGCCCGATCACCGGCGGTCGCGCCTGATCTCCACTGCCTGCCGGAGTGCAGCGTGCGACGCCACCAGCGCGCGCCGCACTCCGGCGAGCAACGGGTCGTCGCGCTTGCGCCCTGCCTGGACCCAGCGGTCCGACAGGTCCATCGCCTCGACCCGCTTGGCGACCGCGGGGCGGACCGCCTCCGCCGAGCCGTCGTAGACATAGGCATAGAGGTCGGCCATCGCGTCCTCCAGGGCCCCGTTCGCGCCGGAGTCCCGGTGGACCCGCCACCACTCGACCTCCAGCGCCGCCGCCCGCGCCGGGTCCATGAAAAGGCAGCCGGAGCGTACGACGAGCTCGTAGAACCGGCGCATGTACGCACGGGCCGCGTCCGGCTGGTTGTCGGGGTACGGTGCCCACACCTGGTTCGCACGCAGTACGTACCAGGCTCCGAGCAGTGTCCGGTGCGGTGTCATTCCGAAGGCGGCTCCGACCAGTCCGACGGAGGCGACGAGGAAGTGACGCCATTCGTGCAGGTAGTAGGCGGCCCAGGCGTCGGCTTCGCGGTTGCCGACGACAACCGGGTCGAATGTGCGTGGTCCAGATGCCCCCATGGTCCCTCCCACCCCGAGGAGATCCGATGATCGATGGTATTGCAGGTGTTGTCGCCCGGATGCAGGAGCGGCTGGACGCGTTGCCGCCCGAGCTGGCGCACCGGCGGATCTTCCTCAGCACCTACCTGCGCACCACGCAGGCGGTCGGTACGGCGGTCGAGCAAGGCCGCTTCGAGGACCCGGAGTGGGTCGAGCGGTGGGACGTGAAGTTCGCCGAGCTGTATCTGGTTGCGCACGACGCGGCACAGGGCGCTGCACGACCCTGGCGGCTTGCCTTCGGGACGCCCGCGGACATGCCGCCACTGCTGCACGTCCTGCTCGGTATCAACGCGCACGTCAACTACGACCTGCCGCAGGCGCTGCTGGCCGTGATCAGTGACGAGGACTTCACCGATCCACAGCTGATGGCCATGCGCCGTCGCGACCACGAGCGGATCGACGGTGTGCTGGCCGAGCGGGTCGCCGCGGAGGACAGGCAGCTTGGCGGCGCAAGGAGTCTGCTCGACCAGGTGCTGACTCCGCTCAACCGGCTCGCGTCGCGGCGGTTCCTGCGCGAGTCCCGTCAGGAGGTGTGGCACAACACCACCGAGTTGCAACGCGCTCGCCTCGACGGCGAAACGGCGTACGCGAACCGCTTGGCCGAGCTGGAGCTCCTCAGCGCCGCCAAGATCGCCGACCTGCTCCGCCCAGGCCAAGTGCTCCTGCGACTCGCCATCACCGGCTTCGGCGTGACACTGCCACCACCGGCCTAGTCCGGCAACACGCCTGACCACACGACGCCGACTGCCAAGCAGGCGAGCGTCACCAGTCCGAAGAAGCCAACCCACATCAGTGCCGGTACGCCGGTCAGGCGCCGCAGCTGATCCGCGTCCGAACTACGGCCGCCACCGCCTCGACGTGAGTGCTGCAACTCCAGCACGGCGCGCGGCGCAGCCAGCAGCAGGAACCACGTCAGCAAGTGTGCGAACGCGGACTGCACGTCCGGCGATCCCCACCAGGACACAGCGAACACAACCGCACCGAACACCAGCACCGACCACAGTCCGAAGAGATTGCGGATCTGCAGCAACAGGACCAGCAAGGCGAGCAGCAGTCCCCACAGCAGCGCCACGGCGTACCCACGGCTGAGCACGAAGGCTGCAGCAAGCCCGAACAGTGCCGGACCGGGATAGCCGGCCAGCAGTACGGCGATCATGCCCGGGCCAGTGGGGTGGCCGCGGGACACGGTGACCCCGGACGTGTCGGAGTGCAGCCGGATCCCGGCCAGCTTCCGTCCGACGAGCGCGGCGATCAGACCGTGCGCGCCCTCGTGCGCGATCGTCACGACCTGCCGCGTGTACCGCCAGATCGGCCGCCAGGCGATCAGCAGCAGCGCCGCGACCCCGGTGCCGATCACCACCCGGAGCGACGGATCCGGCTGCACCGACGTCAAGCTGTCCCAGACCTCATCCACCACCCCATCCTTGCAGCACAGTGGTCAACCGCTGTCCCGTTGACATCGCCCGGTGCGCGGACGACGGTGGAGGGATCGTGGCCCGGGGAGGGGCTGCCGCATTGGGGGAGAGATGTCACAGCCACGCAGTATGAAGTCGACTACCCAGAAGACGACGACGGCGAAGAAGACCAGCACCGCCAAGAAGACCAGCACCGCCAAGAAGGCGCAGGCGACGGCGACGACCGCCTCCAAGCGGGCTACCAGGAAGACCATCGCGAGTACCGCCGGGACCCGCGCGGCCCGGGCAGCGACCACCGAGGCAGCGGCGGCCGCCGTACCCCTGCCGCAGTTTCTGGCCTCGGCCGGAACGTTGACGCTCGGGCAGCGGAAGCTGCTCGTCGACCAGTCGTTGCTGATCCTCGACCAGAACTACGTGCACCTGCCGCTGAAGGCTGCGATGCACGCGGTGAACCCGTTGCAGCGGCTGCGGGTGATGCGGTCGCGGATGGAACGCCAGACCGCCGACACGATGGAGCCCGAGTGGGTGTTCCACCGGCAGATGTCGAGCATCTTCCACTCGGTGCGCGACCTGCACACCAACTACCTGCTGCCGGCTCCGTTCGCCGGCAAGATCGCCTACCTGCCGTTCATGATCGAGAAGTGCTACGACGCGGCCGGCGACGAGCACTACCTGATCACCAAAATGGTGACCGGCTACTCGGCGCCGCAGTTCGGTCCGGGCGCCGAGGTGACGCACTGGAACGGCACCCCGATCGCCCGCGCCGTGGCCCTGAACGGCGCGCAGTTCGCCGGGAGCAACGACCCGGCCAACCTGGCGCGTGGGCTGGAGTCGCTCACCCTGCGGCCCCTGCTCATCCAGCTACCGCCCGACGAGGCATGGGTCACGCTGACCTATCTCGGTCTCGACGGCTCCACGCAGGAGCTGCGCGAGGAGTGGAAGGTCACAGCGAACCTCCCGCCGATGACGGATCTGGACGCGGTCAGCGAGACTTCTGCCTCGATGGGTCTGGACCTTGACTCCGACGAGAAGGCACGGGCGAAGAAAGCGCTCTACGTACGCGACGTCGTCGAGCTGGAGCGCGGTCAGAGCTCGGCCGAACTCCGGACGCCGGCCGCGGTCGGTGCCGCGGACCTGCCGACGACGATGCCCGGCGTCTTCCGGGCCCGCGAGGTCGTCACTCCGGACGGGGCCTTCGGGCACCTGCGGATCTTCACCTTCAGCGTGCAGAACCCGGTCGCGTTCCGGGACGAGTTCGTCCGGCTGGCCGGGCTGCTGCCGCAGCGTGGCCTGATCGTCGACGTCCGTGACAACGGCGGCGGTCACATCTTCGCCAGCGAGTTCACCCTGCAGACGCTGACCCCGCGGCGAATCTCGCCGGAGCCGGTGCAGTTCATCAGCACGGCGCTCAACCTGCGGATCTGCCGCCGGCACAAGGACAACCCGGCCGGCATCGACCTCGGTCCGTGGTTCGAGTCGCTCGAGCTGGCGACCGAGACCGGGGCGGGATACTCGGCCGCGAAGCCGATCACGCCGGAGGACGGCGCGAACGACATCGGCCAGACGTACCACGGCCCGGTGGTGCTGATCACCGACGCCCGCTGCTACTCGGCGACCGACATCTTCGCCGCCGGGTTCGCCGACCACGAGATCGGAACCATCCTCGGGGTCGACGACAACACCGGCGCGGGTGGCGCGAACGTGTGGACGCACGGGTTGCTCGCCGCGCTGCTGAACGAACCACCGCCGCCGGACTCGACCTCGCCGTACGAGGCGTTGCCGAACGGCGCGAACCTGCGCGTCTCGATCCGCCGCACGCTGCGGGTCGGTGAGCTGTCCGGTACGCCGGTCGAGGACCTCGGCATCCGGCCGGACGAGACCCACAAGATGACGCGGGCCGACCTGCTCGAGGGCAACGTCGACCTGCTGAACAAGGCCGGCTCGTTGCTGGCGGCGATGCCGTACCGCAGGCTCGGCGTGTCGACCTCCTTCAGCGGTACGACGCTCACGGTCACGCTCGACGTGGATGGGATGAACCGGGTCGACCTGTACCTCGACGACCGGCCGATCAGCTCCGAGGACCTGACCGGTGCGCCGTTGAGCATCGACATCATCGACGTCAGCCCGGGGCAGCTGCTCAGGGCGGACGGCTACCAGGCCGGGACCCTGGTCGCCTCGCGCCGGCACACCGTCTGAAGGATGTAGTTCCGCGCTGACCGCTGGGGTGACGCCACTAGGTGCCTGTGGCGTCACCCCAGGCTTATCGCCAAGGCACTGCTGCTGGTGCTGTGATGTCCGTAGGTCGTGGATCGCTCGGTGAAGTCCGCGGCGACCGGCCTTAGGGGAGGGGGAGTCATGCGCAAGCTTGCTTTGGGGTCGGCGGTGCTGCTGCTCGGCACGGTGCTGCCGACCGCTGCGAACGCCCAGGAACCGCCGCTGTGCGGTCCGCCCGGCGAGGAGGTGCCGGCCACGATCGTCGGGGCGGGCACCATCGTCGGCACGAGCGGTGACGACGTGATCGTCGCCAGTGCCGGCAACGACATCGTGTTCGCCGGTGACGGCGACGACATCGTGTGCGCGGAAGGCGGGAACGACACGGTGGACGGCGGCCGCGGCAACGACGTGCTCATCGGCGACGAGCTCGACAGCGTGCCGTTCGCGCCGTCGAACGGGGCGAACAACGACGTCCTGAACGGTGGCCAGGGCGACGACCTGCTGGCCGGTCTTGGTGGCGACGACACTCTGAACGGCGGTCAGGGTGCGGACCAGCTCATCGGGTTCGGCGGGGCGGACACGATCAACGGCGGAGCCGGTGCGGACACCGCGTTCGGCGGACCGCTCGACGACGTGATCACGGGTGGCCCGGACAACGACACGCTGTTCGGCACCTTCGGCAGTGACACGATCAGTGGTGGATCCGGCGACGACTTTGTCGACGGCGACAACCCGTTCCCGCCACCGCCCGGTGGCCCGCCGTTCCCACCCGGCGGCAACAACGATGTGTGCAGCGGTGATTCCGGCACCGACATCGTGCAGAACTGCGAGGTCACGTCCTGACCCTGAGGTTGTAGTTTGTCGGGTTGTGGACAATCTGCGTCTGACCGCCGAGGACGAAGGGATGCTCGGCGGTCAGGAGGGTGGCGGGGTGGCGCTGGCGATGCGGGTGGTCGTCGGCCTGGCCCGGATCGAGGGCGCGCCGCGGCTGGTCGAGATCACCTCGGCGCACGTCGACTCCTGCCTGTACCACGGTCAGGTCAGCCTCGACTTCGCCCACAAACTCGTCGGCCTCGGCGCGCAGGTCCGTGTCCCGACCACCCTGAACGTCGGCTCGATGGACCTGCTGCATCCCGGCCTGGTCCGCACCGGCACCGAGGCCGAACGCGAGACCGCTCTCCGCGGCCGCGAGCTCATGTCCGCGTACGTCGACCTCGGATGCACGCCGACGTGGACCTGCGCGCCGTACCAGCTTCCGAACCGGCCCGGCCTCGGCGAGCACGTCGCCTGGGCGGAGTCGAACGCGATCGTGTTCGCCAACTCGGTCCTCGGCGCCCGCACCGATCGGTACGGCGACTTCCTCGACATCTGCGCCGCGATCACCGGACGAGCGCCGTACTCCGGACTGCAGACGACCGAGGCGCGGCGGGGGACCGTGGTGTTCGACTGCCGTCCGCTCGGTGAGTTCCTGCGGACGGACCTGGCGTATCCGTTGCTCGGGGTGCATGTCGGGTCGCTGGTCGGTGGCGAGATCCCTGTGCTGGTTGGAATTCCGGAGGATGTCAGCGAGGACGACCTGAAGGCGTTCGGCGCCGCGGCGGCGTCGGCCGGGGGAGTCGCCCTGTTCCACGCGGTGGGTGTGACGCCGGAAGCGCCGACCGGTCCGCCCGACGACCTGCCGACGTACGTTGTCGACCTGGACGCGATGCGCCGGACTCGGCGTCGATTGTCGACAATCGCCACGAATCAGCTCGATGCGGTGAGCGTCGGCACCCCACACGCGTCGTACGACGAATGCCGGCAGTTGGCCGACCTTCTCCGCGCCGGTCCGCCCATCCGGGTGCCGTTCTACCTGTCCACCGGCCGCGCGACCCGGGATCGTGCGGCCGCGACCGGAGTCATCAGCGCCCTCGAAGCGGCCGGTGTCACGGTCGTGGTCGACACGTGCACCTACGTGACCGCGATCCTCTCGCCGGCCTGGAAGAACGTGATGACGAACTCCGGCAAGTGGGCGCACTACGCGCCGGGCAACATCGGCGTCGACGTGGTGCTCGGCTCACTGGCGGAATGCGTCGCCTCCGCCCGCGCGGGCCGGGTCGTCATCGGGGAGCTGACGGCGTGACGATTGAGGCGCGGACGCTCCATCCCGGCACGGCGGTCGGTACGCCGATCCGCCTGACCGCACCGCTGTCGTTCTGGGGCGGAACCGACGAGCTCGGCCGGATCGTTGACGCTCATCATCCGCAGTGCGGCGAGGTCCTGGCCGGTCGCGTCCTGGTGATGGAGTCCGGCCGCGGTTCGAGCTCGGCGTCCAGCGTGCTCGCCGAGCAGATCCGCGCCGGCGCCGCCCCGGCAGCGATCATCCTCGCCCGCCCCGACTCGATCATTGCCTTGGGCGCCCTTGTCGCCCACGAGCTCTACGGCCTGTCGACACCGGTCGTCGTCGTGGAACAAGCGGCGTACGGCGAACTCCCGGCCGACCAACCCCTACAGGTCAGCGCGAGTCCCGACCACGCGACGATCAGCTGGCCGCCGCATCAGTAGCGCGGTCGCCAGGAACAGCGCCGCACACGCGGCCAGCGCGACCGGCAGACTGCTCAGCCGGGCGATCGCGGCGATGCCGACCCCGCAGACGGTCTCCCCGAGGTACTCGAGCTGGGCCAGGAAGGAGTGCGTCGTCGCCCGGACGTCGGCGGTCGTCCGCGCGTTCACCCAGATCGTGCTGATCACCCGCGTCAACGGCGTCGCTATCCCGGAGACCAGTACGACGGCGATCGCACCGACCACCGGATCCCGCGCCAGCGCGAGCATCGCCATGCTGACCACCCCGGAAACCGCCGCCCACGCGTAGTCGGTGCGGGCGTGGTCGCCGTCGATGCGCTTCCCGAGCACGCGCAACGTCAGCGCACCGACGAGCAGCCCGACCACACCGAGCCCGGTGAACCAGATGATCGGATCCGGCTCGCTCGGCCAGCCCAGGTCGAGCAGCTGCTTCTGCGTCATCCGCCTGGCCGCGTCGGACGCGCCGTTGACGAGGAAGGTCGCGGCGAAGATCAGCATGATCTCGCGATTGCGCCGTACCAGGGTGAGACCGCGGCGGAACGTCGTCCACGACCCCGACCACCGCGCGGTGCGGATCGGGACGAACCGCTCCTCGCGGAACCTGAGCGCGATGTAGACGGCGAGCGACATCATCGCGACGCCGGCCACGACGATCGTGACATCGCGCCGGGTCGCCCACGCCAGCGACCCGAGCGCGATCAGGCCGGTCGCCGCGCCGGTCAGCTGAGCCCGGGCAGCCCGCGCGAGTACGGCGGTGATGCGGTCCGGCTGATCGAGCTCGTCGGTGATCCACGCGACGTCCGACCCACTCGCGAACGTCCACGAGATGCCCCACAGAACCTGGGTCGCGAGGAGGAGCGGGAACGACGTCACCAGCCCGGTGGTGAGCATCGCCGTACCCATCAGAAGTTGCGAGATCACCAGCGACCACTTGCGGCTGATCGTGTCGGCGAACACGCCGGCCGGCACCTCGCACACCAGTGCGAAGACGCTCTGCACCGACCCGATCAGCACGAGCTGGGCGGCGGACAGGCCGGCGTCGACGACCAGGTAGACGCTCGTCACGAGCCACCACCCGTTGTGCAGCACCGCCCGCATCCAGGTCCACCGGATGAACACGCCAACCATCCCTCGAACCCTTCCGGACCGGCCTCCGCCCGGCAACGCAATTAACGCAGGCCTCGAAGTGTGAGTTGGTTCATATTCTTCGCAACTATAAGCATGTTGCAATAGTTGAAGTGCGGGCTGAGAAGGGGGTTCTCGTGGCGCAGTTGACGCTGGAGCGGGTGGAGCAACCGGTCGTGGTGCGGCCGCGGACCGGTGGCGGACGGCGGATCGTCCGTGAGGTCGGGCTGCTCGCCGTCCTGTTCGGCGCCTACAACCTCGGCCGGTTCCTGTCCGCCGACCATGCGGGATCGGCGTACCGGCACGCCGACAAGCTGATCGGCTGGGAGGCCTGGCTGGGACTGCCGAGTGAGGCGACCGTCCAGCAGCAGGCGCTGCAAATCCCCGGACTGGCCGAGGCTGCGAACGTCTTCTACGCGAGCGTGCACTTCCCGCTGACCGCAGCGGTCCTGGTGTGGTTGATGATCCGGCGACCGGCCGAGTACGGCAAAGCTCGCTGGGCGCTCGCGGCACTGACCGGGCTGGCGCTGGTCGGGCACATGTTCTTCCCTCTGGCGCCGCCGCGGATGATGCCCGGCTGGGTGGACACCGGCGTCCTGCTCGGGCAGTCCGTCTACGGCCCGACCACCGACTCCGGGGTGGCGAACCAGTTCGCGGCGATGCCGAGCCTGCACGTCGGCTGGGCGTTCATGGTCGCGGTGTTCCTGATCCGGGCGACTCACTCGCGCTGGCGCTGGTTGTGGATGGCGCACCCGGTGCTGACGTTCGCCGTCGTCGTGGTGACGGCCAACCACTACTGGCTCGACGGGCTCGTCGCGATCGCGTTGGCCCTGCCGCTGCTGCTGGTCTTCGATGCGGGGCGGGTGCGCCGCCTGAAGAACGCACCCGCCGGGTTCGATCAGCGCTTGGACAAGGTGCCGGCGGTGGCCAGCTCCTCGTCGGCGCGGACCAGGTAGGGCTCGCGGTCCAGGACCAGCCGCGCCGCGGCCGCCCCGATGTCGAACCACAGCCCGATCAGCTCGAGCCGTCCTTCGGCCTCGGCCTTGCGAACACAGGAGAAGTTGCGCAGGTTCGCCAGCTGTACGCCGACGTTCGCGACGGACAGCTTGTCGGCCGGAGACAGTTTCACCCCGGTGGCCGGGTCGACGATGTCCGGTAGCCCGACGGCACGCCGTACCGACGGCTCCAGGTGGCGGAGCCAGTTCTGCAGGCCGGAACCGGCGGGGACGTTCGCCTCCAGCGCGGCCGCGGCCGCACCGCAGTGCGAGTGACCGCAGACCACGATCGACTGCACGCCGAGGACGTCGACGGCGTACTCGATCGCGGCGTCGACGGAGTTGCTGTTCGATCCCTTCGGCGGAACCAGGTTGCCGATGTTGCGGACGCAGAACTGGTCGCCGGGACCACTCGTGGTGATCATGTTCGGCAGGATCCGCGAGTCCGCGCAGGTGATGAACAGGTGCGCCGGCCGCTGTCCGTCGGCCGCCAGTTTCGCCAGCATCGGCCGGATCTCGTCGGCCGACGCCTCGAACGCGCGGACGCCGTCCAGCATCGAGACGCGCTGGTCGGGCTCGGGGATGACCTGGCGCTGCCAGGGCAGCAGCCGCCGGGCCGCGTCGGTGTGCAGCGCGGCGCGCAACGCGACCCGGTTGAGCTCGACCGAGCCGCCGCGCGCGAGGTGACCGCGCCGCCAGTCCTCGATCGCTTCGTACGCTGCGTGATCGAGGTGATCGACCTCGAGCTCGACTCGCACCTTGGTGCCGACGGGGATCGTCCGCAGCGTCCGGACCAGCGATGCGACGCCGAGGAAGACGAGGGAGCCGCGGATCCGCACGGTCCACAGTCCGTCCTGCTCGGTCGCAGTGACTGTCGCTCGACTGAGCCGGTAGAGCACGCGTGCGAGCGCGAGCACCAAGCCGAGCAGCACCCCCTCGGCCAGTCCGAGTACGGCGACTCCGCCAGCGGTCACGACGTACACGAGTAGCTCGTCATGCCGCCGCAAGGTGCGGATGTGAGCAAGCTGGACCAGACGCAACCCGGTGACGAGCAGTACGCCGGCCAGCGCGGCCATCGGGATGAGTTCGAGCATCGAGCCCGCGGCGAGCACGAACGCCGCGATCCAGATGCCGTGCATGATCGCCGACGCCCGGCTGCGCGCGCCGGCCGCGACGTTCGTGGAGCTGCGCACGATCACGCCGGTCACCGGCATGCCACCGACTGCGCCGGACACCGCGTTCGCGGCGCCCTGGCCGATCAGCTCCCGGTCCAGGTTGCTCCGCTTGCCGCGGTGAAGCTTGTCCACGGCAACGGCTGACAGCAGTGACTCCACGCTGGCCACCAGGGCCACGGTCAGCACCGCGGTGATGATCTCCATCGGGGTGCCGTCGGGCACCGCGGGCAGAATCAGCTCCTGCAGCGGCTGGTCCGGAAGGTTGACCCGGGCAACGTCTGCCATGAAGACGGCGGCCAGTGCCGTCACCGCCACGACGGCGACCAGAGGTGCCGGAATCGCTTTGACCTTGGGCAACCTGGGCCAGGCCAGCAGGATGACGACGGTCAGCACACCGACCAGCACCGAGTGCGCGTGGTGGGCCACGAGCTGGCCGGGCAGAGCCTCCAAGTTGGCGATCAACGAGCTCTGCGCCTGCCCGCCGAGCACCACGTGCAGCTGCTGGACGGCGATGGTGACGCCGATCCCCGCGAGCATGCCGTGCACCACGGCGGGTGAGAGTGAGAGGGCGAGCCGCCCGATCCGGGTGACGCCCAGCAGGATCTGCAACAGGCCGGCGGCGCAGGTGATGCCGGCGGTCGCGGCCCAGCCGAACTGGCCGACCAGGCCCGCGACGACAACGGTGAGGCCGGCGGCGGGACCGCTGACCTGCAACGGGGAGCCGCCGAGCGCGCCGGCGACCACGCCGCCGACCACCGCGGCCACCAGGCCGGCGATCAGCGGGGCGCCGGACGCGGCGGCGATCCCCAGGGAGAGTGGAACGGCGATCAGGAAGACCACCAGCGAGGCCGGCAGGTCATGGTGGAGAACGGACTGCCAGCTACTGCGTTCGGGCACAGGTGTCCGCTCGGAACCTGGCGGAGAATGGGAAGTGGACATGGTCGGCACGGGTCCCTCCGGCGTCGGGTGCTCGGCAAGCAGCTCTGGGCATCAGGCGTCGAAACAAAGAGTGTCGATCTGGTTACCCACTGTACTGGGCTGTTCAAGGCCGCAACAGCGACAATTCCAATTCGTTGCCGACGGCCCCGACGTCCGAAAGGTGACGATTGCTCATGGCATCCACGCTGCGCCGTAGACTTTCCGGGGCCAGTGAGGGACGAGAAGGAGTCAGCACGTGGATCTGCAACTGTCCGGCCGGACTGCGGTGGTCACCGGCGCCAGCAAGGGGATCGGGCTGGCGTGCGCGGAGGCGCTCGCGTGGGAGGGCGCGAAGGTGATCGGGATCTCCCGGGACGCGGGGAATCTCGCGAAGGCGCAGGCGGAGCTGGCGGCCAAGGGGCTGGCCTTCGACGTCGAGGCGGTCGACCTGACCGATGCCGACGCGACCAAGGCTGCGTTCGCGCGGATCGGCGTACCGGACATCCTGATCAACTGTGCGGGCGCCGCCCGCCGGACGCCGATCGACGAGCTGGACAGCAAGGCGCTGCACGCGGCCATGGAGGCGAAGTACTTCACGTACATGCACGCGACCGAGGCGGTCATCCGCGGGATGGCCGAGCGTGGCAGCGGCGCGGTCGTGAACGTGGTCGGCCAGGGCGGGCGCGCGGCGAACCCGCTGCACATCGGCGGCGGCGCGGCCAACGCGGCGCTGATGCTGGCGTCGGTCGGCTACGCCAAGGCGTACGCCGGTCAGGGCGTCCGGGTGAACGTGATCAACCCCGGCATGACCCGCACCGCCCGGGTGGACGAGGGCCTCGAGGCCGCGGTCCGCGCCAGCGGCCGGCCGAAGGACGAGTTGCTCGCGGAGATGGTCGCCGAGATCCCGATGGGCCGCGCCGGCGAACCCGCCGAGGTCGCCAACGTCGCCGTCTTCCTCGCCTCCCCGCTCGCCAGCTACGTCACCGGCGCCATCATCACCATGGACGGCGGCGTCACCTCGGCGATCTGATGTTCGGCATCGGAGACCTCGCGGGCCGGTTCGGGCTGGCCACCCATGTGCTCCGGCACTGGGAAGACGAAGGCCTGCTCACCCCGGCCGCGCGAGTCGGCGGCCAACGCCGGTACGACGAGTCGCACGTCGCCCGCGTGGTGATGATCCAGCGCGCCAAGGCCGCCGGGCTCAGCCTCGACCAGATCCGTCGCATGTTCGACGCCCCCGGCGGGTCCGAGCGCCGGGCGGTCCTCACCGAGCAGAACGCCGTACTCGACGAGCAGATCCGCCAGGCGCAGGAGTCCAAGCGCCTCATCGAGCACGCCCTCACCTGCGAGGCCCCCGACTTCACCGAGTGCCCCCACTTCCACCAGCTGATCGCGGAGCTCAGTCCGAGAACGGGGTGATCGGGCGGTCCCGGAGGGTGCCGTCGATGGTGGTGTCGACCTTCTCGTCGAAGAAGGCGATGTGGTTGGCGATCGGGAGCAGGGGCGCGGTGGGGAAGTCGTACGACCAGGCGAGGTCCTTGCGGTCGCCGACCGACCACCAGGCCGACGTCGTGCCCTTGTACGGGCAGGAGGTGACGGTGCTGCTCGGGGTGAGGTGCTCCAGGCGCACCGCCGTACGCGGGAAGTAGTAGCGCGGTGGCAGCCCGGTCTCGAAGACGATCACGGTCGACGCGGACTCCGCGAGGACGACGCCGTCGACCGCGACCTGGACGTGCCGGGTCGACTTGATCGCGTCGCAGCGGGCGTACGGATTGCGGGGGTGGACGAAGACCTCCTCGTCCTCCTCGAACCAGCTGTCCAGCGCGTCCCACTGGAACCGGACCCGGTCCTTCGCGACGCCGTCGTCGTACACCCAGGCCTTCCCCGAGCCCGCGGTGTGCACCCGCGCGACACCGTGCTCGAACGTCTTGGTCTCGCCGGTGTCGGTCAGCACCCCGTCGGCCACGTCCGCGACCGGCACGTAGTACTGCGGGTACGGCGGGAACTCCCACAGGTAGATCGCATCCGACGTGTCCAGGACGACGCGGTCGCCGAGAGTCGCGCGGATCCGGCGGGGGACCGGCGCGGTCGAGCCGGGCGGGACGAGAGGTTCGGGATAGACGCTCATTCGTCCAGTAAAGGCACGGGGCCGGCCCAGGGGAAGGCCGGCCCCGCGATCTGTGGACAACCGGTCAGACGGTGATCCAGTCGATGTCGGCGATGTAGCCGCCCGGGTTGTGCACCTTGATCGAGTTGGCTCCGGCCTGGAGCTTCATCGGCAGGTAGGTGACCTGCGGTGTGCCCCAGTCGTTGTCGCCGAGGCCGTGGTAGTTCACCCAGTAGTCATCGGCGCCGTTGACGGTGAGCATGCTCTGCCGGCTGGTGTCGCCGTCGGTGTACGCGATCTTCACCAGGTAGGTCCCGGTGGCCGGCACCGTGATGTCGTTCAGCGTGACCGACGCGTCGTAGCCGATGTTGCCGATCTTCTGGCCGCCCGAGCACAGGTTGCAGCCGGAGATGCCCGCGTTCCCGGTCAGCGTGCTGGTCGACGCCTCGGCCTCGTACTTCACCGGTCCACCCGACTTCGAGGTGAACATGGTGACCGGCGCACTCGCTTCCGACGACCGGCCGCTCGACACGCCCTTCACGGTGAACGTGTACTGCGTCTGCGGCAGCAGCCCGGTCACGACCGCGCTCGTGCTCGAGCTGGTCGCCACCTGCTTGCCATTGGCAAACACCTTGTACGACGTCGCGCCGGTGCTCGGCTGCCAGCTCAACGCCACGGTGGTCCGGTTGACGTCGGTCGCGGTCAGGTCGGCCGGCTTGCTCGGCGACGCCTTCTTCTCCGGCGTGATCTTGTACAGCTTCGAGCCGTGCGCGGGCAGCTCCGCGCTGACCTGGCCGGAGACGCCGCGGGTGTTCTGGTCCGCCCAGACGTCCCGGACGGTGGCCTTGCCGGTGATGCCGAGCTGGTCGAAGTTCCCGGTCACCGTGGCCGGGGTCTCGGCCAGGTTGAACAGGCCGACCGTGACGCTGCCGTCGGGGTTGTCGGCGTACCAGACCTGCTGCAGCTGGTCCTGGTTCAGCGGGCGGGCCGGGTTGCCGGACTGGTTGATCGCGATGACCTCGCGGTTGGTCAGCAGCTTCAGGCCGTACGCGTCCAGCTTGGTCATGTCGTCACCGACGAACAGCGGCGCGGCGTTGATCGCCCAGAACGTCATGTAGCTCCGCCGCTCGGCCTCGTTGATGCCGTCCATCTCGCCGACGCCGACGTTGATCGCGTCCAGGTTGTTCCAGTGCCCCGGTCCGGCGTCGTCGATCCACTGCGGCAGGTCCCACCAGCGCTGTTTCACCGAGCCGTCCCAGCGGACGATCGTGTCGCAGTAGCACTCCACGTCGGTGTCGATCCGCCAGCCGTTCGAGTTCTGCTTCCACACGTCGGCGTACCGGTGGCTGAGCGACCAGGACAGCGTGTACATCATCGGGCGGCCGGAGTTCTGCACGGCGCGCCACCAGGCCTCGACGTCCTCGGTGTTGTTGTGGTTGGGGTCGTCCGGGGCGCCCTTCCAGGAGCCTGGGCCGACGCCGTCCATCTTGATGAAGTCCACGCCCCAGCTGGCGAACAGGTTCGCGATCGAGTCCGCGTACTTCTGCGCGCACGGGCTCGCGTAGTTGATCTTGTACGCCTGGTCCCAGCCGTTCGTCGTTCGCAGGTCCGGGTAGACGATGTCGCGGGTGAAGCATCCGGGCGCGTCGTAGATCGGTGTGTTGCCGTCGCGGTAGACCTCGAAGCCGAGCCCGACCACCGTGTAGATGCCGAACTTCAGGCCGAGCCTGTGGAGGTCGTCGCCGACTGCCTTCATGCCGCGCGGGAACCGCGTCGGGTTCGCGGTCGGGCGGCCGTACTCGTCACCGCCGAGCTGCCAGCCGGCGTCGATGTTGATGTACTCGTAGCCGTACGGCTTGAGCTTGGTCGCCATCGCGTGGGCCTGGGTGAGGATGTTCTGCTCGGAGATGAAGCTGCCGGGGCCGTCCGGGTTCACGCCCGGGTAGTTGGTGGACTGCAGGCTCCAGCTGGACCAGCCCATGTACGGCTTGGCCGCAACCTGCGGGTACGTCGCCGGCGTCGCCTTGGCGCTCGTCGTCAGGTCGGGGACGCCTTGGAAGGCGGAGTCCGGCTCGACCAGCGCCGGCTTGGGGCCGGGCTGGTCGGCGGTGGGCGGGGCCGCATCGGCCGGTGCGATCGCGGCGGCCGTCGACACCAGGGCGACGGAAGCCAGCACGGCCGCGGCGGTACGGCGTCTGGTCAGGTTCAGCACGATGTGATCCCTCGGGGGGAGGAGAGAGCGGACCTCGCCGAGCCTAGGTGTGCTTAATTTACGTCGTCAAGTATTCAGACCGCACACCTTGAGAAGCCACCGACCACAAAGTGTGCCGAGAAATGGTTGGTGGGTTCTCAAGGTGCGGAGGGTCAGTGGTGTTGCGGGCGTCGGCGGGGGCGCATCGGTCGGGTGTGCGGGTCGATGCGCTGGTGCTGGCGGCGGCCCAGGGTGAACGGGCGCGAGGTACGCGTGATCCGCGGGCTGGCCGGGGCCGACAGCCGGATCTCGGTCTGCTCGAGGTTGACCCGGACCGGAGCCTGGTGCCAGGGCGAGCGGGTGCGGACCAGGACCAGCCGGAACCGGCCGTCGCGGCGGAGCCGCAGTGCGATCGCGATCGTCGCCGCGGCCGGGATCAGTCCGGACAGCAGCAGGCTGCTGCGCGCGCCCCAGGTCTGGGCGAGGAAACCGACCAGCGGACCGCCGATCGCGCCGCCGCCGATGAACACCAGGTTGTAGATCCCGGAGACCCGCCCGCGCAGCCCGTCGGGCGTGGTCAGCTGAACCATCGACTGCGCGGCGGTCAGGAACATCAGCGTCGCCATGCCCAGCGCGGCCAGCAGCGGGATGAAGGTCCACAGCGAGGGCTGGATCGCCGCCAGGATCTCCATCACGGCCAGGAAGGACGCGATACCGACCAGGTTCCGCAGCCGAGGCGTCCGGACCCGCCGTGCGGACAACAGTGCGCCGGTCAGTGCGCCGACCGCGACGACGGAGTTCAGTACGCCGTACCCGGTGGCGCCGATGTGGAAGACGCGGTCGGCGAACGCGGTCAGCGTCACCGGCAGGCTGATCGCGAACATGCCGTAGATCCCGACCAGCGCGATCGCCCAGCGGACGGCCGGCTCGTGGAACGCGTACCGCACGCCGTCCCTCAGCCCGTCCCGGATCCGCATCCCGGCACTCGCCTTGCGGGCCGCCTGCAGCCCGGGCATCTCGTGCTCACGCATCCGCAGCAGCGCGGAGATCGAGGCGAAGAACGTGATCGCGTTGATCGCGAAGGCCCAGCCGGCGCCGAGCGCGCCGAGCAGCACGCCGCCGAGCGCCGGGCCGACCATGCTGCCCAGCTGGAACGTCGACGAGACCATGCTGATCGCGTTCCGGACCCGCTCCTTGCCGACCAGTTCGGGGACGAAGGACTGCCGGGTCGGGTTGTCGACCGCGGTCGCGAGGCCCAGGAACAGCGCCATCAGGTAGACCTGCCAGACCTGGACCGAGCCGGTGAAGGCCAGGACGGCGAGGACGGCGGCCCCCGTGCCCATCGTCGTCTGGGTGACCAGCAGGACCTTCCGCTTCGGGAAGCGGTCCGCGATCACCCCGCCGTACAGGCCCAGCAGGAGGGTGGGGAGGAACTGCAGCGCGGTGGTGATGCCGACCGCGGTGGCGCTGCCGGTGATCGTGAGCACCAGCCAGTCCTGGGCGATGCGCTGAATCCAGCCGCCGGTCGAGCTGACCAGGAGTCCGCTGACCAGGAGGCGGAAGTTGCGGACCTCCAGGGCGCTGAACGTCTCCCGGAATCCGGGCCGGCGCCGCGGGTCGGTCGCGGTCTTGCTGTTGTGGGTGTGGAAGTCGGGGACGGATGGGACAGTACCGGTGGCCCGGGAGGTCAAGAGCGTTCCCTACGCGAGTGGACTGGTCAGGGGAGGACACGTCCATCCTCACGGTCGGTACTGAATTCTGATAGCGAATTACTCCTATTACTCTTATCGCGTCGCGTAATAGGAGGTCCATCGATGTACGACCCGGATCAGCTCCGCACGTTCCTGGCGGTCGCGCAGTCGCTCAGTTTCACCCAGGCCGCCGAGCGGCTGGGTATCCGGCAGCCGACGGTCAGCCAACACGTCCGCAAACTCGAGGTTGCGGTCGGGCGGCCGCTGTTCCTGCGCGACACCCGGACGGTCACACTGACCGCGGACGGCGAGGCGATGGCCGGGTTCGCCCGGACCATCCTGGCCGCGCACGAAGAGGCGGCCGGCTACTTCACCGGCTCGGACCTGCGCGGCCGGCTGCGGTTCGGCGTCACCGACGACCTGGCGCTCACCCCGCTGCCGCGGATCCTGCGCGACTTCCGGCAGCTGTACCCGCGGATCGACCTCGAGCTCACGGTTGCCCAGAGCCCCAACCTGCTCCGCCGGGTGGAGTCCGGCCACCTCGACCTCGCCTACGTCAAGCACAGCGTCGGCACTGGCTACGAGCCGAACGGCCGGCTGGTACGGCGGGACCCGCTGGTCTGGGCCGGGATCAACGGGACCCGGATCGCGCCCGACGGCCCGGTGCCGCTGGTCGCGTACCAGGCGCCCAGCCTGAGCCGCTCGCTCGGTGTCCAGACTCTGGAACAGGCCGGTCGCTCCTGCCGGATCACCTGCATCGTCCGCGGTGTGAACGGCGTCCTCGCGGCGGTCCGGGCCGGCCTCGGCATCGCGATCTTCGCCCGCTCGCTGATGCCCGCCGACCTGGTCGAACCGCCGCCGAGCGCCGGTCTCCCCGAGCTCCCGTCCATCGACCTGGTGCTGATCACCAATCCGCGCGCGTCGAAGGAGCCCGCCGAGGCGCTGACCGCCGCGATCCTCGGCAGCAACGCGCCACTCAAACCCGACGCCGCATAAAGGAGACGTCTACGGGCACCCGAGGGGTGACACCGAGGGAGGTCTCATGAAGACGGTTGGCGACTACCTGCTCGAGCGGCTCCGGGACTGGCAGGTGGACACCGTCTTCGGCTATCCGGGCGACGGCATCAACGGCATCCTCGCCGCCTGGACGCAGGCCGAGGAGGGTCCGCGCTTCATCCAGTCGCGGCACGAGGAGATGAGCGCCTTCCAGGCCGTCGGCTACGCCAAGTTCACCGGCCGGGTCGGCGTCTGCCTGGCCACCTCCGGCCCCGGCGCGATCCACCTCCTGAACGGTCTGTACGACGCCAAGCTCGACCACGTCCCCGTGGTCGCCATCGTGGGCCAGACGAGCCGGTCCGCGATGGGCGGCTCGTACCAGCAGGAGGTGGATCTGCACACCCTGTTCAAGGACGTCGCCAGCGAGTACGTCGAGACCGTCAACGTGCCCGAACAGCTGCCGAACGTCCTCGACCGGGCGATCCGGACCGCGCTGGCCCGGTCCGCCCCGACCGCGGTCATCGTGCCGTCCGACGTCCAGGAGCTGGAGTACACGCCGCCGGAGCACGCGTTCAAGATGGTGCCGTCGAGTCTCGGGTTCGCGGCCGCGGTGGAGGTGCCGGACGAGGGGGGTCTGCTGGCGGCGGCCGACGTACTGAACAGTGGGGAGAGGGTCGCGATCCTGGTCGGCCAGGGCGCCCGGGGTGCGCGGCGGGAGCTCGAGACGGTCGCCGAGCTGCTGAACGCGGGGGTGGCGAAGGCGCTGCTCGGCAAGGACGTGCTGAGCGACCATCTGCCGTACGTGACCGGGTCGATCGGGTTGCTGGGGACGCGGCCGAGCTGGGACCTCATGCAGGGCTGCGACACGCTGCTGACGGTCGGGTCGAGCTTCCCGTACTCGCAGTTCCTGCCCGACTTCGGCCAGGCGCGGGCGGTCCAGATCGATGCCGACCCGACCATGATCGGGATGCGGTACCCGTACGAGGTCAACCTGGTCGGCGACGCCGCGGCCACGTTGCGCGAGCTCACGCCGTACCTGCTGCAGAAGGAGGATCGGTCCTGGCGTTCCGGGATCGAGGACGGCGTGCAGCGGTGGTGGGAGGTGATGGCCGCGGCCGCGATGGTCGAGGCGGACCCGGTGAACCCGCAGCGGTTGTTCCGCGACTTCTCCGAGCGGTTGCCCGAGGACTGCATCGTGGTCGCGGACTCCGGCTCGGCGGCCGACTGGTACGCGCGGCAGCTGCGGTTCGACGAGACCACGCGCGGCTCGTTGTCCGGCACGCTGGCGACGATGGGCTCCGCGGTGCCGTACGCGATCGGCGCGAAGATCGCGCATCCCGGCAAGCCGGTGGTCGCGTTCTCCGGCGACGGCGCGATGCAGATGAACGGGCTGGCCGAGCTGATCACGATCAAGCGCTACTGGCAGGAGTGGAGCGATCCGCGGCTGGTGATCGCCGTACTGCACAACAACGACCTCAATCAGGTGACGTGGGAGATGCGGTCGCTGCAGGGCGCGCCGAAGTTCCCGGACTCGCAGACGCTGCCGTCCGTGGACTACGCGGCGTTCGCGCGGTCTGTGGGGCTGGCGGCGATGACGGTCCGGTCCAGCGCGGAGCTGGGTTCGGCCTGGGGTTCGGCCCTCGCGGCGGACCGGCCGACCGTGCTCGACGTGCACTGCGACCCCGACGTACCGCCGATTCCGCCGCACTCGAGCTGGGACCAGATCCAGAAGACCGCCAAGTCGCTGTGGCGCGGCGACGAGGACCGCTGGGGCGTGTTGAAGGAAGGCGTGAAGACCAAGTTCCAGGAGCTACGGCACTAGCGCGTCGCCCCGGATGACCAGCGCTGCCACGCTGACTGCGGCGACCGCGATGGTGACCAGGAACGGTGCGTTCTTCCAGACCAGGATCACGGCCAGCAGGACGGCGACCACGCCGAGCACGAGCCAGCCGATCACACCGGCCGGGCCGGGTGGGGCGAGGACCAGGAGGATCGTGGCCGCGGCCAACGGGACCGGGGCGAGCAGGCGGGCCGCGCTGCCGAGGCGTTGCGGCCAGCCGCGGACGCCGGTGGCGAGATCGTCGGCCAGATCGGGTACGACGTTTGCCAGATGGGCACCGACTCCGAGCAGGGCGGTGGCCGCGGTCGCCCACCAAGGCGCCCAGGTGCCCGTGGTGCCGAGCGTCACGAACGAGGGGAGTGCGCCGAACGCGACGGCGTACGGGAGCCAGGAGACGGCGGTCGACTTGAGGCCGAGGTTGTACGCCCAGGCGCAGGCGACGAAGAGCAGGTGCATCAGGCCGGCGGCGATCCCGTTGGCCAGTGAGACCGGGACAGTGACGACCAGCATGACTCCGGCGCCGATCGCGAGCGTGCGGCGACTCACCAGTCCACGTACCACAGGCTTGTCCTGCCGGTTCACAATGGTGTCGCGGGCGGCATCTATCGCGTCATTGCTCCAGCCGATCGAGAGGTGTCCGGTGAGGATCGTTGCGGCGACGAGGAGACACCCGGCCGGACTGCGCCCGGCCGACCAGGCCACGGCCGTGGTGAGCGCGGTGACGGCAGCAGTCGGGCCGGGGTGGCATGCGAGTGCCAGACCTCGCACCGTCGTCAGAACACTCACCGACGTAACGATGCCACGATGACGCGGATCGCAGCGGTCCGGCCCGCGTTGCCGCCGTACCGCTATCCGCAGTCTGCTCTCACCGACGCGTTCGCCTCGATCTGCCTGCCCGACGGCAGCGGTACGGCGTTGCTGCGGCGGCTGCATGCGAATGCGGGGGTGTCGTACCGGCATCTGGCGCTGCCGCTGGAGCAGTACGCCGTACTGAAGGACTTCGGTGAGGCCAACGACGCGTGGATCGCGGCAGCCGTGGACCTGGGGGCTGAGGCGGTTGCTGGGGCGGTGAAGGATGCGGGGCTGACGCTGGACGACGTCGATCTGCTGATGTTCACCACGGTGACCGGGGTGGCGGCGCCGTCGATCGACGCGCGGGTCGCGTTGCGGTTGGGGCTGCGAGAGGATCTGAAGCGGCTGCCGTTGTTCGGACTGGGGTGTGTGGGCGGGGCGGCGGGGATCGCTCGGGTGCATGACTACCTGAAGGCTTGGCCGACGCAGGTCGCCGTCCTGCTGTCCGTGGAGTTGTGCTCGTTGACGTTGCAGCGGGACGACTCGTCGTTGGCGAACCTCGTCGGCGGCGCGTTGTTCGGGGACGGTGCGGCGGCGGTGGTGATGACCGGTTCGGAGCACCCGCTGGCCTCGGGGCCCTCGGTGGTGGCGACGCGGAGCCGGCTGTACCCGAACTCCGAGCGGGTGATGGGGTGGGACATCGGCTCGGGCGGGTTCCGGATCGTGCTTGGGGCGGATGTGCCGGACGTCGTACGGACCTATCTCGGTGGCGACGTGCGGGCGTTTCTGGCCGCGCACGGGCTGACTGTCCCGGAGATCGGGACGTGGGTGAGTCATCCGGGTGGGCCGAAGGTGCTGGAGGCGGTCGCGGAGACGCTCGACCTACCGCCCGGGGCGCTGCAGCTGACCTGGGATTCGCTCGACGCGGTCGGCAACTTGTCGTCCTCGTCCGTGTTGCACGTGCTCGGTGAGACCCTCCGACGAGATCCTGTCGGCATGGGACTGCTACTGGCCATGGGCCCCGGCTTCTGCTCCGAGCTGGTTCTGCTGGAGTGGCCGTGAGTTGGTACGTCGTTCTCGTCGTCCTGGTCGGGTTCGAACGGGTCGCCGAGCTGGTGGTGTCGCTGCGGAACGCGCGATGGAGTTTCGCGCAGGGTGGCGTCGAGTCGGGGCGTGGGCACTACCCGTTCATGGTCGTGCTGCACACCGGGTTGCTGGTGGGGTGTCTGGTCGAGGCGGCCTATCGGCCGTTCATCCCGTGGCTCGGGTGGACAATGTTCGCGGTGGTGCTGCTGTCGCAGGGGTTGCGATGGTGGTGCATCGCGGTGCTTGGGAAGCAGTGGAACACGCGGGTGATCGTCGTACCAGGGCTGCAGCTGGTTGCACGTGGCCCCTATCGATGGATGCGGCACCCGAACTACGTCGCCGTGGTTGCCGAGGGCATCGCGCTGCCGCTGGTCCACACGGCGTGGGTGACGGCGGTGGTCTTCACGGTGCTGAACATCCCGTTGCTGGCGGTCCGGATCCGGACCGAGGAGGCGGCCCTGGACGCCGCCCTGCACAAGTGATCGACCTCCTGGTCGCCGGCTCCGGCCCCGCCGGTGCTGCCACCGCCATCCGCGCCGCCCTGGCCGGCCTCTCGGTGGTGGTCGTCGAGCCGCGCTCAGCCCCGATCGACAAGGCTTGCGGAGAAGGCATCGCGCACAGTGCCGTGGAGTACTTGGGCCGTCTCGGGGTATCGCTCGACGGCCGCCCGTTCTACGGCATCCGCTACCTCGACGCGGGGCATCAGGTCGATGCTCGCTTCACCACCGGACCAGGCCTGGGCGTCCGCCGCACCACGCTCCACCAAGCCTTGGCGGATCGCCTGACCTCGTTGCGCGTGCCGATTGTCGAGTCCCGCGTCGCTGCTATCACGCAGAACACCACCTCGGTAACAGCAGCAGGCATCACAGCTCGCTACCTGGCCGCCGCCGACGGCCTGCACTCAGGCATCCGCCGCCAGCTAGGTCTGGCCGGTGCACCCGGCGCCACCCGCCGCGGCCTGCGCCGGCACTTCCACGTAGCTCCATGGACCGATCTGGTCGAGGTGTACTGGTCCGGGCTGGGCGAGGCCTACGTGACTCCGGTTGCCGACGACCTGGTCGGCGTGGCCATCCTCACCTCCGAGCGTGGCACGTTCGACTCGCACCTCGACGCGTTCCCGGCCCTGAAGCGCCGCCTGCGCGGCGCGTGCCCGGCGAACGCCGTGATGGGGGCCGGCCCACTCCGCCAGCGAGTGCGGGCACGGGTGGCTGGGCGGGTGCTGCTGGTCGGCGACGCGGCCGGGTACGTCGACGCACTGACCGGCGAGGGCATCGCCGTCGGACTGCGTACGTCGGCCGAGCTGGTGGACTGTGTCCTGAAGGATCGGCCGTCCGACTACGAGGCCGCCTGGCGGCGAGTGTCCTGGGAGTGCCGGCTGCTCACCGGCTCGTTGCTCTGGGCCCGCAACAGGTCGTTGCTCGCGCCCCGCATCGTGCCGGCGGCCACGCTGCTCCCCGGCGTCTACTCGCACATCGTCAACCGCTTGTCCTGAGCAAGGATTTCGCTGTGTCCTTCTCCTGGGGCCCGGCGATCGCTCAGACAATCGCCGGGCCCGGAGAAGCCCGAGCTTCCTGGTGAAAAGCTCGGACCGGCCGGTCCAGCCTCCTGGTGAAAGGCTGGAACGGTGCCCCAGCTTCCTGGTGAAAAGCTGGGACAGTCCTTGGGGGTCGTGCTCGGTGTTCCTGAGGAAGACTTAATCAGTCGGATGTTGCCCAACAGTTGCCGGAATATGAAGCCTTGTTACGTAGGGTTGTGGCGTACATCTCAGTGCCCGTCTTAGTGCTCGGTGCGCACCGCGGCGATCTGCAGCTGGAGCGCGAGGCGTTCGCGCGGACTCGACAGATCCAGCTCTGCGATCTCGCCGATCCGTTTCATCCGGTGCCGCAACGTGTTCGTGTGCAGATGCAGTTCCCGCGCCGCGCGCTGCGGCTGACCCGGGTACTCCAGCCACGCCTGCAGCGTTTCGACGAACCCGGTGTCGTGCTCGATGTCGTGCCGCAGCAGCGTCGCGAGCGGTCCGTCCAGCTTGCTGGTGTCGAGCGAGGTGACTGCCCGGTGAACAGTCAGCACGTGCCACGCCTGCTCCACCGGCAAGGCGGGTCCTGGTGCAGCGCCCCGCCGTACCAGGCCTAGCAGCTCGACCGCCTGGGCACGTGAGCTCGGCAGGTCTGCCGGACCGCGTGCCTGCCCACCTGCCGCCGCGATGGTGCCTGGCGCTGTCTTGGCCTGCTCAGTGACGAGCTTGCTCAACCAGCTCCACGAGCCGGGCCCGTCCGTGTCGGTGACGACTGCCAGGACCGTGCCGTCGAGGTCTGCGAGCTGCGGCTCGCTCCACCCGTGTCTGCGACCGGTCGACTCCCACAGGTCGAGCTGCTGCGGTACGTCGTACCCGTCTGGCGAGCCAAGGGCGACAACACGCCATGGCTGCGGTGGGAGCCGTACGTCGATCGGGTTGTCGGGGGAGAACTGCCTAAGGATCGTCCGCAACCTGTCGATCGCACTCCGCCGCGCCACGTCGGCCTGCGCGCGCAGCCGCAGCAGGTGCAGCGCCAGCACCGACGCAGCGTTGCTCAGCTCGGCCGTCACCTCGTCACTGACCGGGCCGTCCACCACAGCCCAGATAGACCCCAGCCACTCGCCACCAGCCCGCACAGGTACGACGAGACGCGGCCGAATCCCGTTGGGTCCGTCAGGGACCAGGAACGGCTCGCTGGAACGTGCAAGCCGACGGAAGATGCCACGGGCCCGGAAGTGCGCGATCACCTCGGGCGGTACGCGACGGCCGACGATGGTGGAGACGCGGGTCGGGTCGGTGAAGTCCTGGCCGGAGGAGTACGCCAGCACTCGCGACTGGTTGTCCTCGATCGTGACGGGCGCGTCCACGATCGCAGCGGCGGCGTCGGCGAGTGCAAACAGCTCCTGGTGCACGCCGGCGTCTCCGGCGGCAGGGGAGTCGGGTGCTGCGGCCCTGTCGATCACACCGCGTAGCAGCCAGACCACGTGCGCCCAGGTGACGCTCGGCTGCAGTGCTACGAGGGTGAGCAGCCACCGCTCGGCTGCCGCGACCACGGTGGGGTCGTGGGCGAGCGTCGTACGCAGAACGACGCCTGAGGCGCTGCTGGCAGCGCAGCGCTCGACCAGCTCGACCGCATCCTCTGCGTCGCGGAGGCCCAGGCCAAGCACGAGGTCACCGGGCTGGCCGGTCGCGGGCTCCTGGGGGTCGGCGAGGAAGACGTCGCGGACCTCGCCGTCGCCCTTGCCGGTCACCACCACCTCGAACAGGGCAGGGCCGACGGCGACGATCAGGTCAGGCGCGGTGATCATGGAGTTATTGTGCTCTGAGCACAGTCATTTGTCTCTTCAGTGGTGTGATCGCACCATGACAGCGGTGCGCGGCGGCCGCACCATCGATACATGGTCGCTGTTGGTTCCACACACATCGTTCCCGATCGCGTCGCTGTCGTCGGCGCGGGCATGGTCGGACTCGCCACCGCCTGGTTCCTCCAGGAGGCCGGCGTCGAGGTCACCGTGCTCGACCGCGAAGGCGTCGCCGCGGGCGCGTCCTGGGGCAACGCCGGCTGGCTGACGCCCGGCCTGGCCACCCCGCTGCCGGAACCGGCAGTCCTCAAGTACGGCGTCCGCGCGGTGCTGAGCCCGTCCTCACCGGTGTACGTTCCACCGACCGCGAGCCCGCGGCTACTCAAGTTCCTCACCGGCTTCGCTCGCAACAGCACCGCCGGACGCTGGAAGACCGCGATGGAGTCGCTGGTCCCGATCAACCGGCAGGCCCTGCCCGCGTTCGACTTCCTGGCCAAGGCCGGCGTCGAGGCGCAGACCTACGAGGCCAAGTCGTTCCTGGCCGCGTACCGCACCGAGGCCGAGCGCAGCGTGCTGCTCGAGGAGATCGAGCACATCCACGCGGCCGGCCAGGGCATCGAGTTCGAGGCGATCAGCGGTGACGACGCCCGTGAGATCGAGCCTTCGCTGTCGGACGAGATCGGGGCCGCGATCCGGTTGCACGGACAGCGGTTCATCAACCCGGGCGACTACGTGAAACTGCTGGCCGAGTCGGTCACCGCCCGTGGCGGGCAGATCATCAGCGGGGTCGACGCGCTGGACATCGTCGACGAGATCCGGGGGGTCCGCCTGGTCACCGGCGACGGTGAGACCGACCCGTTCGACGCCGTGGTGATGGCGACCGGCGCGTGGCTCGGGGACCTGTCCCGGCAGTTCGGGGTGAAGACCGTCGTACAGGCCGGGCGTGGGTACAGCTTCAGCGTGCCGATCGAGCACGTGCCGGCCGGCCCGGTCTACTTCCCGGCGCAGCGGATCGCCTGCACACCGCTCGGCGACCGGCTGCGGGTCGCCGGGATGATGGAGTTCCGCAAGCCCGACGCGAAGCTCGACCCGCGCCGGATCGACGCGATCGTCGAGGCGGCCCGGCCACTGCTGCGGGACGCCGACCTGGACGCGCGCACCGACGAGTGGGTCGGACCGCGGCCCTGCACCCCGGACGGCCTCCCGCTGATCGGCGCGACCGCGTCGCCGCGGGTGTTCGCCGCCGGCGGTCACGGCATGTGGGGCATCACGCTCGGCCCCATCACCGGACAGTTGCTGGCCGAGACCATCACCACCGGCCGCACCCCCAGCGAGTTGGCTCCGTTCGACCCGCTCCGCTGACGACAACGGGATGGACCCCGGAGCGGGCCCTGGCGATAGATCTCCTGCCCAGGGCCCGCTCCCGTCGTTTTGTCGGCGGTGGGTGACATCGTGGTCCTCCTCGACCTTACGAGGAGGACTTCTTCATGGTGCTGCGCTGGTACACCCTCGTCATCGACTGCCACGACGTGCGCAAGCAGGCCGCCTGGTGGGCCGAAGCGCTCGGCTGGAGGACGATCTACGAGACCGACGAGGAGTGCGTGAACATCCCCGGCTGGGTCGACGAGCAGGCCGTGCGCGACACCCCCTGGGAGCGGATCGGTCCCGGCATGACCTTCGTCCCCGTCCCCGAGGGCAAGGCCCTCAAGAACCGCCTCCACCTGGACCTCGCCCCGCACACCACCCAGGACCGCGACGCCGAGATCGCCCGCCTGGAGGGCCTGGGCGCGCGCCGCGCTGACGTCGGCCAACCCGAGGATGCCTCCTTCACGGTCCTCGCCGACCCCGAAGGCAACGAATTCTGCATCCTGAGCTCTCGCGCCACCTGACCGTTGCCGAACGTCGAGACAGAGCGCACCATCGGTCTCAACCTCAACAGTCAGGAGGCCGGGGGGATGCCAAACACGTACGACGGCCCGCCGACCGCGGCTCGCAACGCTCCACCGCAGTTCCAGCAGCGGGCTCCGATCGAGCGGCAGCGGAAGAGCAGTTGGCTCGATCAGGCACCGAGGACGCTGGATGTCGTCGCTCGGGCGGCTTGTCTGCTGGCGGGGGCGGCCTTGCTGGTCACGAGCATCGTCGCGCTCTTCGCGGACGTCGATCAGACGAGCCTGTTCGCCGTACTCGTCGCGGGTCTGCTGTTGCTGATCATGCCGACGATCGCCGATCGGATCCGGAAGCTCAGGCTCGGCCGGTTCGAGGTGCAGCTGGTCCGCCAGATCGCCGCGAGCGCCCGGGGCGCGGCCCAGACGCTGCAGCGGCTCGGCCTCGGCCGCGAGCTCGACGCCTACGCCACCGTGTACACCGAGTTGCGCGGACCGGAGCTCTCGGACGTCCGGGGGATGGTCCTCGACCGGATCGTCGACCGCGTGGCGGGCGCCGCCCGGGTCGAGAAGTTCGACAAGGACGAGGTCAGAACGATGTTCACCGAAGGCACGCCGGTCATGCGCGTGCTGGCGCTCGGCCTGATGGAGGGCGATCCGTCCTTGGTGGACGCTGCGGTGCTGCACGAGGCGGTGAGCCGATCCTCGAGCGCGAACGAGCAGTACCACGCGCTGAGGCTGGTCCGGGACCAGTGGAGCCGGTTGACGCCGCCCGAACGCTCCAACCTGCGGTCAGCGATCGAGGCGAGTTCTCAGATCGAGCCCGGAACGGCCCGGCACCGGCTGGCAGACGAAATCCGGATGCTCACCGTGTGAGCACCCGGATTCGTTCGACAGTGCTGTGTGCTGTCAGTGGCTGTGCGGCTCGCTGCCGTGCTCGGCCTCGTGGGCGGCGATCTGGGCGCGGACCTCTTCCATGTCGACCGCGCGGAGCTGGCCGATCAGATCCTCGAGGGCGGCGGCCGGGAGCGCGCCGGGCTGCGAGTACAGGACGACGCCGTCACGGACTGCCATCAGCGTCGGGATCGAGCGGATCTGGAACGCCTGGGCGAGCTCGACCTGCGCCTCGGTGTCGACCTTGCCGAACGTGATGTCCGAGTGCGTCTCGGACGACTTCTCGTACACCGGTCCGAACATCTTGCACGGGCCGCACCAATCGGCCCAGAAGTCCACCAGCACGAGGCCCTCGCCACTGACGACCTCGTTGAAGTTCTCCTGGGACAGCTCGACCGTTGCCACTACGACCTCCGAAGTTAGACGAATACAGCCTCTACAACACCAGGCCGGCCGCCGGTGTTCCCGTCCGGCTCGCGGGTCCGGCGTACAAGCGCTTGACCCTGACCGGAATGCGGATCGGCGAGTGTGACCTGGCACACGTCGAGGTCAGATCGGCATGTCCACGAAGGGTGACGAGTAGTCCTGCACCTCGTCGAGGATCGACGCGGCGTCCTCCGCACTGATGTCGGCCCGCTCCCGCTCGGCGATCACCATCTGCTGCAGCAACCGGGTCTCGCCGGCAGTGGCCAGGCCGGTGATCTCCGGGTGCCCATTGAGCAGCCACGCGGTCGCGGCCGTGATGTAGCGCTGCTCGTCGAACGGCCGGTACCAGGTGTCGTACGACTTCTCCTCGCCGTCCCGCCAGTTGCGCCGGGCAATCATCTTGATCGTCATCAGGGCCGCATCGGAAGCCTTCACCGTGTCCACGAGGGCCGCATAGTCGGCGGCGTACTGCGGATCCGTCGACAGCCGGTAGTTCAGCGGCGTCAGCACACTGTCGAAGTCGAAGCGGCGCAGGCCCTCGGTGTGCACGGCCGGCGCCTGCGCGGTGTGGCCGGTGATCCCGATCGCCCGGACCAGTCCTTCTTCCTTGGCGCGGACGGCTGCTTCGAGCGATCCGCCTTTGCCGGTGACGAGATCGAGGTTCTCCAGGTCGCACACGGCGTGCATCTGGATCAGATCGACATGGTCGGTCTGGAGCCGCTCGAGGGACCGGTTGATTTCGGACCAGGCCTCCTCGTAAGTCCGGCGGCCGGTCTTGGTCGCGAGGAAGATCCGGTCCCGGATCTCCGGCATCCGCGGACCGAGCCGGATCTCCGCGTCGCCGTAGTCGGCGGCGACGTCGAAGTGGTTGATGCCGGCGTCCAGGGCCTCCTGGATCGAGGCGTCGGCCCGATCCTGGTCGACCCCGCCGAGCGACGCGGCGCCGTAGATCAGTACCGAGCTCTCGTGGCCGAGTCTGCCCAGTCGGCGAGTTTCCATCCTGGTCCTCCAGGGGGTAGCAGGGTTACTGCGACCCTATGCCCGCCCCGGCGTTTTGACCCCTCGCCACGGGAGAGTTTTCCACAGGCTGGACGTATCGATCAGTTACTATGCGTGACTAGTTGATGCGCTCTTTACCATGTTGTTCGCACGGATCTTCGAACCTGTCCGCGGTGTGTGGCATGGTGTGCGCTGCCTGATCGACTTGATCGGGCATGAGAGAGGAGCTATGACGACCGTACCGAAGGTGTCACCCTTGCCCGTTGAGGGTGACACTTCCCGCGAGCGGGGTAACAGTATGGCTGCGGGGAGCGATGGAGCATCCGGATCCTGGTCTCAGGCCTCCCGGAGGGCAGTTGCTTGCCGTATTGTCCCGGCTACTGTCCGCGTAACTGCTGTCTGAGGGGCGGGTAGCGATGAGTTGGTGGCGAACGTTGCTGAATCTGCCGCCAAAAGGTGAGCACTGGTCGGACCAGCGCCGCACAAAGAAGCCGGGCAAAGGACGCCCGTCGAACACCGCACCGGAGTGGTGGGACCACCCGGATGGCCCGGTGTCACCCACTCCTCGCCAGGCACAGGGCGTAGCCGCGCAGTACTCGGCTCCACAGCCGCACCCGCCGACCGGCGGAGTGATGGCTCCGCCTCGTCGTCCGTCCGCTCGTACGCCGGACAGCGCGCACCGCACACCCGAACGTCTGAAACAGCGCTCACCTCACGGTACGCACCCCGCACCCGGTCCGGTCCGGGAGCCGCTCGATCACGGACAGCCGCCGTGGTCGACGGAGCCCGAGTCGTCGTTCTCCACCTGGGCCCGGCGGTTCTTCCGCGGCCTGGTGGTCGTCGTGCTGCTGCTCGCCGCGATCAGCGGCATCCGCTCCTGGGTCGCGCCGAACCGCGCCCCGGAGACGGTCGTCAGCAACCAGAACAGCTTCCCGGTCGACGAGGCCCGTGCGGTCGCGACCAGGTACGCCGTTTCCTACCTGAACTGGGACGAGGCGAACCCGGACGCCCGGCCCAACCTGATCACCCTCGACCTGGCGGCCGGCCTGGACAGCCGGGCCGGGTGGAACGGCCGCGGGAAGCAGACCGCCGACACGGCGTACCCGGGAGAGGTGAAGGTCGACTCCGCCGGCGTCACCGCGGTGGTCGACGTACGTGTAGAGGTTCGGTCGTTCACCAAGCGCGGGCAGGCCTGGGTTGCCGGTCCGTACTCGTGGGAGCGGCTGTCCGTACCGGTCGCCCGGACGGCGTCGCGGGTGGTGGCCAGCGGGCCGCCGACGTTCGTGCCGGACGAGCGGGCCGCGCTGCCGGAGAACATGCCGGAGGCCGGCATCGCGGACGACGAGCTGACCGCGGCGACACTGAAGGACGCGGAGGCGTTCTTCAGCGCGTACGCGGAGTCCGACAACAAGGTATCGGCAGTGACCGCGCCGGGCTCGACCATCCGCAGTCTGAACGGCTCGGTGAAGTTGGCCGAGCTGAAGGACTGGCAGGTCTACACCGGCAACGACGACGAGCGGCGAGCGACCGCCGCCGTCACCTGGGACGGGGCGGGGGAGACCACCCTGGACCAGACGTACACGCTCACGCTGCGGCGGACAGTCGCCACGGACGGAGCACAGCGATGGCAAGTGGCTGCCGTCGGATGACACCAGCAACCCGCCGTCGGATGACCGAGGCAACAAGGGAGACACCGCAATGATGACGCACGAACTTGCCGCGAGCGTGGTTCAGCTCGCCGCGCCACTGGTCGACAGCAACGTCCCGACGGGCGCGGACTTCAAGGACTGGGTCCTGGTCATCGCGGGGAACATCTTCATCGCCATTCTCGTGCTGCGTGCCATCGGGCACTACTTCAAGCGCGAGTGGGGCGAGCTGTTCGGTCACATCGCGGCCGGGGTGCTGGTCGGAGGGCTGATCTACGCCAACAACCAGACCATCAACGTGCTCAAGGGCTTCTGGGGATTGCTGTCCGGAGGTAATTGATGCGCGTCGGCCGTACCCTGACCCACCACTTCGAGATCGAGACCCGGCAGTACGACCTGCTCGGCATCGACCTCGGAGAAGGCGCCCGGCGCCGGATGATCATCTTCGGAGCGGTCATCATCGTGCTCTGGGTCGCGCTGCTGATCCCGTTCATCGGGGTGCCGCAGAAGTCCACCGTCAGCCTGTACATCGTTCCGCCGTTCGTGATCACCGCGTTCGGCTGGCGACCCGGTAAGTTCCACGAACGCCGCCGCCGCGTGACCGAGTGGGCGCTGGCCGTCCGCTACGCGTTGCGCGCCCACCGCCCGATCATCGGTCTCGGCGCGCGGGCCGCCGACAAGACGGAGTACCTGCCATGGCGTGAGCGCGTCGCGACCCACAAGGTGGCCAACCTGGCGAAGGCCAGAGTGACGCCGGAGTGGGAACGCGAGGTCGTGGTGGAGCTGGATCCGAGGGTCCGCGCCGGCGCGGACATCACGGTGAACCAGCGGGCCCGCCTGCTCGGGGCGGATCACGTGCAGCGGGTCAGTCGCAGGACGTCGTCTGGGCTAGGCCGATCGGAGAGGAAGGGGCACGGATGAAGATCGCTGACAAGCTCCTGAACCTGGTGGGGGTCGGTCGTGAGCGCGGCCTGCCGCCACCTCGTCTTGTTGCCATCGCGGACGGCCTGCTCGTCACCGAGCGCAGCGCCGAGGCGTGGTTCCTGATCTCGGTGGCCAACACCGACCTCGCCACCGAGGCCGAGCAGGACGCGGCCCTCGACGCCGCGGTGAGCGCCGCCGCGACCATCCTCGGCGACCGCCTCAGCCACCTGAAGGTGGTCTGGGGACGCTCGACCGGCCAGGACTACATCGACAGCGTGACCGGCCACTACCGGCTCGGCGACCACGAGTCCTGGGCGCAGACCAGGGCCGACCGCATCGACGAGATGCGGATGCCGGAGCGGTACGTCGCCCTCGGCGTCCACCTGTCCGACCGCGACCCGCGCGCCACCGCCCAGGTCCGCGGCTCGATCAGCGACGCCCTCGGTACGACGTCCTGGCGCGTGAGCGCCCGTGAGCTGGCCCATCTCGACGAGCGGGTGCGCAAGCTCGCTCGCCAGCTGGGCTCGACCGTCTGGCGGGCGCACACCGCGCCGGCCGAGGTGATCTCCTGGCTGATCAGCCGCGAGATGCACCGCGGCGCCGTCGCCGCCCCGCGCCGTGGCCTCATCACCGGCGCGTCGCTGGCCCGGCTCACGTCCGGCCGGGTGGTGCCGTACACCGACCACCTGCGCATCTACGACACCCGCGGCCAGATCGCGGCGTACACGACCGTGCTCGCGATGACCGACTTCCCCGAGGAGCTCGAGACGCCGGGCGCGGGGGAGTGGCTGCGGACGCTGTCGGAGATCAAGGCGATCGACGACGACGGCGACGAGATCGACGTCACCGTGGAGGCATCCGTCCGGTTCCGGGTGCTGACCAAGAAGACCGCTCGGCACCTGGTCGACGAGACCCGCAAGAGCGCCAAGGAACAACGTAGGTCCGCCGCCAAGGGCACCGCGGAGGAGACCGCTGACGAGATCGTGGAGACCGAGCGCGTGATGCGCGAGGTCAAGCGCGACATCAACCGCAGCGGCCTGACCCTTGTCGAGGACCACCCCCGTCTGCTGGTCAGCGCGGACACCCGCGAGGACCTGGAGGCGTACGTCGACGCCGTCATCGCGCACTACGCCGACCGCGGCATCAGCGTCGCCGTCGGCGCGGACGAGCAGCGCGACCTTTGGCTGGAATCCTTGCCAGGCGACCAGTTGCGCGTTCCCGACCTCGGTCACGTCCGGGAGTCGACAGCCTTCTTCGGCTCCTGGTTCTGGGGTGGCGCGTCGATCGGCGACGCGACCGGCCCGGCCATCGGCTACCTGACCGGGTCGACGCCCGGTCTGGTGCGTTTCGACGCGGCCGCCGGTTCTGCTCTGGGTGACGCGACGACGACCCTGTTCCTCGGCCGTTCGGGTCGAGGCAAGACGACGGCCGCGATGCTCGGTGGTCTGGACTCGGCCTTCGCCGGCGCGTGGGTGCCGCTGCTCGACCTGAAGGGTGACGCGGCCGGCGTGTCCGCAGTCGCTGCGGAGTACGGCGTACCGACTGCTGTCGTCGAGATCACCGCACAGTTCTCCGGCGCTGCCGACCTGCTGCGCGTGCTGCCGGTCGACGACGCGTTGCTGCAGGCGCCTTCACAGCTGATGCTGCTGCTTCCGCCGCATCTGCGAGGTGCGGCTGAGGCTCCCGTCGTGGCCGCGACTCGTGCAGAAATCCAGTCGCCCGATCCGTCCTCGTGGGGCGTCATCCAGCGACTGTGCGCTTCTGACTCGGAGACGGTGCGGACTGTCGGCTTCGCACTGCGGGACCTCGTCGAGACCGGCCTCGGTTCGGTCGTCGCCGGTCCGCCGTCCGGCCTGTCCTCGCTGACCACCAACCCGGGCCTGTGGGTCGTGCAGATGCCTGGCCTGACCCTGCCCTCACCCGAGTCGGCGCCGGAGTCCTGGTCGCCGATCGAACGTGTCGGCATGGCCTGCCTGCGCGGCTGCCTCGCCTGGATGGTCCGTACGACGGGCCGCCGCGAGTTCCGTGGCCGCTCCAAGGTCGTCATCGTCCCCGAGGTCCACCTGCTCACGAAGACCCCGGACGGCGCGTCCTTCCTCGACTACATCGCCCGTGTCGGCCGTGCCCTCGGCGCGTCCCTGGTCCTCGACACGCAGGACCCCGCATCCATTCTGAAGCTGCCGGGCCTGGTCGAGCAGATCACCACCCTGTTCGCGTTCAGCCTGCGCTCCCGCGAGCAGGTCGACTCCCTGCTCGAACTGCTCGGCCGCCCGCAGACACCGCCGTACCAGACCCTTGTCCGCGGCATCAACACCGCCGCCAACGGCAAGAGCATCCGCCACGGCCACTGCATCATGCGCGACCGCTGGGACGAGGTAGCCACCGTCCAGATCGACATCCCCAGCCAGCAGGTGGCCGCCCTCCTCCGCACGACCCCCGAATCCGAGCACGCCACCGAACCGGCCCAGCCCGTCCTCCCGCCCGTCGAAGTCGACCCCTTCGCCGAAGACGAGGAAACCCCCCAACCTGCCGCCACCGCCACAGCCCAAGCCGAGGCCCACACCCAGGCCCCACCCCAGCCAGACCCGGCCTACGCCGAGCCGACTCCCAACGGCTCGCCGCACCCCGAGCCAACTCCCAACGGCTCGCCGCACCCCGAGCCGACTCCCAACGGCTCGCCGCACGCCGAGCCGACGTACACGGAGCCCACGCAGCCGATTCCGACGCAGCACCACTCCCAGCCTGCGCCGGAGCCGACGCCTGCCGAGCCCACGTACGCCGAGCCACCAGCACCCCCCGCCCCCGCGGTAGCCCAGCAAAACGGCCACCCCCCAACCCCCAACGGCCAAGACCACACCCACCCCCTCCGCTACGAGTCCCCCATCGGCCCCGACGAGGTCTACGACCAAGAAGCCGACGAAGCCGCCTACAACGAAGCCATGTACCCCGCCTACGGCGACAACGGCTCCCCGTCCCCCGACGACGACGCACAACGCCCCAGCTCCTCAAACAAGGAGCACGTCGCATGACCTGGCAGCGCCGAACCAAAACGGCGCTAACCGCCCTAGCGATCTCCACGATCCTCATGAGCCAGGTAGCCCTTGCCGCCGACCCGAACCAGGGACCCACCAACCCGGCAGGCTTCGCTGATCTCCTCCCGACCCCGGACCTGACTCACGGCGACACCCGCACGTTGTTCGAGCAGTACAGCCCGATGGTCTACGGCCTGGACTTCGACACCGGGATCTCGGACTCGTTCAACATGATCTTCAACGGCTACGCGTATCTCGTGATGATGTACATCGTCGCGCTGACGCGCGCAGCGATCTCGGTAGGTTGGTGGCTGTTCTCGTTCACTGATGTCAAGCCGCTCACCGACGCGACATCGGCCGTCATCGGCGAGACCGGCAACCAGTTGGTCGGTTGGCTTCTGCCATCCGCCCTCGCCTTCGGTGCGGTCGCCGCCTACACCCAGCGACGGGCCACAGGAAGTGCCATGGGCCAACTGGTCTGGGTCTTCGTCGCAGGCGTCCTGAGCATCAGCTTTGCGCTGGCTCCTGCCACCTGGCTCCGTGGGGTCGATGGAGCCCGCCAGTTGGGCGCGGGTGCCGTGATGACCGCCTCGTCCGATGCGTTGGGACCGACGATGCAGACCCCGATCCCGTGGCCGGAGCCAGGGTTCGCCGGTACGCCGAGAGACACTCTGCTCAGGAAGTCCGCAGACGCAAGTTGGCGCGGGTTTGCTGTCACACCGTGGTGCATCGCCGAGTTCGGATCGATCGCTGCTTGTGAGAGATACGGCAAGGGGATGCTGGACGTCGGCAGCAACCCCGCTGACAGGCGTGAGTACATCAACAAGGTCGTCGTCCCCGCCGAGGGCGGTGAAAACTCACCGACTGCCAAATGGGTCAAGGGGGACAATCCATTCGGCCGCACGGCAGTAGTCATGCTTGCTGCCATCGCGGCCACTCTGTTCGGCTTCCTCAACATTGGCCTCGCATTCACAGCCTTGATGGCGTTTATCGGTGCGCTGCTCCTCCTTGTCGTCGGTGTCTTTTTTGCATGTCTGTGGATCATTCCAGGCAGACCCCGCCAGTGGGGCTTGAACTGGTTCGAAGCACTCGTCGGTCTCGTGCTGCAATCATTTCTCGCGATGCTCGTGTTCGGCACCGCGCTGACGTTGGTCACTGCGGTATTCACCCTGAGTGGGTCACTGGGCTGGCTTCCCGTGACCGGCCTGGCAATTGCCGTCCTGATCGTCGGGTTCAAGCTGCGCCGGCTGTTGGACAGTCTCACCACGATGATGCGCCCCGGTGCTGGAAGCATCATGCTCGGTGGTCTTGCCCGACGTGGTGCGATGACCGCTGTTAGGCGAATCATGGGTGCGCTAGGCAGTCGAGGTGCGGCACCGGTTCCGGCCGAGAGGGCCCGCGACCGCGCACGTACCGGAGAGAGCGCCACCCAGCGCGTGTCGTCCGTGCGTGTGTACAGGCAGGCGCCCGTGGTTGGTTCGCTGTCTCGGGGAGGTGCGGCTAGTTCGCCGTATGAATTGACGGCGGGGCCTGAGCGGCGTAAGGCGGATGCTGCAGGCGGCCCGGGTGGGTTCGGGCCTGGTGGGCAGCAAGCTGGTGCTGAGGGTGGCGCTGTGCGGGCAGCAGGCGTGTCCGGGCCGGCCCGGAGCACGTCGGCCTTGAATCTCGCCCGCGCACGAGCGCAGTCCAAGGGCGAAGGCCGCCGTACGATCTCGATCTCGGCGGCCAACGTCGCGTCGACCAGCAGCTCAGGGAACCGCGGCACCCCCGCAGAAGCCCAGAAGGCCCGTCACTCCCGCCGGCCAGCCCCAACCCCAGCCGCGGTCAGCGAGCCAAGGTACGAGCCAAGGGCATACACGCACTCGGCCAGCCTCCGCGAGGGGCCGCCCAAGGGTCGCCAGCGGCGTCGGGCGGCGACGGCTCCGCAGCCTCGCCGGTTCCGCGAGTACTCCGCCATCACGAAAGACGGCGTGACCATACACGTGCCGACGCGCAGGTGATCGCGGATGGCACGCAAGCACCGATCGACTGAGGACCGGCGGGAAGGCGCACGTCGCGCCTCGAGCCGGCACGCCCGCGAAACCGGCCCCGAGTACGACGAGTACGGCGACTACGACGAGTACGACGACCGCGGAGAGCGCCGGCACCCGGACGCGCCGGACAGTTGGCGTTCGCTGATGAGCACGGACTACGACTACCCGGAGGAGATGCGCGACCTCCGTGGTCGCGATCGCCGTCGCGCGAAGAAGGAATGGCGGCGCGACGACCACGCGCAGCGGATGGCTTGGTTGCGCAACCAACGTCAGGCCGAGCCGACCAGCCCGGCCGTCATCGTCGCGCTGGTCATCCTGCTGGCGATCATCATCCTCGGCCTCGGTGGCGGCCTGCCGCGCCTGCTCGGCCAGGAAAGCTCCGACGACGGCGCTCCCGTCGGCCTGCTGACCCCGGGGCGTTCGGTGGTCCTGCCGACCGCGCCGTCGAGCACCCAACCGGGCCAAGGTACGTCCGAATCCACCCCTCCGCCGCTGACGACGCCGCCACCGCAAACCCAGCGCCCCGCGGCCGAAGCGACCGCGCTCGCCACCGACGTGGTCGGCACCTGGGCACGGACGTTCTACACGCGCGATCCGGCCGCGGAGTCGTACTCGGACCTGGTCGCCAAGTCGGCGCAGTACATGACGGCTGAGGTCGCGTCCAGCTTCACCTCGGCCGGCGATCCGACGTACGACGCACTGAAGAAGGACGGCGGGAAGTCGACAGTCGTCTCCGCACCGGTGAGCGCGCCACCGGCCAACGCGGATGCGCCGGTCGACACGCCGGACCGAATCACCAGATTCGTCAAAGTCACCATCAACGTCACCGGAAAGAACGCTCAGCGATTCGACGTACCCCTGCTCGTCACGCTGGTGAATCAGGACAACCAATGGGTCATCAGCGAAGTGTCAGGCGGTACCGGGCCATGACCACGTTGGTGGAGGGCTGCGATGTTCGATGAGCGTGATCTCGGCAGGGGCATTTTCGCAGTCGCGAACCGGGGTGTGTTCGTCAAGGCCGCGGCGGCTCTGGCGGTGGTCGGGGTGGCGAGCCTGCTGATGCTCGCTCCGTTCGGCGGGACGGGCAAGCCGCAGGCGGCCTGCTTGCCGCTGGCGCCGGGGCAGGCCGACAACCCGATGCCGAACGGTCCGCTGCGGGCTACCCAGATCGGCTGGGCGAAGATGATCGACGAGGTGGCTGTTCAGCGCGGGCTTCCCGGGCGGGCGACTCTGATCGCGCTGATGACGGCCCTGGTGGAGTCGAATCTGCAGAACCTGACGTACGGCGATGCCGACTCGGTCGGGCTCTTCCAACAGCGGCCCGGTGCGGGCTGGGGCGACGCTCTCAAGATCACGTCGGACCCGGTGTACTCGATCAAAGCCTTCTTCGGTGGTAAGGACGAGCCAGAGCCCCCGGGCTTGGTGGACATCGACGGTTGGCCGTCGATGGCCCTCGGGGACGCGGCCCAGCGAGTGCAGGTGTCCGCGTTCCCCGAGCGCTACGCCACGCGCGAGGGCGAGGCGCGCCAGATCGCCGCACAGGCCGGCATCGACCTGACGCGCACCGGCAACCCGTACGCCGGCCGAGCCGGCACAGCGCCGACCGGCGACATCGAGGGCGTCGACCAGGACAACGACTGCGATGGTGGGGACCTGATCTCCGGCAAGCCGGTCAACGGAGTGTGGCCGCCGGAGGAGCAGAGCGTCACCGACCCGACCGGCACCGGCGGCATGGTCACCCCGCGTACGGCGGCCTGGGTCGCCCAAGCCCGCCAGAACCTCGGCACCCTCAGCATGAGCTGCTGGGACGCACACCTCTGGAACCCGACCAGCGACCACCCCCGCGGCAAAGCCTGCGACGTCATGGTCGGCACCGACGCCCGAAAATCGTCCCCGGCCCGCGCCCGCGGCGACCAGATCGCCAACTGGGCCGTGAAGACCGCCGGCCAGACCGGCGTACGCTACGTCATCTGGTACGGCAAAATCTGGTCCGCCCGCCGAGGCACCTGGATCCCGTACAACGGCGGCGGCGTCTACAGCCCCACCGACGCCACCGGCGGCCACTACGACCACGTCCACGTGTCGCTGTACTGATAACGGATGACGACGGCCGCCAGAACGAAACTGTCGTAGGAAGAGAGCATCCAGATGACAGGCCCCGGGAATCACGACGAGCACAACGGTGCCTGGCCGCAGGGCCCTGGACCAGGTCCGGAGCAGCCGCCGAACCCGGCCGTTCCGCCGAACACGGCGCCACCTCCGTGGGCCCAACTCCCGCCAGCCGGTGGAAGCCACGCTGAGCCAGGGGCGTCGCGGCCACGACCATCAGTTGTCCTTCCGGAACCTTCTGCATGGACGGCTCTGCTGGCTGCTGTGCCGTGGTTCTTCTGGAGTCTTGTTCTCGTCACGTGGATCGCCGGCGCCATCGGCTTCGGTTGGGGCTGGATCGTGGTAGCCATCTGGATTCTGTCTGGCGCATTGAGCTTCCTGCCCGCGACAGAGGACCTGATGGCCAGGTATCTCTTCCGGCTGCGCAAACCGACTCTTGTCGAGCAACAGCGGTTGGGACCGGCCTGGCACCATCTCTTGCAGCGCGCTGGCGTTCGTGAGGGCCGATTCTCCCTATGGGTCCAGGAGTCGGATGACGTGAACGCGACGCCTACGCCAGGGCACGTCGTTGCGACGACAAGATGGGCGCTCTACACACTGCCGCCCGCGCATCTCGAGGCTGCCCTGGCGCATGAGCTCAGTCACCACCTGGGCGGGCGTGCCTGGCTCAGTCTGCTCAGCTTCTGGTACTCGATCCCGGCGCGGTGTGGACTGATTGCGGCCCGAGGCATCGCGCGACTGATCAGGCGTGTGCCAGCTGTCGGATGCCTCATCGTTGGATTCCTCGTCATGGCCTATGTCGGGCTTGCACTCGCTGTCTTTGCCTTGGGCTATGGCCGAATCTGGCTCTTCCTGTACTTGACTCCCTTTATCGCTCCTCCGTTCCTTGCATGGCTCAACCGCTGGCACGTCAAACAGGCGGATCGAAAGGCCGCGCAAATGGGGTACGGCGAGACGTTGGTGCAGGTCCTCTACGGCTGGCAGATGCAGCATCAGCAGACTCTTGGCCGGGAGACGAGTCGCAAAGACCAAGTCATGAGCAACACTCCTGCGCTGACCGAACGGGTGAGCACTCTGGAGCAGGCCGGCACCCAGGCACCGCCGAACTGGAGCTGAGTTCGTCCGGCACCGAGGTTGACCTTTTCAGCCCGTGAACTTGACCTCGTGGGTAGCGCCTGGGGACGTGAAGGCCAGGAGGTTGTGGGCTTCGGTTTCCAGGGCGGTGCGGATGGGGCGGGTTAGGGGGACTATGGGCTGGATTTCCAGGGTGGCTTGGGTTTTGGTGGTTTTGGTTTGTTTCCAGAGGGCGGTGGCTTGGCCGTTGTGGAGGGTGGAGCCTCGGGTCAGGACCTCTTGGAGGGTTAGGGACTTGCGGGTTGCGGTGTCTATCCAGCGGGAGCGGTCGGCGTGGGAGAGGAGGAGGTTGTCGTACTCGGGGAGGAAGCGGGTGGGGACCTCGGTGTGTTCGTCGGGGAGCGTGATGTCGGGGAGGTCGTAGAGGGTGCGGCCGGAGTCGGCGTCGGTGTAGGTGCGGAGGTCCAGGCGGTCGAAGACCTCGGACAGGCGGGTGAGGCCGGACCAGGTTTGGGCGTCTGCGACGGAGGCGGGGCCGTAGGCGGCGAGGTAGCGCAGTACCAGGTCGTCGACGGACGGGTTGGGGTCGACGGGGGAGCCGAGCCAGAGGTCGGCGGTGGACATCGCGGGGTTGCCGCCCTTGCCCCAGATACCGCGGGGCGGGGTCTGGATGGTGGGGAGCAGGCAGCGTACGGCGTGGGCGAGTGCGGCCGGCTCGCGGTCGGGCCAGAGCGGACCGAGGTGGTCGCGGAGTTGTACGGCGGTCGCGGGGCCTTCGGCCATGCGTTCGATGCCGGCCTTCAGTACTGCGTCGATGTCGAGACCCTCGAGCCGATGACGCCCGTACGTCATGTTCTGGAACACCTCGCGCTCGAGCCGCGGCTGCGTCACCGCGCGGAACGCGAGGAAGTCCCGGCTCGACATCAGGTGGATCGTTGCTCGCATCATCGAACCGCGGACTGCCTCACGACGCTCGAGCAGCCCGGCGAGCTCGGCGGGGTCGAAGTTGTTCAGGCGGGTCCAAAGGCCGACGTACGGCGCGAGTGGCGACTGTGCCTGCATGCCGACGAGGTGCTCGATCGCCTCGAGCGCGGTCGCATCGCGGCGCTCGATCAGCCACTGGCGGTGCAGGGTGGCGCGGTTCTGGGCTTGCAGGCTCAACTTCGACATGGCTGATCCTCTCCTGGTTTACGGATCAAACGCTAGGAGAGGAAGAGGCCAGGATCGGTCCTCTACTGAGAACCGGAGTCAGGCCTCTCGGGTCCGGCTGAAGGTGGCGAGGCGGGCGTTGTAGGCGCGGCGGGCGGCGTCGTCGACGGTTAGGCCGCGGTCGTCGCCGGCCAGGCGGCGGGCGAGGGCCATGGCTGACGCGGGGACGAGTCCGTCGAGGACCTTCCAGCCGCCTAGCCAGCGCGGGACTGTCAGTTCGGCCTGTTGGGTTCGGCAGGTGCGCAGTACGGCGGCTGCGACGTCTTCCGGGTCGACCGTCGGCAATAGACCGCCGAGGCGGACGCCGGAGGACAAGGAGGTGCGTACGGCGCCGGGCAGTACGGCGCTCGCGGTCACGCCGGTGCCGTGGAGCTCACGGCGTACGGCGGCGGTCAGGCCGACGGCGGCGTACTTCGACGCGTTGTAGACCGCCATCCCGGGGAACGGGATCTTGCCGGCCATCGAGGCGATGTTCACGACGTGGCCGTTGCCGCGGGCAATCATGCTGGGGAGGACCAGGCGCATGCCGTGGATCAGGCCCCAGACGTTCACGTCGAGGGTGGTGCGGCTGAGCTCGTCGGGTTCGTCGAGGAACCGGCCGAGTGGCATCACGCCGGCGTTGTTCACCAGGATGTCGATCCGCCCACTGTCGGCAATCACATTGTCAACAAAAGACAGGAAGGAGTCGCGGGAGGTGACGTCGAGAAACCAGGGCCCGTGGATGCAGCCACTGGAGAACTCGGCGCAATCGGTGGAGTGTGTGCCGGGTCGTAAGGCGGTGGGGTCGGCGGACGCGGCGCGAGGGTGAGGGGAGTAGTTGGTCGGGTCGGGGAAGGCGCCGGGGTGCGGGGAACTGGCGTCGTGCGGAGACGGTGTGCCGGGGGAAGGTGGGTCGGGGCGTGGGTCGGTGGGGGAGGGGGCTGGGTGTGGACGGGCGGGGGTTGCGCGGGTGTTGTCGGGGGACTGGGCCGTGGTGGGGTGGGGTGGCGGGTTGCTGAGGCTAGTGGGGTTGTCGGGTGTTGTGGGGGCGTCGAGGTCGCCTGTGTAGACGATGGCGCCTGCGGTGGCGAAGGCTTGGGCTGTGGCTAGGCCTATGCCTCGGGTGGCGCCGGTTACTACTACTACCGCGTTGGTTAGGAGGAGGGGTTTCATCGGGCTGGCTCCAAGGGGGCGGTGATGGTGTACGCGGTGGGGTCGAAGTGGGAGACGCGGGTGCGTAGGCGGGCGCTGGACCAGGGCCAGCTGAAGCTGTTGCGGCCGTTGGTGTCGTGGTAGTAGCTGGCGCAGCCGCCGGTTTCGTAGACCGTGCCGGTCAAGGCGGACTGGACTTCCGAGAGGAAGGCGGCCTGCACCTCCGGGCGTACGTCGAGACTCGACCAGCCGCGGTGGATCAGCGAAGACACCGCGGCGAGCACATGGTCGAGTTGGGCTTCCAGGATCATGAAGGCCGACGTGTGGCCGGTGCCCAGGTTCGGCCCGAGCAGGTTGAACAGATTCGGAAAGCCGGAGACCGCAGTCCCCAGGTAGGCCTGCGGCGACCCCTTCCAGTGATCGGCGAGGCTGAGCCCGGAACCGTCGAAGACCTTGGAAGCAACCGGCAGATCGAGGATCCGGAAACCGGTGCCGAGCACAACCACATCGGCCTCGACCCGAGACGCGTCCGCGCCGACGACGTACCGGCCGTCGAACCCGGTCACCGCAGTCGGATGCACCGACACGTTGCTCTGGGCAAGCGCTGGGTAGTACGTGTTCGACATCAGCAGTCGCTTGCACCCAAGCGTGTACGACGGAGTGAGTGCCGCCCGCAACGACGCCGACCGCACCGAACGACGCAGATGCAGCAACCCCACCTGCTGCACCGCCCGCATGATCCACGGATGCCGGAATCCGAGCCCCAGCGCCTCCATCCCCAAGTACTCGGCCCGCCGCAGCAACCGCTGCAACACCGGGAACCGCCGAAACGCCCACCGCTCCACGCCCGGCACATGATGATCCGGCTTCGGCAACACCCACTGCGCGGTCCGTTGAAAGACGTGCAGAGATTCGACCTCCGGCTGGATCGCCGGAATGAACTGCACGGCCGACGCACCCGTGCCGATGACGGCAACCCGCTTGCCGGCCAACGAGACCGAGCGATCCCACCGTGAGGAGTGGAAGACCGGCCCGGAGAAGCTTCCCGGGATCGACGGCATCAACGGCTCGTGCCATGGACCCGTGGCCGTGATCAGGATCCGCGCCTCGAACGGTCCGGTCGAGGTCTCCAGTGACCAGAGGGTGCGATCCGGATCCCAGGATGCGCGCACCAGTTCGACGCCGAAGCGCAGATGCGGCAGCACGCCGTACCGCGATGCTGTGTCGGCGAGGTATTGCCGGATCTCCGCCTGCCCCGCGAACGCCCGAGTCCACGAAGGATTCGGCGCAAACGAGTACGAGTACAAGGCCGACGGCACATCGCACGCACACCCCGGATAGGTGTTGTCCCGCCAGGTCCCACCCAGCGACGACGCCTTCTCCAGTACGACGAAGTCCGTGATCCCCGCCTGCCTCAACCGAATCGCCGCGCCGAGCCCGGAAGCCCCGGCGCCGACCACGACGACATCCAGAACGTCAGCCATCAGTTCACCTCCAGAAACCAACGGTATCCGAATACCAAGGGAATGCCAATACCGCAGGCACTAGAGTCGGACCATGCCGAGAATGACCCGCGCGGAGAGCCAGGCGCGGACCCGCGAAACCCTGGTGGCGACCGCGACCGAGCTGTTCCTGCGGGACGGGTACGGCGCGACGTCGCTGGAGAAGGTCGCGGACGAGGCCGGCTACTCCAAGGGCGCGGTCTACTCGAACTTCCGCAACAAGGACGAGCTCTGCCTGGCCGTGGTCGACGCGATCCGCGCCGACCAGGCGCACCGGATGGCGGTCGCGCTGGAAGGGGCCGCCACGCTCGAGGCTATGCTCACGTCGTTCCAGCGCTGGGCCGAGGCCACCATCGGCGACCAGGCCTGGACCGTCTTCGAGGTCGAGTTCGCGACCCGGGCCCGCCAGGACGACGTCGTACGGCGGGAGCTCGCGCAGCGGAACGCGCAGATCCGGGACGCGGTCACCGTCCTCCTCGAGGAACACGCGAAGGAGTTCGGCATCACGCTGCCGATGCCGGCGGCGGACTGCGCCACCGCGCTGCTCAGCCTCGGCGTCGGGCTGGGCGTCCAGCGCGCGATCGACCCCGACGTCGGCGTCTCGGTGCTTCCCAACGTCATCCGCCTGCTGGCAGGTGGCTGATTTCCCTTGCGACCCCGAACTTCTGCTTCCCACCGGCCGGCGGGAGAACTAGGGTTCGACGGACCGTAGTTGTTGCGTTACGCAACTCGTCCACCTAGGAGGGGAACACATGGCGAAACGCGTGATCGCGGTCGTCACTGCCGGTCTGGCCACCGTCTCGGTGGGGATGTCGTTCACCAGCGCTGCGGGGGCGGCGCCGGAGGCAAAGCCGGTGAACGACCTCGAGCTGATCAAGACCAAGACCTCGCTGCTCGGCAAGCACTACTGGTACCAGCAGACGTTCAAGGGCCTGCCGGTCGTCAACGGGTACTACGCCAAGCACGTGACCACATCCGGCGGCGTCCAGATCGCCGACGGGCGCGACGCCGTACCGGCGAACCTGGACGTGACCGCCAAGGTGCCGTCGGCAACGGCTACGAAGTCCGCCAACGCGGCGGTCAGCGCCCGCGCTGCCCGGGCCCGGATCGCCGGGCCGGAGAAGGACGTCACGCCGGCTCCGGCGGCGACCGACGGCGCCGCTCAGCTTGCCGTCGTCGGCGGCCCGGACGCGCGACTCGTCTGGAACGTCACCAGCCGGTCGGCGCAGGGTGTCACCCGCTCACTCGTCGACGCGAAGTCCGGTGCCGTGGTCGAGTCGAAGGTGATCAGTGACCACGCCGACGGTCGCGGCATCGTGTTCGACCCGAACCCGGTGGTCAGCGAGCGGGACGAGAAGCTGACCGACCAGGACGACGCCAACACCGACGAGCTGTTCCCGGCGCACAAGAGCGTGATCCTGCGCAACCTGGCCGGCAACGGCAAACTCGAGGGAACCTACGTCACCATCGTGAAGGCCAAGGGCGGACTGGCCGAGAGCGCGAACAACCAGTTCCTGTACTACCGCGACGACGACCGGTTCGAGCAGGTGATGGCGTACTACCAGGTCAACCAGACCCAGGAGTACATCCACAGCCTCGGCTTCACCGAGGTGAACAACGAGTCGCAGGACTTCGAGATCAACACCTACAACGGCGACAACTCGTTCTACGACCCGTCGAAGGACGTCATCACGATGGGCGAGGGGGGCGTCGACGACGGCGAGGACGCCGAGGTGATCTGGCACGAGTACGGTCACGCGATCCAGGACGACGTCGTTCCCGGGTACGGCGAGTCGCTGCAGGCCGGCGCGATCGGTGAGGGCTTCGGCGACTACTGGGCCGTCACGATGTCGGTGCCGGTGAGCCGGAACTTCGACCTGCCGTGCGTGATGGACTGGGACGCCACGTCGTACACGACCACCGAGCCGCACTGCCTGCGCCGTACCGACACCGGCAAGACCACCGACGACATCGTCGGCCAGGTGCACGACGACGGTGAGATCTGGTCGAACGCGCTGTGGGACATCCACAAGGCGCTCGGCCGGACCAAGGCCAACAAGGTGATCCTCGAGGGCACGTTCTTCTACGCGCCGGACACGTCGTTCGCCGACGCCGCCCGGGTCACCGTCCAGGCCGCTCGGCTGCTCTACGGCAAGGCCACGGCCGCCAAGGTGACCGAAGCCTTCCAGGCCCGCAAGATCCTCTGACCGACACCAGGTTGTGCGCCCACCGCTACTGTGGGCGCATGACCTGGAGTACGGCGGACATCCCTGACCTGACCGGACGGCGCGCACTCGTCACCGGCGCCACCAGCGGACTCGGCTACGAGACGGCGCTCGAGTTGCTCAGGCACGGCGCCGAGGTGCTGATCGCGGCGCGCAACCCGGAGAAGGCGGCCCGGAGCGCCGCCGACCTCAAGCAGGCGTCAGGCCGGGAGCCGATCGTCGTCGAGCTCGATCTCGCCGATCTGACGAGTGTGGAGAAGGCGGCCGACCAGGTCGCGAAGACCTACGACAAGCTCGACCTGCTGGTGAACAACGCCGGCGTGATGGCGACGCCGTACCGGCAGACAGCCGATGGGTTCGAGCTTCAGATCGGCACCAACCACCTGGGCCACTTCGCCCTGACCGGGCGGCTGCTCCCGTTGTTGCTCAAGGCCCCTTCCAGCCGGGTGGTGACCGTCAGCTCGTTCATGCACAAGACGGTGCGCGCCATCCACGAGGCCGACTTCCGGCGACCCGAGCAGGGCTACTCGAAGTGGGTCGCCTACGGGAAGTCCAAGCTCGCCAACGTGCTGTTCATGCTAGAGCTCGACCGCCGGGTGCGGGCGGCCGGGACCAACCTGCTCAGCGCCGGAGCGCACCCCGGCTACGCGTCCACGCATCTCCAGACGCATGGCCCGAAGCTGGCCGGGCGGTCCTTCGAGGCGAGGATCTGGACGGGCATCAACAAGCTCGTCGCGCAGCCCGCGGCCGCCGGCGCCTGGCCGAGCCTGTACGCCGCGACCAACCCGGATCTCCGGCCCGGGTCGTACGTCGGGCCCGGCTTCCTGGAGTACCGCGGGAAGCCGGCGATCGTGCTGCCGACCCGGACCGCACAGGATCCGGCGCTGGCCGAGCGGCTGTGGACCTGGTCTGTCGAGGCGACCGGAGTGGATCCGGTACTCACCGTGCTGAGGTAGTGACACAGCGGCAGATTTGTGGCTACTCTCCGGTAATCCCGAGCCGGAGGTCGTCCCGTGCGCAGAATCGCAGCCGCCCTTGCGGTCGTCCTGGCCTTTATCACGATCGGCCCGGCGGTCGGCGCCGAGGCGGATCAGGCCGGCTTCAGCACGTCGTACCAGCGCATCCCCGGCGCGGGTGGGATCGAGATCGGCGCGGTTGTGCTCACGCCGACCGGTCAGGGGGACGGCCCGTTCCCGCTGGTCGTGATGCCGTCCAGTTGGGGTGTCCCGAACGTCGAGTACGTCGGCCAGGGCGCCAAGCTGGCCAAGTCCGGCTTCCAGGTCATCTCGTACTCGAGCCGCGGATTCTGGGACACCGGCGGCGGCATCGACATCGCCGGTCCGCCGACCGTCGCCGACGTCAGCGAGGTGATCGACTGGGCGGACGAGCACACGCCGTCCGACACCAGCCGGGTCGCGGCCGTCGGGATCTCGTACGGCGCCGGCACCTCACTGCTCGCCAGCGCGCAGGACCCGCGGATCAAGGCGGTCGGCGCGATGAGCGGCTGGGCGGACCTGATCGCCTCACTCGACCCCAACGAGACCGTCGCGCTCCAGTCCGTCGCCGGCCTGCTTGCCTTGGGCAACGTGACCGGCCGGCCGGGACCGGAGATGGCGTCGCTGCAGGCGAAGTTCATCAGCGGGAACTTCGACGGCGCGATCGCCGAGGCCAAGCAACTCGCGCCGGTCCGGTCCGCGGCGACCATGGTCGACCGGATCAACGCCAACCGGCCGGCCGTGTTCCTGGCCAACGCGTTCGAGGACTCGATCTTCCCGCCGACGCAGTACACCGACTTCTTCACCCGGCTGACCGGGCCGAAGCGGCTGCTCCTGGCGCACGGGGACCATGCCACGCCCGAGGCGTCGGGTGCGAGCGGCCTGCCGAACGAGACCTGGGACAAGCTGGCCGCCTGGCTGCACCACTACCTGACCGGCGTCGACAACTGGGCCGACGACGAGGCTCCGGTTCAGCTGAAGTCGCAGCGCGGAGTCTGGCGCGGCTACTCGAGCTGGGCGGCCGTCGGGCAGGCGCGTACGTCGTACCTCACCAAGCCGATCGGGTTGTCGCGGACCGGCGCGCTGCAGACGCAGGCGTCGACAGGCTGGAGCAACGGAATCGGCGCGGGCGTGCCGACGATTGCCGACAGTGGCGTGGCGCTCGTTTCCGGCGCTCTGCAAGGGCTGCTGTCGATTCCGACTGGTGTGGTGACGCCGTTGGTGGATCGGTCGTTTGCGGGCGCGTGGTCCGGCCCGGTCTACACCAGTGACGCCGTCATCAACGGTGCGCCGAAGCTGCATCTGACGGTGCAGCCGTCTGGTGCTGACACGTCGCTGTTCGCCTATCTGTACGACGTTGACGCGCTCGGCATCGGCTCTTTGATCGCGCACAAACCGTTCACCTTGCGTGGAGCGACGCCCGGCAAGGCGGTGCCGATCGATCTTCGGCTGGAGGCGACGAGTTGGGAGGTGCCCGCCGGTCATCACCTCGTCCTGGTGGTCGACACGGTCGATCCGCGGTACCTCGGCCGGAGCGTGATCGGCAAGACCGTCACGTTCAGCTCTCCGGCCGGCGACCCGTCCTCGCTCACCATCCCGGTGGCATGACGACCCTCACCCGCCGGGGGTTCCTCGCCGGGCACACCCGGGCCGGACGGCATCCACTTCTACGCGCTCGACGGAACCACGGAAGATGCCGTCGGCAACAACGACGCCACCCTCTTAGGTGGAGCGATCTTTGCCCCAGGCAAGAACGGTCAAGGCGTGGCGCTGAACGGATCCGGTCAGTACGTCGACACCGGCGCCTCCCTGCTCGACACCAACGGCAACTACTCGGCCGCCGCCTGGGTGAAGCTGAACAAGGCCGACGGTTCGTTCCAGACCGTGGTCAGCCAGGACGGCGACCACGACAGCGCCTTCTTCCTGCAGTACTCCGGCCAGGATCAGCGGTTCGCGATGAGCTTCCCGGGCGTGCGCGCACTCTCCCCGACGAAGCCGAACCCGGATCAGTGGTACCACCTGACCGGCGTACGGGACGTCGTGAAGGGTGAGCTCAAGCTCTACGTGGACGGTCAGTTGGTGGCCACGAAGGCCGCGTGCAGCCTGGATGCGACGTCGACCGGGAACACTGTGATCGGGCGGGCCAAGTTCGGCGGGAACCAGGTCGACCACCTGGACGGCACGGTCGACCAGGTGCACGTCTACGACCGGGCGCTCACCGATGCGGAGGTGCGAACACTCTACGAGTCCGGCCGCTGACCAACTCCCCACGTTCGGGATGCGAACATCGCTCGCAACCCCGATGCTGGTAGTGGTCGTGGAGGGAGGTGACGGTGCGATGGCTGCTCCCAGTCACGCTCTCACGCCCCTTGCGATGAGCAAGTTCCGGCCACCCCGGTTCGGGCTCGGTGGTTCGCGACTCGGCGAGCCGCTGGGCCCGGACGGGGACGCGAAGGCGGTCGCCACCATCGACGCGGCGTACCAGGCCGGCATCCGGTTCTTCGACACCTCACCGGCGTACGGCGTCGCCGAGCAGCGACTCGGTACGGCGTTGCAGCGACGTCCCCGTGGTCAGTTCCTGGTCTCGACGAAGGTGGTCGGCGACGCCCGGGAGTCGGTGAAGGCGAGCATGGAGCGACTCGGGCTCGCGGTCGACCTGGCGTTCATCCAGGATCTGGCCACGGTCGGGACGACGTACCCGGAGCTGGACGAGTTGCGCCGCGACGGCGTGATCAAGGCGATCGGTGTCGCGTCGGGCGACTGGCGACAGCTCGACGAGATCGTTCGCGACGTCGAGCTGGACGCGGTCCTGCTGGCCGGGCAGTACTCCCTGCTCGACCAGTCCGCGCGGCCGCTGATCGATCGTTGCCTCGCGCGCCGGGTGTCGGTGATCGTGTCCGGCATCCTCACGCCGCAGATCCTGCAGACCGAGCAGTCGAGCGACCCGGCAACGATCCGCGCGCGCCGCATCTCCGCGGTCTGCGAACGGTACGGCGTCTCGCTGCCACAGGCCGCACTCGCCTATCCCACCAGGCATTCCGCCGTCACGTCGGTACTCATCGCGGCGGCCAGCGCGGCCGAGATCCGCGCCGACGCGGCCCTCGTCCGGCGCCCCGTGCCGGCCACCCTGTGGCGCGATCCCGACTTGGTGCGGTTGATATCCTGACCTGGAGGAGCCGCGATCTGCGGCTCCCCGGACGAGTGGCGTCGTACCCGGTCCACGACAAGACGGCGCCCGCCCCCGGGAGGGGGTACTCCGATGCATGCCATTGACATCGTCGAGATCGCCGGTGCGCTGACCATCCTGACCGCCTTCGCGGCTGCCCAGGCCGGATGGTTGCGGCAGCGCACCACGTCGTACCAACTGCTGAACCTGGTCGGCTCCGCCGTCCTCGCGGTGATCGCGGCGGTCGAGTCGTCCTGGGGCTTCCTGCTGCTGGAAGGCACCTGGGCCGTGATCAGCCTGATCGGCCTGCTGAGCCTGACCCGCACCCGGGAGTCGACGAGCTAGAACCTGTCGCCCGGGTCGCCGGTGCCGGGGCTGCCGCTCGTGCTGGGCAGCGTCGTCGGGATGCCGCTGGTCGGGCTCCCCGGCGTCGGGCTGGGACCAGTGGTCGGCGTCGGCCCGGTGGTCGGCGCCGGCGGCGGCGTGGTCGGGGTGACCGTGACCGTCGACGTGTTGGTCGGGGTCGGGATGACCGGCTCCGGCTCGAGCGGCTCGGCGTTCCGGAACAGCAGCCAGGCCAGCAGGACGGCCAGCGCCATCACGACCGCCATCGCGATCAGGGACAGGATGAGCGCCCACCGCGACGCCGCCCGCAACGCGCTCGGCCACGGCAATGGCCAGATCCGGAAAAGGCCCGGACGCCGGCGGCCTTCCCAGTAGTGCAGGAAGTCGGGTCCCCGGAACCGCCCGAGGTGCGGGATCCGGTCCATCAGTACGGCGGACAGCACTTCCTCACCGCGTCGCTCGGCGATCAGCCGCTCGTCCGAGGCCGCGCTGGACCCGTCGGCCACCCGGATCGGCCCGATCGCGACCCACAGCGCCAGGTCGTCGTCGTCACTGTCGTTGTGCGCCAGGACGGCCTCGCCCGGCAGGTCGTCGACCGCGGTGACGAACCGGTCCCGGGCCGCGGCGTCGTCGGCCGAGCCCTCGGTCATCATCGCAACGACCGCGTCCACGCCGGTCTCGTCGCTGGCGGCGTACAGGTAACCGGCTGCGTTCGCGCCGAGCCGCCCGCGCAGCCAGAACGCGCCCACCCGGGGCGGGTCCTCCGGCAGCAGCGGCAGCGCGTCCGGAATCGCCCGGGCAGGTGCCTGCTCCGGCGCATCCGCCGGCCGCACCTCGGTGGGGGATTCGGTCGCAGTCATCACCCCCAATCCCACCACATCCCTGGTAGCACTGTCGCCACACCCGGATTCCGGACGGACGGCCCCGCTGACCGCCGTGCTCACCCGGCGTGACGACAGGCCGCTCGGCGGGTACCGACTTGAGTGGGCGGGGAGGATAGGGATGGACCTGGTGGGCCCAGCGCCCGGGGGACCCGGGGATCTGATGGAATGGCCGGTGTTGTGAGTGCGCCGGGCGACGGCGCGGCGTTGACAAGGTCCGAGGCGGACCCCGGAAGGACAGGCATGACCGAAACCACTGTGCCGGCTGGATCGGTGGCCCAGCAGTCCCGGCTGATCGGCGAGGCGATCAGCGAGGTCAAGCGGGTGATCGTCGGCCAGGAGCACATGGTCGAGACGCTGATGGTCTCACTGCTCGCGAAGGGTCACTGCCTGCTCGAGGGTGTCCCCGGTGTCGCCAAGACGCTCGCGGTGCGGACCTTCGCCTCGGTGGTCGGCGGCACCTTCGCCCGGATCCAGTTCACCCCCGACCTGGTCCCGTCCGACATCGTCGGCACCCGGATCTACCGGCAGACCCGGGAGACGTTCGACATCGAGCTCGGCCCGACGTTCGTGAACTTCGTCCTCGCCGACGAGGTGAACCGGGCCCCGGCCAAGGTGCAGTCGGCGATGCTGGAGCTGATGGCCGAGCGGCAGGTGTCGATCGGCGGCCAGACCTTCCCGATGCCGAAGCCGTTCATCGTGATCGCCACCCAGAACCCGATCGAGTCCGAGGGCGTCTACCCGCTGCCGGAGGCGCAGCGGGACCGGTTCCTGGTCAAGATCGACGTGCCGCACCCGCGCGGGCACGAGGAGTTCGAGATCCTGCGCCGGATGAGCGTGGACCCGCCGGAGCCGCGGCAGGTGCTGAAGCCCGAGACGATCCTGGAGCTGCAGCGGTCGGCCGAGCAGGTCTTCGTGCACAACCTGGTCGCGGAGTACGCGGTCCGCCTGGTGATGGCGACCCGGACGCCGTCCGACTTCCACCTGCCCGACCTGGAGCCGATCATCGAGCTCGGCGTCAGCCCGCGGGCGACCCTCGGCCTGATCTCGGCCGGCCGGGCGCTGGCGCTGATCCACGGCCGCGACTACCTGCTGCCGAGTGACATCCAGACCGTCGCGCTGGACGTGATGGGTCACCGCCTCGGCCTGACCTTCGACGCGGTGGCCGACAACATCGACCCGCGCGCCGTGATCGAGCGGATCCTCGCCACCGTCCCGCCGCCGCAGCCGGTCTGGCGCGACGGCACCGACGGCTCCGGCCGCCCGGAGTTTGTGTAGTGCCCAACCGACCGGACCCGCGGGCTGCGATGACGATCTCGCAGCTCGCTCCCGAGCGCGCACTGCGGCGGCTCGAGCTGACCGTCGTACGGCGCCTTGAAGGGTATCTGCACGGTGAGCACCTGGGGCTGCTGCCCGGTCCCGGCACCGAGCTGGCCGAAGCGCGTGAGTACCAGGTCGGCGACGACGTACGGCGGATGGACTGGGCGGTGACCGCGCGGACGACGGTTCCGCACGTGCGGGACCTGATCGCGGACCGTGAGCTGGAGACGTGGGCCCTGGTCGACCTGTCGGCCTCGATGGACTTCGGTACGTCGCAACTCGAGAAGCGCGAGCTGGCGGTCGCAGCCGTGGCGACGGTCGGGTTCCTCACGCACCGTCTGGGTGACCGCTTCGGCGGGCTGATGTTGCGTGACTCGGCGCTGCGCCGGTGGCCGGCGCGGTCTGGGCGACTGGCCCTGTACGGGCTGCTCCGGGCGCTGCTGGCCGAGCAGGTGAACGGCGACCAGGAGGCGCACCGCAGCGACTTGACAGCGGCGCTGGAGTCGATGGCCCGCACCCAGCGCAAGCGTGGACTCCGGGTGATCGTGTCCGACTTCCTGACGCCGGAGGACAGCGAGATCGACGCCCGGATGGAGCCGTCCTGGGAGCGGGCGATGCGCAAGCTCACCGCGCAGCACCAGGTGCTCGCGGTCGAGATCGTGGACCCGCGCGAGCTGGAGATGCCGAACATCGGCGTCGTACTGGTCGGCGACCCCGAGACCGGTGCGGTGCGCGAAATCGACACCCGGCGGCGCAAGGTCCGCGAGGCGTTCGCGACCGCCGCGCTGGCGCAACGGGAACGAACCAGGACCGCTTTGCGTAGGGTAGGTGCGGGGCACTTGGTTCTCAGGACCGATCGGGACTGGGTCGCCGACACCGTGCGATTCGTGCTCGCCTACCGGCGGGTTGCGCCGCGCCTGCACCAACCGCCGAAGGGAGTGTCTCGCTGATGGAGTTCCTGTCTCCCGGGCGGCTGTGGTTCCTGCTGATCATCCCGGTCGTCGTCGCCGGCTACATCTTCCTGCAGCACCGCCGGGCGCAGTACGCGCTGCGGTTCACCAACATCGCGCTGCTCGACCGGGTCGCGCCGCGGCGTCCGCAGTGGCGCCGGCACCTGGCCGTCGTGCTCGCGCTGCTGGCGGCGCTCTCCTGCATCGTGGCGTTCGCGCAGCCCAAGGACGAGGTGAAGGTGCCGCGCGAGCGGGCCACCATCGTGGTCGCGATCGACGTGTCGCTGTCGATGATGGCCACCGACATCGAGCCGAACCGGCTGGAGGCGGCGAAGAAGTCGGCGAAGAACTTCATCAACCAACTGCCGGGCAAGTTCAACGTGGCCCTGGTCAACTTCGCCGGTACGGCGTCGATCATCGTGCCGCCGACCACCGACCGGGCCACCGTGCTGCGCTCCGTGGACGGGCTGGAGCTGGCCGAGTCGACCGCCACCGGCGAGGGCATCTTCACCTCGCTGCAGGCGCTCACCCAGGTCCCGCCGGACCCGGACCACCCGAACGACCCGGCTCCGGCGCGCGTCGTGCTGCTGTCGGACGGCAAGCGCACGGTCGGGCGGACCGCCCAGGAAGGCGCGCAGGCCGCGAAGGCGAAGAACACGCCGGTCTACACGATCTGCTTCGGCACCGACTCCGGCTTCATCGAGATGGACGGCATCCGGCAGCGGGTGCCACCGGACCGCGCCGAGCTGCGCAGCGTCGCCGAGATCAGCGGCGGCGAGGCGTACACGGCCGAGTCGGCCGGTGAGCTCGAGGACGTCTACAAGGACATCGGCTCCTCGGTCGGGTACGACGAGGTGGACAAGGAAGTCACCGCCCGCTTCGCCGGCATCGCGATGATCTTCACCCTGGCCGCCGCCGGCGCCTGCATCGCGCTGGCCTCCCGCTTCCCGTAGCACTTGACCGGCCACCCACGCTGGGACTGCCTGGGTGGCCGGAGGATGCTCTGCCGGGAAGACCTCTCGAGCGGTCCTCCCGTCGGCGGGTCAGGTGACCGGTACCGTGATGGTGTCGGAGACTGCGCCGTCTTCGAGCAGCGTGAGAGTGGCGTCCCCGAAGGTCACGTCAATGATCGTAGGTGTCCATTGGTCGTTCGGGCAGGTAGGCGTCGGAGGCAACGGGTCCGGACTCTCGCTCTCGAGACTGAACCTGAACTGGCCGTTGCGAGGCGTCGCCAGTGGGCCACTGGATCCGGAAACGTCGACTGCGGTGTCCTGGCCCGGAGCGACATTGCCGCCCGGGTTGGTGCACTCGACGGTGGCGATGCCGGTGGCGTCGACCGTGATTTCGAAGGTGGTGCCGCCGAGGCCGGCGACCTTACCCGAGCACTCGACCGTCAAGCCGGTGTCGGTGCAGGTCGGCGTACCGACGAAGTGTCCGCTCTGGGCGAAGGCTGGTGTTGCCGTCAGCCCGAAGATCGCGAGCACTGCTGCCAGCATGAGTACGACTGATCGCTTCATTTCTTCTCCCAGCGCTGCGCGGCGAGGCGCAGCGCAGATGCTGAAATGGACTAAGCGTTTGGTCTCCACGCGGAGACGTGTCAGGTCAACGTGCTACCACCGTGCGGTGGCGGCCCGCGTGCTCTCGGACGATCTGATACGCGCACGTCCATTCCCCGGAGATGGAACTCCGGTTCCCCCCTGGAACCGGGAGCCGTCCCGGCAGCGCTGCCCAGACCCGGACGTGGACACGACGAACTTCGCGCAAACTGACGGCCCCACCCGGTATCTGCTGCTCCCCCAGAGCTGTCGGCGATGCCGAGAACTCTTGCTCGCAACATACGCTCGGGGGTAGTGGTGTGCAATAACTAGACCGGGTGTTCTCGTAGTGTCAGCAAGTGGCGAACAGATCGTGATGGATCTCCGCCTCGAATAGCCCCAGAAAATCGCGGCGTAACTCGGGTGGTGACATTACCGTCGCGTAAGAGATGTAGCGGTGTGGGCCGAACCGGTTAATCACCGGAAACCGGCAGCTGTGGGTTCGTCCCGCACTGCGGGGATGGGGCGTTTCGCCTGCCAGGCATGGCCTGATGGCGGTCGGTCACCTACTGGTGGCGGCGGGTGTCTCGGGTGTCGGTTGCCGTCACATCGGTGAATTGGAAAGTGTTTTGTGTCCGGTGATTCGTGAAACGGTCGTTGGGTGTGATGATCGCTTTCTCGCCGACTTCTGCGGTGTTTCTTCGAGGTCAACGCGCCGGCCTATTACCGGCGGGTCGGTTCCTGACCCGGGTGTCGGCGTAGGCGGTGAGCCAGGCGAGGGCGGAGTTCCAGTTCAGGGCGACCTCGTTGGTGGAGTAGGAGCCGATCTCGTCGACGTAGCACTTGGCCGGGGCGCAGCCCTGGAGGTTGCGTTGGGCAACGGGATCCTGGAGGCCGGAGTTCGGTCCGCCGGCCAGCGAGCCCGCGTACGGCGACGGGAGCGCCGGGTTCAGCGAGTGCGCCCAGGAGCGGTGGTGCTGGTTGTGGCTCGATCGCTCGCCGTAGCCGGTGACGTACGACGTGCCGACCGGGTTCCGGCCGAGCAGGTAGTCGAGTGACTCCAGGGCCGCCGAGCGGTACGCCGTACGCCCGGTCAGGTCGGCGGCGAGTGCGAGGTCGGCCAGTCCACCGGTCTCCTGCCACGAGAACCCGTCCGCGGCCTCGAGCCCGGTCGTGATGAAACGCTTGTACGACGCCTTGCCGGTCGCGCCGAACAGCTCGGCGGCGGCCCAGGAGAACTCGTCCGCCACCTTGGTGTCCTCGTACGCGCCGCCACCTTCGCCACCGGGTGGGGCGTAGAGCGCGGGGTGCTGGCGGGCGGCGTTCCAGGCCTTCTCGGCCGCGGTCAGGCAGCGCTTGGCCAGTTGGCGATCCCAGCGGGCGTAGATGCGGGCGCACCGGGAGCCGACGGCGGCCAGGTTGAGGGTCGCCGCGGTCGACGGCGGGTACAGGTACCGCTGCTGCGGGTCGGCGGCCGCTTCGTCCAGGACGTCGGGAATCCCGTTGCGAGCCTCGGCAATCCGGAGCGCGGTCGTGCCGGACTGTTCGTACAGGTCCAGCAGTTGCCACGCCGCGAGGGCGCCGTTGACGACGTACTTGCCGTGGTCGCCGGCGTCGTACCAACCGCCGCTCACGTCGAGGCTGTAGTCGCAGGTGCCGGGGAAGCAGGGGACTGACTTGTCGCCCTTGTTCGGTGCGATCCCGATGTGTCCGGCGGCTCGCGAGTACTGCTCACCGACGTACTCGGCCTTGATCTCGATGCCGCTGCGGTTGTTGTAGAAGTACTCGAGCGCGTCCCGGCGGAGTGTCGTGTGGATTCCGTCGCCGATGTCGAACGGCTCGCTTACGTCGTCGCCGACCGCGAGCCGGAAGCCACTGCCCGTGTGGCGGAAGCGGCCGAAGTCGATCAGCTGGACCTCGTCGCCCGAGGCCGCGTCGGCGCCGTACGGCGTGGTCTTGCCGGTGGCAACGATCCGGTCGCCCGCATCGACCAGCCGCCAGTCGAGAGCGATCGTTGCCTTGGTCACGTACGTCGCCCGCTTCGGCCCACTGGTGAGGTAGCCGACCTGGTTGACGCGCACCGGTGAGCCGTAGTCCGGGATCCCACCGGGTGGCACCCGACCGTGCAGTTCTCGCTCAGCCAGCTCGCGACGCAGTACTACACCGACTACACGCTGATGTTCACCGGCACGCTGATCGCGACCGTTCCGCTGCTGGTGGTGTTCGTCCTGTTCGGCCGTCAGCTGATCAGCGGCATCATGGACGGCGCCGTCCGGTCGTGATGATCTACCCTCTACCCACTCAAACGTTAAGGACCAGCCGGTGACCGACCTCTCCAAACGGCAAGTGACGCTCGACGAAGTCGCCGAGCGGGCCGGCGTGTCCCGATCGGCGGCGTCCCGGGTGATCAACAACGCGCCGCACGTCAGCAGGGCCAAGCGCGAGGCCGTCCAGCGGGCCGTCGTGGACCTCGGGTACGTGCCGAACGCCACCGCCCGGGCGCTCGCCACCCAGCAGGTCGGCGCCGTCGTCCTCGCGATCTCGAGCGACAACCCGCAGGTGTTCGCCGACCCGTTCTTCGCCGAGGTGGTGGTCGGGGTCAACTCGGTGCTGGAGGAGACCGAGCTCGAGCTGATGCTGCTGCTGGCGACGTCGACCCGCGGGCAGACCCGGCTCGAGCAGCTGCTGCGGACCCGGCAGGCGGACGGCGTGATGCTGATGTCGATGCATGGCGACGACCCGCTGGCCGCGCTGGCCGACAAAGCCGACGTACCGGTCGTCTTCGGGGGATGCCCGGTCAACTTCGAGCCGCGGTACTACGTGGACGCGGACAACCGGGGTGGTGCGCGACTGGCGACCGAGCACCTGGTCGCGGCCGGGCGGAGGCGGATCGCGACCATCACCGGCCGGATGGACGAGGGCGCGGGCACCGCGCGGTACAAGGGCTACCAAGAGGCGCTCGCGGTCGCCGGTCTGGCGTCACACCGGGTGGTGCACGGCGATTTCAGCGAGGACGGCGGCAGCCGCGCGATGGAGGAGTTGCTGGCCGAGCATCCCGACCTGGACGCGGTCTTCATCGCCTCCGACCAGATGGCGATCGGCGCCCTGCGAGTGCTGAAGGATGCCGGCAAGGCGGTCCCGGGTGATGTAGCGATCGTTGGCTTCAACGACATCACCAGCGCCCGCCACACCGAGCCGCCGCTCACCACGATCCGCCAGCCGATCCAGTCACTGGGCCGCGAGATGGCCCGGATGCTGCTGAATCTGATCTCCGGCGAGCAGCCCACGCCGCTGATCCTGCCGACCCGCTTGATCCCCAGGTCCTCTACCTAGCACGCACGAAGGGCGCGAACCCTGAGGTTCGCGCCCTTCACGTGGTGCGGCCGCTGTTTGCGACAACCGGGGGTGTCCCGACACCCGGTGGCCCAGCGGCCACGGCCCCTCCCACCCTGGTGAGATGTCTGATGCTCAGTCTTGGCGAAAAGTTCGGGGAAGTCCTTACCTTTCACGGCTTTCTTCTGAAGTTCTCAGGTTCCCCTCAGCCAGGAGAGGTCAGACGACCTGGTGCAGCCAGCGCACCGGCGCGCCGTCGCCGGCGTACCGGAACGGCTCGAGCTCGTCGTCCCACGGACGGCCCAGCAAGCGTTCGACCTCCTCGGCGAGATCCGCCTCGCCAGTGGCCGCCTTCAGCATGGCAGCCTTCAGCCGCTCCTCCGGCACCATGATGTCGCCGTGCACCCCGGTGGTCGCGTGGAAGACGCCGAGCGTGGGCGTGAACGAGTACCGCTCGCCCTCGACCCCGTTGCTCGGCTCCTCGGTCACCTCGAACCGGAGCTTCTGCCACCCGCGCAGCGCGGAGGCCAGCTTCGCCGCGGTCCCGGCCTCGGCCTGCCACGACAGCTCGGCGCGATAGGTGCCCTGCGCCGCGGGCTGGGGCGTCCAGTCCAGTTTCACGGGCACGCCAAGTACGCCGCCCGCGGCCCACTCGACATGCGGGCACAACGCTGACGGCACCGTGTGGACGTAAAGAACGCCACGAGTCGTCGCCACCGGGACCTCCTGTGCTCGAGGGGCGCCTTCCCCAGCGTTCTCGAACACCCGCTCGTCGATCCCGGCGGACTACTCGTACATCTTGCACCACGGCCCCCACCAACACCAGTAACCTCGCCGTGTCAACCACATCACTGTCGTGTCGCGAGCCAGATCCGGCCATCGGACACGTCAGAGCGGGATGTTGCCGTGGGAGCCCCGGGTTCCGGTGTCGGCGGTGGCGATCGCGGCGGCCAGGGTGGAGCGGGTCCTGGCGGGGTCGACGACCTCGTCGACGACGCCGATCTCGCGGGCGCGTTCGATGCCACCGGCAATTTTCTCGTGCTCGGCGGCCAGTTCGGCCTCGACCTTGGGGCGGAGCTCGGGGTCGACCTCGGCGAGCTTGCGCCGGTGCAGCACCCGGATCGCCGCGACCGCGCCCATCACCGCGACCTCGGCCCGCGGCCAGGCGAACACCCGGGTCGCCCCGAGCGAGCGCGCGTTCATCGCGATGTAGGCGCCGCCGTACGTCTTTCGGGTGACCAGCGTGACCCGCGGTACGACGCTCTCCGCGAAGGCGTGCAGCAGTTTGGCGCCGCGCCGTACGACGCCGTCCCACTCCTGGCCGACACCGGGCAGGTACCCGGGGACGTCGACCAGCACGACGAGCGGGACCCCGAAGGAGTCGCACATCCGGACGAACCGAGACGCCTTCTCGGCGGACAGGGCGTCGAGGCAACCACCCAGCCGGAGCGGGTTGTTCGCGATCACGCCGACGGTCCGCCCACCGAGCCGGCCGAGCGTGGTGACGATGTTCGGCGCCCACCGCTGGTGCAGTTCGACGGAGGTGTTCTCGTCGAGCACCCCTCCTACCAGCGGATGGACGTCGTACGCACGCTTGGCCGACTCCGGCAGGAAACCGGACAGATCGGTGTCCGGTACGTCGGTCGCGACCGACCCCTGGTTCGCGAGCAGATCCGCGAGCCGGCGCGCCTCGTGCAGCGCGGCCGCCTCGGAGTCGGTGGTGATGTGGACGACCCCGGACCGCCGTCCGTGCGGCTCGGGTCCGCCGAGTCGCAGCATGTCGACGTCCTCACCGGTGACCGAGCGGACCACGTCCGGACCGGTGACGAAGATCCGGCCTTCGGGGCCGAGGATCACGATGTCGGTCAGCGCCGGACCGTACGCCGCGCCACCCGCAGCCGGGCCGAGGACGACGGAGATCTGCGGGATCTTCCCCGAGGCCTGCGTCATCGCGTAGAAGATCTTGCCGACCGCATGCAGGCTCAGCACGCCCTCGGCCAGCCGGGCGCCGCCGGAGTGCCACAGCCCGATGATCGGCAGCCCTTCGCGGCGGGCCACCTCGTAGGCCTTGACCACGACCTCGCAGCCCTCGTCGCCCATCGCGCCACCCATCACGGTGGCGTCGGAGCAGAACGCGATGACCGCCGCGCCCTCGATGGTCCCGCGCGCCGCGAGCATCCCGCACAGGTTGTCCGGCGTGATCAACTCCAGGCTGCCCTCATCGAGCAGCTGAGTCAGCCGGGTGACCGGGTTCCGCGGATCGTCCTCACGCGGGAGCTTCGCAGGTTTGGGTGGGGCAGCGCTGGTCATGGGGCCTCCCGGCCTGGACTGAGGAGCGGAGGGAGCGCAGCGACTGGAGGGACGAGGGAAGGCCGGGAGTTCCAGCCCCATGACCCGCCGCGCCGGAGGCGTGGCATCAATGCAGTCATGCGTCCTCCGGGGATGGGGAAGGAATTACACCGTCTTGAAGGCGATGGCGGCGTTGTGGCCGCCGAAGCCGAAGGAGTTGTTCAGTGCCGCGATATCCCCGTCGGCCAGCTTGCGCTGCTCCGTCGCGACGTCCAACTCGATCTGGTCGTCGAGCTTGTCCACGTTGATGGTCGGCGGCGACACCCGGTGGTGCAGCGCGAGCACGGTCGCGATCGACTCGACCGCGCCGGCCGCGCCGAGCAGGTGCCCGATCATCGACTTCGGCGCGGTGGCGACCGCGTGGTCGGCCTCCTTGCCGAGCGCCTGCCGGATCGCCAGCGACTCCGCGATGTCGCCCTGCGGGGTCGAGGTGGCGTGCGCGTTGATGTGGAAGATGTCGGCCGGGGTCAGGTCGCCCTCGGACAGCGCCCGCTCCATCGCCCGGCGGGCGCCGGAACCGGTCGGGTCGGGCTGCGCGATGTCGTGACCGTCGGCGGAGATGCCGGCGCCGGCCAGCTCGGCGTAGATCTTCGCGCCGCGCGCCTTGGCGTGCTCGTAGGACTCCAGCACCAGGATCCCGGCGCCCTCACCCAGCAGGAAGCCGTCCCGGTCCACGTCCCACGGCCGCGACGCCTTCTCCGGGTCGTCGTTGCGCTTGCTCAGCGCCTGCATCATGCCGAAGGCGGCCAGCGGCAGCGCCATGATCGCGCCTTCGGTGCCACCGGCCAGTACGACGTCCGCACGGCCGAGCCGGATCTGGTCGAGGCCGAGCGCGATCGCCTCGTTGCCGGAGGCACAGGCCGAGACCGGGGTGTGCACACCGGCCTTGGCGCCGAACTCGAGGCTGACGTATGCGGCGGAGGAGTTCGGCATCAGCATCGGGATCGCCAGCGGCGACACCCGGCGCGGGTTGTTCTTCAGCGCGTCGTAGTTCGCCAGGGTGGTGTGCAGGCCGCCGATGCCGGAGGCGCAGGCGACGCCCAGGCGCTCCTTGTCCAGCCCGGAGTCCTCCAGGCCGGCGTCGGCCCAGGCCTCGCGGGCCGCCACGACCGCGAGCTGCGCGTTGCGGTCGAGCCGGCGGGCCTTCACCCGCTCGATCACCTCGGTCGGCTCGACCGCGGCCGGGGCCGCGATCTGGACCGCCAGGTTCTGCACCCACTCGTCGGTCAGCCGCCGCGCGCCGGAGCGTCCGGCCAGCAACCCTTCCCAGGTGCTGGACACGTCGCCACCCAGCGGGGTCGTGGCTCCGAGCCCGGTGATCACGACTCGGGTCTTCGACATGGTTACCTCATCCTTCAGAGTTCGGGGATCCGGTCAGCGAGGGGTGTGTTGCTGGTGCTCGCCGGACCAGGTCCGGCGAGCATTGGCCAGCACAGTGCGGGTTTGTCAGCCGTTCTGGGCGCGCTCGATGAACGCGACCGCGTCGCCGACGGTCTTCAGGTTCTTCACCTCGTCGTCGGGGATCTTCACGTCGAACTTCTCCTCGGCGGCCACCACGACCTCCACCATGGAGAGCGAGTCGACGTCGAGGTCGTCGGTGAAGGACTTGTCCAGCTGGACGTCCTCGACCGGGATGCCGGCGATCTCGTTCACGATCTCGGCGAGGCTGGAACGGATCTCTTCGGTGCTGGCCATCTGTTGGTTTCCCTTTCGGATTCTCTTGCTTGCCACGACCGGGCCGGCCACCTGAGCCGCCCCGGACAACTTTGGGGGTACTACGGGACCCGGATCACCTGGGCGGCGTACACGAGCCCGGCGCCGAACCCGATGATCAGGGCCAGGTCGCCGCTCTTCGCCTCGCCGCTGTCGCGCATCGCGGTGATCGCGAGCGGGATCGATGCGGCCGAGGTGTTGCCCTGCCGCTCGATGTCACGGGCCACCTTGACGTGCTCGGGCAGCTTGAGCGCCCGCCGCATCGCGTCGGTGATCCGCATGTTGGCCTGGTGCGGCACGAACAGGTCGAGGTCATCGGCCTTCACGCCGGCCACGTCCAGCGCCTGCTGCGCGGTCTTCGCCATCTCGAACGACGCCCACCGGAACACCGGGTTGCCGTCCATCCGCAGGTGCGGCCAGTTGTAGCTGCCGGCCGCCTCCTGCCAGGACTCCTTCTGGCTGATGACCTGGTACTGCGTGCCGTCGGAGCCCCACACCACCGGGCCGATACCGGGCTCCTCGGCCGGTCCGACCACCGCGGCGCCGGCGCCGTCGGCGAAGATGAACGCCGTACTGCGGTCGGTCCGGTCGGTGAGGTCGCTGAGCCGCTCGACGCCGATCGCCAGCACGTACTTGGCGCTGCCGCCGCGGACCATGTCGTTGGCCAGCGCGATGCCGTAGCAGAAGCCTGCACAGGCGGCGGAGACGTCGAACGCGGCCGCGGTCGGGGCGCCCACCTCGACGGCGATCCGGGTCGCGATCGCCGGGGTCTGGTACAGGTGCGTGACGGTGGAGACGATGACGCAGCCGATCTGGGCCGGGTCGACCCCGGAGTCCGCCAGCGCGTCCTTGGCGGCGTTCACCGACATCATCAGGACGGTCTCGTCGTCGCTGGCCCAGCGCCGCTCCTTGATCCCGGAACGGGTCTGGATCCACTCGTCACTGGAGTCGATGTGCTCCAGGATCTCCGAGTTCGGCACCACCCGGCGCGGCCGGTACGACCCGATCCCGAGGACCCCGGCGTACGTCGTACCCGTCGCGGGAGTGATCGTGCCACTCATCAGTTGCCTCCGTTGGGGTGCAGGCGGACCAGCGGCTGCCCGGGGGAGACCGGGTCGCCTTCCTCGACCAGCCACTCGACCACGATGCCGCCGTGCGGCGCCTGGACGTCGAGCTCGTCGCGCAGGCTCTGCACCTTCGCGACCACCTCGCCGGCCTCGACCGTGTCACCGGCCTCGCGCGGGGTCTGCCCGGCGCGGGTGAAGGTGCCCTTCATCGGGGCGACCAGCAGCCGCCAGGTCGGCGACGCGTCGATCTCGGACGGGCTGCCGTGCTTGTCGACGAATGCGCGGGCGTCGTCCAGCTGGTCCGGCGTCTTGAGCGCGAAGGTCTCGACGCCCTTGAGGGCGCGCTTCGCGATCCCGGTCAGCGTGCCCGCCGGCGGCAGCTCCAGGATGCCGGTCACCTGCAGGTCGGCCATGGTCTGCATGCACAGGTCCCAGCGGACCGGGGAGTTGACCTGGGTGACGAGCCGGTTCAGCGCCTCGCGACCGTCGTGCACGACCTGGCCGTCGCGGTTCGAGATCAGCCGGGTCCGCGGGTCGTGGGTGCTGATCGCGGTCGCGTACTTCGCCAGCGTCTGGACGGCCGGCTCCATGTGCTTGGTGTGGAACGCGCCGGCCACCGACAGCGGGATCAGCCGGGCCTTGGCCGGCGGGTCCTCGGCGAACGCGGCCAGCTCCTCGACGGTGCCGGCGGCGACGATCTGGCCGGGGCCGTTGTCGTTCGCGGCGGTCAGGCCGTGCTCGGCGAGCTTGGCCAGGATCTCGTCCCGGTCGCCACCGAGGACGGCGGTCATCGAGGTGGCGGTCAGCGCCGACGCGGCGGCCATCGCCTTGCCGCGCTCGCGGACCAGCACCATCGCCTGCTCGGCGCTGAGCACGCCGGTGCCCGCGGCGGCTGCGATCTCACCGACGCTGTGCCCGGCGACGGCGCCCACCTTGGTGAACGCGTCGGACGGGTGCGGGAAGACGGCGAGCGCGGCCAGCATGCTGGACGCCACCAGTAGCGGCTGCGCGACCGCGGTGTCCCGGATGGTGTCCGCGTCGGCCTTGGTGCCGTGGTGGGCGAGGTCGAGACCGGCCACGGCGGAGAGCCAGTTCAGCCGGCTCTCGAACGCGGGATCCGCCAGCCACGGCTCGAGGAAACCTGGGGTCTGGGCACCCTGACCGGGCGCGACGATGACGAGCACGTGACAACTCTCCCTGAGCCGGGCCGTCCGTGGGCCGGAATGCAGCACGAATTCTACCGGCCCGTCTTTGGAGGAATCCTACAAAATGGTGCTTCCGGGCTCCGGGTTGAGCAGGCGGCCGAGGGCCAGTGCGACACGCAACGTGAAAGCGTCGCGGGGACTGAGCGGCGAGTAGCCCGTGATCTCGCCCACACGCTTCAGCCGGTACCGGACGGTATTCGGGTGGATGAACAGCGTGCGAGCGGTCGCCTCGATGGAACCACCCGAGTCCAGGTATGCCGACACTGTGTCGAGCAGCACGCCATCGCCTATTGTGAGCGGGCCGTAGACGTCGGAAGCTAGTTGCCGGCGGGCGTGGCCGTCTCCGGAGAGTGATCGCTCCGGGAGCAGCTCGTCGGCGTGCACGGGCCGTGGGGCCTCCGGCCAGGCCGGTGCCGCGCGGAGACCGGCGACGGCCGCCCGGGCGGACGTGACCGCCGCCATCAGGTCCTTCACCACGGGTCCGACGACGATCGGGCCGGGTCCGAACCACTGGACCAGGTTTTGTACGATCTCGACAGGTTTACTCGTACCACCGAGTACTACCACGAGCCGGTCGCCCTGCATCGCGCACAGAGCGTCAGCGCCGGCCTCCCGGGCCGCGTGCCGGACCAGGTCGGCGACGTTGGCGCTGCCCGGCTCCGACTCCAGCGCCCGGCCGACGACCACGGTGACCTCCGAGGATCCCGTCGTACCGGCTCCGGTCCAGCCGAGGGCGGAGGCGCGGGAGCGGACCGACTCGTCGGCCTCGCCGCGGATCACCGAGTCGACGACGAGGGCTTCGAGGCGGGCGTCCCAGGCGCCGCGCATCTCGGCGGCCTGGGCGTAGACGGTGGCGGCGGCGAACGCGACCTCGCGGGCGTAGCGCTGCATCGCCTCGCGGACCACCGGCACGTCCTCGGCCGGGAGCAGGTCGCCGATGGTGTTCTCGATCATCTCGATCGTGGTGCGCAGCAGCTCGACGGTCTGGTGCAGCGAGATCACCCGGGTGAACTCCCGCGGCGCCGAGCCGAACATCCGGGTCGGCATCGACGAGTGCGCCTCGGGGTCGCGGAACCAGTCGACGAACGCGGTGATACCGGACTGGGCGACCAGGCCGATCCAGGACCGGTCCTGCGCCGACAACTTGCCGAACCAGGGCAGCTGCTCGTCCATCGCGGCCATCGCGGCGGTCGCCAGCGCACCGGTCGCGCCCTGCAGCCGCTCGGCGCGCTCGAGATGTCCCTTCTTCGCCACGCCCCGACCATAACCGGCGGACCGCCACGCCATCACAACTGCAGCTTCCGCGTGACGCGCCGCCTGAGCGGCGCCGGGGCGTTGGATTGCGATGGCCTGGGGGTCCGCACTGCCATCATTGGGGGATGACGGACAAAGCGGGCGTGGCGGATGCGATCGCGGCGCTGCGGGCGATCGGGTACTACCTGGAGCGCGACCGGCAGCCGACCCACCGGGTGAAGGCGTACCGGCGGGCGGCCGACACGATCGCGGCGCTGCCGGCGACCGAGGTGCGGGCGCGGCGCCGGGCCGGGACGCTGACCGAGCTGCCGGGGATCGGGCCGAAGACCGAGGCCGTCATCGTCGAGGCGATGGACGGCAGCACTCCGGCGTACCTGGTCAAGCTGGAGGAGGCGGCGGGTGAGCTGACCACGGCCGGCAAGCGGATGCGTCAGGCGTTGCAGGCCGACCTGCACCTGCACTCGGAGTGGTCCGACGGCGGCAGCCCGATCGAGGAGATGGCCCGTACGGCGCACCGCCTGGGGCACAAGTACATCGCCCTGACCGACCACTCGGCCCGGCTCCAGGTCGCCAACGGACTGTCCCGCGAACGCCGCCTGCAGCAGCTCGAGGTGGTCGCCGAGCTGAACAAGAAGCTGGCCGACGAGCTCGACGGGTTCGTGATCCTGAACGGTATCGAGGTCGACATCCTCGAGGACGGCTCGCTCGACTGCGACAGCGAGATCCTGGCCCGGCTCGACCTCGTCGTCGCCAGCGTGCACTCGAAGCTGCGGATGGCGGCCGGGCCGATGACCGAGCGGATGGTCCGGGCGATCGCGAACCCGCACGTCGACATCCTCGGCCACTGCACCGGCCGGCTGATCACCGGCGGCCGGGGGACGCGCCCGGAGTCCGAGTTCGAGGCCGAGGTGGTGTTCGAGGCCTGCCGTCAGTTCGGTACGGCGGTCGAGATCAACTCCCGCCCCGAGCGGCTGGACCCGCCCAAGCGGCTGCTGTCCCTCGCGGTCGAGATGGACTGCGTCTTCTCGATCGACACCGACGCGCACGCGCCGGGCCAGCTCGACTGGCAGGTCTACGGCTGCGAACGCGCCGAGGACTGCGGCGTCACGCCCGACCGCGTCATCAACACCTGGGACCAGCAGAAGCTGCTCGCCTGGGCCAGCTAGCCGTATCGTGCAGGGATGGCGAGCGGTGGCTACTCTCTGCCTGAGCTTGCGATCTCCGCGGACTGCCAGGTCACCCCGCTCATCGACGGCGCGGAGTACGGCGCCGCGCTGCAGGAGGCCCTGGACGGAGTCGGAGCGGGTGGATTCGTCTACCTGACCGGCTGGTGGCTCGGGCTGGCGCGTGGACGGTTCGAGTTGCGCGCCGGTGGGCGGGACATGGAGTTGTACGACGCACCGCCGTACTGCCTGAATCCGTGGCCGGAGTCGGTGCCGTTCGTGGATCCGCCCGACGAGTCGTCGGCCCTGCTGGGAGTGCTGGCGGGGAAAGTTCGTGCCGGCGCCGACGTGCGTGCCCTGGGGTGGGTTTCGCCGTTCGCCCTGCGGCATCCGAGCGTCGCTGCGCGCGGGGGTGCGGCGTATGCGGTGGCGATCAACACGCTGACCATGCGGTCGCTCGAGGCGTTGCGGGAGGCCGGGGCGCTCGCGCTGCCGAGCACGGTCGGCCATGTCGCCGGATCGACGCACAGCAAGCTGGTGATTGTCTCCGATGGTGAGAACACGGTCGGGTTCACCGGCGGTCTGGATCTCGAGCTGAGCCGGTGGTCGCGGCCGGATCACAGCGGCCGGCAGATCTGGCACGACGTGGTGGCGAAGGTGGAGGGCCCTGCTGTCCAAGGGTTCTACGACCATTTCCGCACCTTGTGGGAGGCGAACGGCGGACCGGAGCTGCCGGCCACCGAGGTCCCGGTCGAAGGGCGCGGTGCCCAGCGAGTGCAGAACCTGCGGACGTTGCCCGCGGCCCGCTTCCCCTGGTACCTGCCGGTCCGGTCGAAGCCTTTGCCCGAGGCAACCGACGGACTCTTCACCTACCGCGACGCACTGCGCCACGCGATCGGGCAGGCCCGCCGCTACATCTACCTCGAGGACCCCCTGATGTGGTCGGTCGAGCTGATGACCTGGGTCCGCGACGCGGTACGGCGGACTCCCGAGCTGACCGTGATCCTGCTGACCGGCGGGCTGGACGACCCGAACGACCCGCCGTTGCCGCATGCGGAGTACTTCTGCCAGTCGGTCAACCACGGGCTGCTTGCCGGACTGGACGACGGACAGCGCAGGCGGGTGCGCGTGTTCCGTCGTACTGGGGTCGTCGTGCATGCGAAGACCGTGCTGGTGGATGACGAATGGGCCTGCATCGGGTCGTGCAATCTGGCCAGGCGATCGCTCTACACCGACATCGAGCACGGGGTCGCGTTCGCCGATGGTGTGACGGTGTATCGGGAGAAGCTGTGGAGCCATCACCTCGGGACCGCACCGGCCGGCGACCTGGACGCGTGGCTGGCAGCCTGGCGAGCATCCGGACAGGTCGAGGAGGTCGCGCTACCGGTCCCTGAGGTCGCGTTCAGCCCCCGGCAACGGCGGCGCTATCAGGCCCTCCATGACCCGGACTCGCGCTGGTGGACCCCACGGCCGTCCTGACTCTGGGTTACGGGACTAGATTTTCTCTATGAGCGATCTGGAAAAAGACCCGGCAGAGATCGTGAGTGTCTGTGGCGACGGTGGACCCGTGCTGGAGTTCCTCGAGCCGCGTGAGGTGATCCTCGGCCGGACGACGAAGGTACGGCGGTTGCTGCCGAACAAGAACCGCCGGATGGTCGGCGCCTGGTGCTTCGTCGACCACTACGGTCCGGACGACGTCAGCCACCGCCTCGACTCGTACGACGTGCCGGGGGACCGGGGCATGCAGGTCCCGCCGCACCCGCACACCAGCCTGCAGACGGTGAGCTGGCTGTTCGAGGGGGAGATCGAGCACCGCGACAGTGTCGGGTCGCACGCGATGGTCCGGCCGGGCGAGCTCAACATCATGACCGCCGGCAACGGCATCGCGCACTCCGAGGTGTCCACGCCGGACGCGCCGCCGATGCTGCACGGCGCGCAACTGTGGGTCGCGCTGCCGGACTCCGTGCGTACGACGACCCCACCCGCCTTCAACGCGTACGCCGACCTGCCGTCGGTCGACTTCGACGGCGGCCGCGCCACCGTGATGGTCGGCACCGTGGCCGGCGTGACCTCACCGGCGCCGGCGTACACCCCGCTCGTCGGCGCGGACGTCACCGTCGACCCGGGTCGCACTTTGACCCTCCCGCTGACGCCCTCGAACGAGTACGCCGTACTGGTCGTCGACGGATCGCTCACGGTCGGCGAGCTGGCGCCGTCGTTCGGGGAGATGGCCTACCTCGGCTCCGAGCGGGAGTCCGTCGACCTGGTTGCCTCCGACGACGGTGTCCGGTTCCTGCTGCTCGGCGGCGAGCCCTTCGAGGAGCAGTTGGTGATGTGGTGGAACTTCATCGGCCGCACCCACGAGGAGATCGTCGCCGCCCGCGACGCCTGGCAGGAGGCGATCGCCGCCGGCGGCACCGATCGCTTCCCGACGGTCCCCGGGTACGACGGCGCCGCACTGCCGGCCCCGGCGTTGCCGGCTACCGTGCTGAAACCACGGCCGCGGGCGCGCTGACCCGGCGGCGGTAGTACGCCCAGGTGAGGACGAGGAGGGACGGACCCCAGAGCTGGAGCGGGGCGTAGCAGGCGATCATCAGCGTGGCCCAGGCCGGGCTGGCGAACGGGATGAACTCGTTGCTGAAGACGTCCCGGAAGCCGTACGTCCAGATCGCGATCAGGGCCAGAGATCCCAGGACGGCCGGGACGATCGCGGCCCACGGGTTCACCCGGCGGCCGCCGATGAACGGGATCCAGCGCGGCGCGACCTCACCCCACGGCTTGACCAGGCCGAAGGCGATCAGCGCGACCGCCTCGGAGAAGATCGACAGGAAGACGATGTAGACCTTCTCGGCGGTGTCGACCACGTACATCGGGTGGCCGGCGTCGTCGAGGACGCCCATCGACGACCCGGCGACCAGCCCCAGCCGCCACAGGCCGGACGGCAACGTCATCAGCGGGATCGCGTGGGCGAGCCGGTAGGCCCACCGGGGGACGGGGCGCTCAGTCGTGTTCACTCTGCCGAGCATCCACCGCGCGCCGCGCGCGGACCTCACCCGTGAGAGTGAATCGATTCCCTCCGGAGAGCGTTTCAGAGCAGGTCGTGGTCGCGGGCGTAGGCCGCCGCCGCGGTCCGCGACGGTACGTCGAGCTTGGTGAAGATGTTGGTCAGGTGCCGGGCGACGGTCTTGTCGCTGAGCACCAGCCGCTGCGCGATCTCGGTGTTGCTGTTGCCCGAAGCAACCAGGCGGAGGACTTCGAGCTCGCGCCCGGTCAGCCCGCCGGCCGTCTCGCGGTGCAGCAGCTTCTCGACCTCCTGCCGGGCCGGCGCGGTGCCGAGTTCCTCGAAGGACCGCATCGCCGAGGCCAACTCCGCCGACGCCGAGTCCTCGTCGCCGAGCAGCCGGAACGCCCGACCGACCAGTACCTTCGACCGCGCGACGTCGTACGGCGCCTGCAGGCCGCTCCACAGTTGCGTCGCCGACCGCGCATGCGGCAACGCCCGCTCGGACTCGTCGGCGGCGAGCGCCACCAGGCTCTCGCAGTACGCCGCCATCGCGCGCAGTCCCGAACATCCGAAGCGGCTCGCGACGTCGCTCAACTCGGCTGTGGTCGACACGGCCTCCTCGAGGTGCCCGCCGACCAGGAACACCTCCACCGCAGCCGGCAGCAGCCGCGCTCGGTGGACCGGATCGCCGGCCTCGGACAGCAGCCGCCGTACGGTGGCAACGGCTCCCGGCGTACGGCCGCGGGCGAGCAGCAACAGCGCCCGCCCCGGCTGAGGCTCATACCCGTAGCTCGCTGCCTTCTCGTAGGCCGTCTCGGCCGCGGTGTAGTCGCCCCGGATCCGCAGCACGTCGCCGGCCTCGCTCAGCGCGAGACCTGCGGCCGCGACTGCTCCGGTGTCCGCGTAGCGCTTGCAGGCCCGGTCGAACTCGTCCAGCGCCGGTCCGAAGGCCCCGCGCAGCCGCAGGATCTGACCACGGTGTACGGCGCACTGCCCGGTGTACGGGACGAGATCCGGCTGACTGTCGCACCACCGTGTCAGCGCGGTCGTCCACGCGGACGCGCGGTCGAAGTCCAGCACCTCCTGGCAGCCCTCGATCATCGCGCAGTACACGTTGCCGGAGACGATCGGTGACACCTCTCCGGCGGCGACGCCGACCATGGCCTCGTCCATCTGCGCCAGCCCTTCCGGCACCCGGCCCGAGTACAGCAGCAGTCGGCCCTGCGCGATCAGGCCCAGCGCCAGCAGATCCGGTTCCGCGAACCGGCGCGCCGCTTCGGTGACCTCGTTGGCTGCGCGATCCGCCTCGGCGAAGTCACCCTGAGCCACACTCCGGAAGAACGCCGTCACCCGCAAGTAGCCACGCTCCACCACATCCTCGGGGTAGTCCGCCAGCAGCCGCTCGGCCCGGGCGGCCCAACCGCCGGCGACCGCCATCTCACCGCGAAGGTTGAGCACCATCGACAGCCAGAAGGCGAACCGGACCGCGCCCGGGATCTCACCGCGGTCGATCTGCAGCCGGAAGCCGCGCTGCAGGGCCCGGACACAGGCGTCGTTGTCGCCGACCAGGTACGCCGCGGTGCCGAGCGCCATCAGGTCGTCCGGGCCCAGAGCGGCGTCGCCGCCGGCCGACAGCCGGTCGTAGGCCACCGCCCAGTCGCGTCGTTCGAACGCCGCCCGGGCTCTCTCGAGATCGTCGACAATCCCCATCACACGGCCCCCACTCGCGAGCATGCGCGCCCAATCAGGCCACGGCAAGACTCCGCCCGGATCGGGCCGCGATCCGCTTGGCGACGTACGCCGCGTCCCGCCCGACACCCGGCAGCACCATCGAGCTGAAGGCGAACTGGAAGGACAACCCGCAGAAGAACAGACCCGGCGCGTCCGTGACCACGCCACGCTCCTCGAGCGGCCAGCCGTCCGGGCCGAAGATCGGCAGCCGGATCCAGTCGAAGACCTGCTGGAACCCGGTCGCCCAGACCACGTTCGCCACGTCCAGCACCCGGTCGTCGCCGAGCACCGGCAGTCCGTCCCGGACTCCGGTGACCCGATCGTGCACCCGCTCGACCCCCCGCGCGAGCAGGTCCGACCGCTTCACCCGGAGCATCGGGCCGCCGTGGAAGCGGATGTCGTCCTTGGCCTTCCGGCCGATCGGGGTCCGCCGTGTGACCACGTGCTTGCCGAAGAACAGGAAGACCGGGAAGAACACGTGGGCGCCGGGGCTGTCCAGCCGGACCGGGATCTGGCCCGGGTCGCGGCCGCACAGGACGGTCGGGTGGCTGGTCGCGACCTCGTAGGCGATGTCCGTGCCCGAGTGCGAGCCGCCGACGACCAGCACCGGGCCGTCCTTCAGTTGCTCGGCCCGGCGGTACTCGCTGGAGTGCAGCTGCCGGATCCCCGGGTCCAGGTCGACGGCGAAGTCCGGCAGGTACGGCGTCCTGCCGAAGGTGCCGGTGGCAACGACCACGTTGTCGGCGTGGATGGTGCCGGAGCTCGTGGTCACGGCGTACCGGTCGCCGTACGCCTCGAGCCTCTCGACCCGGGTGCTGCCGCGGACCGGGAGGTCGAAGCGGGCTGCGTACGACGCCAGGTAGTCGGCGACCTCGTCCTTGGTCGGGTACGACCACGGCGTGCCCGGGAACGGCATCCCGGCCAGCCCGTCGTACTTGCGCGGGGTGTAGAGCCGCAGCGTGTCCCACTGCGCCCGCCACTGGTCGCCGACCCGGGCGTTGCCGTCCAGGATCAGGAACTGCCGCTCCCGCTTGCGCAGGTGGTAGCCGGTGGACAGCCCGGCCTGGCCGCCGCCGATGATGACGGTCTCGACACTTTCGGTGTTCATCACGCGAGCCTCCGCTCGTCTCGTGCGACGCCGCGGTGCCCGGTGAGGCTGTGGTAGCGCAGCCACCACAGCAGCATCACGGCGGACGTCACGACGTAGAAGCCGTGCAGGGCCCAGATCGGTCCCGGCGGCAGGTGCACCACGTAGATGCAGTGGACGGCGTTGCCGACGTTGGCGAGGACCAGGTTGGCCGGGCTGTACGACTTCAGGTCGCGGGTCCGGACCGCCTTGATCACCATCGGCATGGCACTCGACGCGAAGAGGATGGTGGACACCGTCCCCGCGAGAAGAGCAACGCTGACGCCAGTCATGTCACTGACGGTAGGGAGCGGGGGCATCCCGCCGCGTCGGACGGAATGCGCAACCCGCGCAGGCGGCCGGCTACGAGGTTTGTCGTACACCGGCATCCCGCCGGCCCGCTGCCAGGTGACCGTAAGAGGTTCCGGAAATAGGAAAGCCGCCCACCCGAAGGTGAGCGGCTTCCCGGGTTTCCAGGGTGCGGGCGTCAGGCGCCGGCGCCCTCCTGCTTCACGCCGGCGACCGCGGTCGGGTCGTCGATGCGGTACTTGCGGGCCGCCTCGGCGGCGACCTCCGGCTTCACGTCACCGCGCTTGGCCAGGATCTCCAGCGTGGCCACCACGACCGACTCGGCGTCCACGTGGAAGTGCCGCCGGGCCGCGGCCCGGGTGTCGGCCAGGCCCCAGCCGTCGGTCCCGAGCGAGGTGTAGTCGTTCGGCACCCAGCGGGAGATCTGGTCCTGCACCGAGCGCATGAAGTCGCTGACCGCGACGACCGGGCCCTTGGTGTCCTTCAGTTGCTCGGTGACGAACGGCACCTGCTCCGGCTCGTCGGGGTGCAGCAGGTTGTGCTCCTCGGCCGCGACCGCGTCGCGGCGCAGCTCGTTCCACGAGGTCACCGACCAGATGTCGGCGGCCACCGAGTACTCCTCGGCGAGGATCTGCTGGGCCTTGCGGACCCACGGCAGCGCGACCCCGGACGCGAGCAGTTGCACCCGCGGCACGTCGTCGCCCTCGGCCGTCTCGTACTCGTTGAACCGGTACATGCCCTTCAGCAGTGCCTCGACGTCGAGGTTCTCCGGCTCGGCCGGCTGCGGAACGGGCTCGTTGTACACGGTCAGGTAGTAGAAGACGTCCTCGCCGTACGGCGCGTCCTTGTCCAGGCCGTACCCGTACATCCGGCGCAGGCCTTCCTTCACGATGTACGCGACCTCGTAGGCGAAGCCCGGGTCGTAGTGCACCGCGGCCGGGTTGCTCGAGGCAAGCAGCGGCGAGTGGCCGTCGGCGTGCTGCAGTCCCTCACCGGTCAGCGTCGTACGGCCCGCGGTCGCGCCGATCAGGAAGCCCCGGCCGAGCTGGTCGCCGAACGCCCAGAGCGAGTCACCGGTCCGCTGGAACCCGAACATCGAGTAGAAGATGTAGAACGGGATCATCGGCTCGCCGTGCGTCGCGTACGCCGTGCCGGCCGCGATCATCGAGCCCATCGCGCCGGCCTCGCTGATGCCCTCGTGCAGCAGCTGGCCCTGCTCGGACTCCTTGTACGACAGCAGCAGGTTGCGGTCGACCGCCTCGTACTGCTGGCCGTGCGGCGAGTAGATCTTCGCCGTCGGGAACATCGAGTCCATACCGAACGTGCGGTACTCGTCCGGGGCGATCGGGACGATCCGGGGACCGACCTCCGGGTCCTTCATCAGGTCCCGGAACAGCCGGACCAGCGCCATCGTGGTCGCCACCGGCGCGTTACTGCCCTTGGAGAGCGGCTTGTAGACGTCGTCACCAGGAAGCTTGAGCGAGGTCTTCGGCGTCACCCGGCGCTCCGGCAGCGAACCGCCGAGCTGCTTGCGCCGCTCCATCATGTACTGGTACTCCGGCGAGTCCGTGCCGGGGTGGAAGTACGGCGGGTTGTAGGCGTCCTCGAGGTCCTTGTCCTCGATCGGCAGGTAGAGCCGGTCCCGGAACGCCTTCAGGTCGTCCGAGGTCAGCTTCTTCATCTGGTGGGTCGCGTTGCGGCCCTCCAGCGCCTCGATCGTCCAGCCCTTGATGGTCTGGGCCAGGATCACCGTCGGCTGCCCGACGTGCTCGGTCGCGCTCTTGAACGCCGCGTACACCTTGCGGTAGTCGTGACCGCCGCGCGGCAGCTTGCGCAGGTCCTCGTCGGACAGGTTCCGGACCATCGCCTGCAGCCGCTGGTCGCCGCCGAAGAAGTTGTTCCGGATGTACTCGCCGGACTCGACCGAGTAGGTCTGGAACTGGCCGTCCGGCGTGGTGTTCATTTTGTGCACCAGCACGCCGTCGTGGTCCTGCGCCAGCAGGTTGTCCCACTCCCGGCCCCAGATCACCTTGATGACGTTCCAGCCGGCGCCGCGGAAGTAGGCCTCCAGCTCCTGGATCACCTTGCCGTTGCCGCGGACCGGGCCGTCCAGCTGCTGCAGGTTGCAGTTGATCACGAAGGTGAGGTTGTCCAGCTCCTCGCGGGCGGCCAGGCCGATCGCGCCGAGCGACTCCGGCTCACCCATCTCACCGTCGCCGAGGAACGCCCAGACGTGCTGCTGGCTGGTGTCCTTGATGCCGCGGTGGTGCAGGTACCGGTTGAACCGGGCCTGGTAGATCGAGTTCAGCGCGGCCAGTCCCATCGAGACGGTCGGGAACTCCCAGAAGTCCGGCATCAACCGCGGGTGCGGGTACGACGACAGCCCGTTGTGCGGGCCGCGGGAGACCTCCTGGCGGAAGCCGTCCAGCTGGTCCGCGGACAGCCGTCCCTCCAGGAAGGCGCGCGCGTACATGCCGGGGGAGGCGTGGCCCTGGATGAAGACCTGGTCGCCGCCGCCGGGGTGGTCCTTGCCGCGGAAGAAGTGGTTGAAACCGACCTCGTACAGGCTGGCCGCGGACTGGTAGGTGGCGATGTGGCCGCCGACCTCCAGGCCCTTGCGGTTGGCCTTGCTCACCATCACCGCGGCGTTCCACCGGATGAAGGCGCGGATCCGCCGCTCGATGTGCTCGTCGCCGGGGAACCACGGCTCCCGCTCGGGCGGGATCGAGTTGATGTAGTCGGTGCTCCGCAGCGCGGGCACCCCGACCTGTCGCTCCCGGGCTCGCTCGATCAGCTTGAGCATCAGGTAGCGCGCTCGCGCCTTGCCCCGTTCGTCCAGGACCGCGTCGAGCGATTCGACCCACTCCCGTGTCTCGTCGGGGTCGATGTCGGGGAGCTGGGTGGGCATCCCCTCGGTGATGATGGCTGGTGGTTCGTGTCCGGAAGCCACGGTGTCCTGCCGTTCTCTCTGGTTGCTCTTCACCGCAATCCTGTCACCTGTTCGGAATGCGTTCTACTTCGCCTTCCACAGGGGCCCGATTCTGGTCGTCCCGGCGTGTTCCCACCGGACACGCGCCGTACCCACCACGCGGATACCGGACACGTCACGGAACCCTCGTGCATACTTGCGCGACGCGGTAGGCCACGATGGACTATCGCTACTGACGCCTACCCCCGGGCAAGCGGGGACCACGGAGGAGGACACGTGAGCGCGACCGCGGACCACGCGGACGGCAAGAGCGGCGGGCCGAACATGGCCTCCCGGCTCGGCCTGGAGACCGGCTGGATCGTGCAGGAGATCGGGTACGACGACGACTGCGACGACGAGTTCCGCGACGCGATCCGGGAGATCACCGGAGAGGAGTTCGTCGACGAGGACACCGACGAGGTCGTGGACGCAGTCCTGCTCTGGTTCCGGGAGGACGACGGCGACCTGGTCGACGCGTTCTTCGACATCCTGACCGACCTGAAGGCCGGCGGCGTGGTGTGGCTGCTGACCCCGAAGGTGGGCCGCGACGGGTACGTCGACGCCAGCGACATCGCCGAGGCCGCCCCGACGGCCGGACTCGCCACCACGAGCAGCCTGACCGTCACCGACGACTGGTCGGCGACCAAGCTGGTGGTGCCCAAGTCGGCCCGCGGCAGCCGGTGACCGTCCGGTGACCCCTGCCGTCGGCAGCCGGGCACCGGACTTCACCGCCCGGAACCAGTACGGCGAACAGGTCCGGCTGGCCGACTTCCGCGGCCGGCGCGACGTCGTGCTGGTGTTCTACCCCTATGCGTTCAGCGGGGTGTGCACGAGTGAGCTGACCACGCTGCGGGACCGCCCCGGCCTGCTCGCGGCAGCCGAGTTCCTGGCCATCTCCTGCGACCCGATGTTCACGTTGCGGGCCTACTCGGACGCCCAGAAACTCGAGTTCGGCCTGCTCACCGACTTCTGGCCGCACGGGGCGATCGCGACGTCGTACGGCGTCTTCGACTCCGACCGCGGCTGCGCCCTGCGCGGCACGTTCGTGGTGGACCGGAGCGGGGTAGTCCGGTGGTCCGTCGTGAACCCGATCCCCGAGGCCCGCGACCCGGACGACTACGCAGCGGCCCTGGCAAGCCTGGGCCTCGACCTCGGGTAGACTGCGCCGGTCGCTGAAACGGGCGAATAGCTCAGCGGTAGAGCGCTTCCCTTACAAGGAAGATGTCGGGGGTTCGATCCCCTCTTCGCCCACGATCGGAATTTCGAAGTGGACGGCCGGGCTGTACCGGGGGTCTGTGCGGCCATCGTGGACTTCGGTGGCGATGGCGTGCCAGAACGGCTCGGCGCCCTCGACGGCCGCGTTGGTGTGCAGGTAGATGACGTCGTAACCGGGTGTGTCGGCGATGAAACGGCAGGCCAGGTCGACGAGCGCGCGGGCGAGGCCGTGGCGACGGTGATCGGGGCGGACGTAGACCCGGAAGATCTGGGCGGTCGTCCCGGACGGGTACCGTTGCGCGATCCAGGGGGCGTGCGGTGGGCTCTTTGGGCCGTCGGCGCGTACGGCGGCTGTCCCGACCACCTCGTCGTCCCGTACGGCGACGAACAGCCGCTGCCGTGGATCGTCGAAGTACGCCCGGCCCGGGTCGACGACGTCGGCGTGCCAGCGTGGCACGTACCCGTGCCCGAACACGTGGTAGAAGGTGTCGAGCATCACAGACCGCGCTCCGTCGATGTCCTCACGACGCGCGGTCCGGACGACGTACGGGCCGATGTGGTGTTCAGCCGGCCGGGTCAAGAGCGTCCTCCAGTGTTGAGGCGGCCACCAACGCGCGGGTGACCGGATGAGCGGGTTCGGCGAGGACTGTGGCCGTGGCCCCTCGCTCGACGATCCGGCCGGCGGCCAGCACCGCGACCTGACGGGCGAGTGCGGCGACGACCGTGAAGTCGTGGGTGATCACCACGAGGGCGCAGCCGGTCCTGTCCTGCAGCTTCCGCAGTACGGCGATCGACTCGGCCTGGGCCACTGTGTCGAGTCCGGAGGTGATCTCGTCGCAGACCAGCAGGTCCGGCTCAGCCATGAGAGCGCGCACGAGCGCCGCCCGCTGCAGCTCCCCACCGGACAGTGCAGCCGGCAGGCGGCTCGCAGTGGCTTCCGGGACGCCCAGCTGGGCCAGTGCGTCGAGCGCACGGCGCCGTGCGTCGGTCCGGCCGCGGAGGCGCTCGGCTGTCCGGGCCACCTGGTCGACCACGGCGACGTACTCGTTGAACGATGCGCGGGCGTCCTGGTGGACGTACTGGATCCGCGCCAACTGCTCGCGGGTGCGTCGACGCACCAACGGCGACAGGCGTGTGGTGCTGAGCAGGAGCTCCCCTCCGCGGTGCGGGTGCAGTCCGGCGATGCAGCGAGCCAGCGTGGTCTTGCCGCTGCCCGAGGGGCCGACGACTGCCAGCGACTCGCCGGCGTGGATCGTCAGCGAGACCTCGTGCAGGGTCTCGACCCGTCGGTGGCCGGCGGTCAGCCGCCGGACGTCGAGAACCGTCGGCCCGGCGGCTTCGTAGGTCGCCGGCTGATGGGGCGGCGGGCTCGGTAGCTCGGTGCCGACGATCCGGCCGTTGTCCATCACCAGGACCTGGTCGGCGAGGCGGCCGGCCAGCTCGAGGTCGTGGGTGAGGAGCAGGATCGCGATGCCCTGGTCCGCGACCGCCCGCAGTTCGTCGATGAGACCGGCGCGAATCAGCGCGTCCTGGCCGGTGGTGGGTTCGTCCGCGATCAGGACCTTGGGACGGCCGATGAGCTCATGAGCGAGCACGACACGCTGCTGCTGCCCGCCGGAGAGCTGGTGTGGGTATCGGCGCAGGAGCTGGTCACCGTCCGGGAGCTGGGCCTGCCGCAGCGCTTCGAGCACGCGGTGCCGCACCTGGTTGCGTGGCACGTGCAGGCGGGCGATCTCCCGCAGGACGCCGCCGATCCGCCGTACCGGATTCAGCGCGGCCGAAGGTTGCTGTGGCAGGTAGCCGACCGGCCCGTCGACCCGCACCTCGCCGGAGACGATCCCGCCGGGTGGCTGCTCGCCCAGCAACGCGAGGGCGGTCGTGGTCTTGCCACTGCCGGACGCACCGACGAGGGCTGTGATGCTGCCCGCGGCCAGCGCGAACGAGACATTGTCGACAATCGAACGATCACTCAATCGAACGATGAGATTGTGAACCTCGACGACGCTCACCGGGTCTCCGTCCGCAGCAATCGGTCGAAGGTGAGGTTGACGCCGATCGCCAGCATCACGATCAGCACCGCGGGGACGGCGACCGCCCACGGCTGCACGAACAGGCCGCCACGATTCCGGTCGACCATCGCCGCCCAGTCACTGGCCTGCGGTGAGATGCCGACACCGAGGAAGCTGGCCGAGGCGACCAGGTAGGTCGCGCCGGTGAACCGAATGCCGAGGTCGGCGGCGAGCGTACGGCGCATCGATCGCGCGACGTACCCGAGTCCGATCCGGATCCGGCTCTCGCCCTGCAGTCGCATCGCCTCGACGGCCGGCCGCGCGGAGAGCGCGAGCGCGGCGGCGCGACTGATCCGAACCACGTCCGGGAGATTGATCAAGGCAACGACCGCGACCAGCAACCATGGCGAGTGCGGCGCGATCGAGACGAGCAACAGCAACAGCACCATCGACGGCACCGCGAGCAGCAGGTCGAGCGGCCGCATCAGCAACTCGTCGAGCACCCGGCTCCGGGTCATCCCGGCGACCAGCCCGAGCGGTACTGCGACCAGGTAGGTGCACGCGGTCGCGGCAGCAGCCACCAGGATCAGCGACCGTCCACCGAGCAGCACCTCGTTCCACACGTCCCGCCCGACGAAGTCCGTCCCGAACCAGCCGCTTCCGAGACTGAACGGCACCGCCTTGGCCGTGTCGGCCGACGCGAACAGCGGCCCGGCCAGCGCCAGCAGCACCGGTACCGCCACCAGGATCCCGGGCACGAGGAATCCACCCGGCCCGGTTCGTCCTGGCGAAGTCCGGCATTCCCGCCTGCCGCCCGTCTCGCCGACCAGCTGTCGCTTCGTCGATGCCTTGCCGCCCATCGACGTCTTCATCGGCCTGCCTCGGCCGCCGGCGCCAGTGCCCGCGCCGCCACGTCGGCGAGCAGGTTGACCAGGACCGTGGTGGTGGCGAGCACAACGGCCAGGCCCTGGACCACCGGCAGGTCCCGGGCGGCCACGGCCTCGGCCAGCGTCGTGCCCAGACCGGGGATGACGAAGATGGCCTCGATGACGATCACGCCGCCGACCAGCCAGTCTGTGGTTCTCGCGAGTTGCTGGACGGACGGCGCCACCGCGTTGGGCAGCGCATGCAGGAGCCGGATGCGGATTGTCGACAATCCGATCCTCTGCACGTGCCGCACGTAGTCCGACCGTTGGGCGTCGATCATCCCGGCCCGGATCAGCCGGCTCAGCGAGCAGACCGGGCGCAGCAACAGGACGAACACCGGCAGCACGAGGACGGCGGGATTGCTGCCGAGCGCGGTACCGACGGCTGTCGGTGGAAACCAGCCGAGCTGAACCGCGAACACTGTGACGACCAGGATTCCCATCGCGAACTCGGGCGCCGAGTACAACCCGAGCGTGCTGCCGGTGATGACCCGATCCAGCCGCCCACCCTCGCGATGTGCCGCGAACACCCCGAGCGCAACCGACAACGGGATCAGCAAGACCAAGGTCAACCCGGCAAGCAGGACGGTCGGTCCGGCCGCGGTGGCGATGATGTCCAGCACCGGACGTGGGCCCACCAGGGACTGACCGAAGTCGCCGTGCAGCGCGGCGGCCGACCAGTCGCCCAGCCGATGCCATGCCGTCTCGTTGAGGCCCAGCCGCTCGCGCAGCGACGCGATGATCGCCGGATCCGGGTTGTCTCCGGCAATCGTCACGGCTGCGTCGCCGGGCAGCGCCTCGGTCAGGAAGAAGGTCCCGCCCATCACCGCCAGCACCTGTACGACACCGAGCAGCAAACGGCCGGTGACGTACCGGATCACGCGAGCCAGACCTTGTCGAAACGCGCCCAGTTCAGGGTGTTGGCCGGAGCCCTGTCGTCGAGGCCACGAAGATTCGGGGCCGAGGCAACGATCCAGTCCGAGACGCCCCACCAGACGAAGCCGCCCTCGTCGAACAGTTGCTGCTGCATGCGCAGGTACAGCTCGGCGCGCTTCGTCTCGTCGGTCGTCGACTGCGCGTCGTAGTACAGCTTGTCGAACTCCGGCCGCCGCCACTGCGTGTTGTTGGTCGTCGAGGTCGTCAGCAGTCGCTGCGAGATGTGCGACTCGAGCGGCATCGCGCCGGATCGATAGCCGGCCAGTACGCCGTTCTTGGCGATGTCGGCCCAGTAGGTGTCCTTGTTGCCGAGCCTGACGTTCAGGTTCAGGCCGATCGCCTTGGCCTGGTCGCTGATCGCCAGCGCTGCCTCCTTCAGCCCGGTCGACGCGTCCGAGGTGTCGAAGTCGATCGTCAAGCCCTCGGCACCGGCCTGCTTCAGCAGAGACCTGGCCCGATCCGGATCCGGACCCCGCTGCGCCAGGCCGGCCGCGTAGTACTGGTAGTTCTTGCCGTAGAGGTCGTTGCCGAGCTCACCCGATCCGTGCAGCACGGACCTGATCAGTTCCTCCCGGTCGACGAGGTGGAACATCGCCTGCCGAAGTTCCGGCCGGTTGAACGGCGGGCGGTCGATCTTCATCGCCAGCCCATGGAAGTTGCTCAGCGGCAGCCGGTGGACCTGGACGGTCCGCTCGTGCGTCCGGGCGCTCGTCGGCGTCAGATCGTGGGCGTACTCGACCTGCCTGCCGAGCAGCGCGTTCACCCGGGCGGCCTCGTCGTTGCTGATCAGGAGGTGCAACTCGTCGAGGTACGGCGCTCCGTCCCAGTAGTCGGGGTTGCGTTCGGCCACGAAACTCCGCCCGGGCTCGAACGAACGGAACCGGAACGGCCCCGACCCGATCGGTTTCGCCAGGTCCGGCATACCGGCCGGGACGATGTAGGCGCCGAGCGTCGCGAGCGCGTTCGGGAACTCGCCGTACGGTCGCTGCAGCCGGAACTCGATCGTCCGATTGTCGACAACCCGGCTGGCGGCCAGGTCGATGACCGACAAGGCCGACTTCGCGCGCCGCGTGGATCCGGGCTCGACGATCCGCGCGAAGCTGGCCAGCACGTCGGCGGGCCGTACCGGGCGGCCGTCGTGGAAGGTGGCCTGGCGCAGCGTGATCCGCCAGGTCCGCAGGTCCGCACTCGGCTCCCACTTCTCCGCGAGCCGGGGCTGCGGCGACATGTCCGATCCGTAGTCGGCGAGCTTGTCGTACATCGCCTTGGCGCGCGCGATCTCGACGTACAGATTGCTCTGGTGCGGATCCAGCACCTCCGCGGCGCCGCCACCGGAGAACGCGGCGCGCAGCCGACCGCCCGAGCGCGGCGAGCCGCCTGCCGACGCGGTGCCGGGCGATTCGGCGCAGCCGGGCAGTACGGCGACCGCCGCACCGGCCGACGCGAGACCGAGGAAGCCGCGGCGGCTCAACGACGAACTGGACATACGAGGACCTCACTCCCTCGGCGGATGGCGAACAGTCGAAAACGATAATGGTTTTCAGTTCCGAGAGCCAACCCAGTTCGGATCTCGATTCCGGTCATCGGACGGTGTCGGCGGGCGCCGTACCCGGTGGCCGTGCCGCTCGTTGTGCTGGTGTCGGCGGCTGCGCGATTTCTTAACCTTCGGCTGCTGGGATCGGACTCCTCCAGGGCGGGTCGCGGCTGGTAGGGTTCACGGCTGTCGGTCGGCGCGATGACGCACCGGGTCCACCCGGTCACGGCATCGTTCCGGCAGGCGGAAAACGGGGCTTCTGTCGGTGAGAGCGAGGCGGGTCTGCCCTGAGCCCGGCTCCGTCCAGTTGGGGAGGCGCGTGTCCGTGGGTCGCCAACTGGCTGGCGCCACCGTCCCGGTGACGATCCGGCCCGCGTTCCCGCGTGACGCCGTACCGGTCCTGCTCTCGGTGGTGGCATCGGCGTGGTGAGGAGCAGTGTGGACCGGCCGGCGATCAGCACCGGACCGGCCCTGATGATCCCGGCCGGGTACCCGCGCGATCTCCCGAGCGCCCTGCTGCGCGCCGCCCGCGACTTCGGCGGCGCCGGCGTGGTCGAGATCGGGCCGGACGGCCGCGAGACCAAACTCGACTTCCCGACCCTGCTCGAGCTCGCCGCGCGCATCCTGGCCGGGCTGCGGGCGAACGGCGTCCGCGCCGGCGACCCGGCCGTCGTACACGTCACCGAGCCGGTCGGCTTCTTCGCCGCGTTCTGGGCCTGCACCCTCGGCGGCATCCGGCCGTTGCTGATGGCCCCGAGCGCCGGCGGCGACCGCACCGAGGAGGGCCGCGAGCGGCTCCGCAAGGTCACCGACCTGCTCGGCTGGACGGTGCTGATCGGCCGCCCGTCCGACCTGCCGAACGACCTCGGCCTGCCCGTCCTCGACCCGGATGCGCTGGCCGGCCACGAGCCGACCTCGGAGTTCCACCGGCCGGCTGCCGACGACGTCGCCGTACTGATGACGTCGTCGGGGACCAGCACGGGTGCGCCGAAGATCGTCCAGCTGACGCACCGCGGTCTGGTCGAGTTCGCCGCCGGTACGCCGGCCATGCTGCCGGTGCGGCCTGGACAGACCACGCTCAACTGGCTGCCGCTGGACCGCAGCGGCGCGTTCCTGCTGTACCACCTGCTGCCCGTGTTCAGCGGGTGCACGAACATCCACGTCAACACCGACTGGGTGCTCGCCAACCCGCTGCGCTGGCTCGACCTGATGGACCAGCACCGGGTCAACCACTCCTGGTCGCCGAACTTCGGCTACCGGCTCGCCACGCGGGCGATCGCCGGTGAGCCGGACCGGCACTGGGACCTGTCCGCGCTGCGCAGCCTGGTCAGCGGTGGCGAGCAGATCACCGTGCCGGTGATGAGCGAGTTCCTCCGGCTGACGAACCGCTTCGGCGTCGTACCGGAGACCTTCGTCGCGGCGTGGGGGATGACCGAGACCGTCACCGGGATCACGTTCGGGCGACCGGGGCTGACGCCGAACGTGCACCGCGTCCGGATCCCACCGACCGGAGTCGTCGAGTGGGTCGACCAGCGGCCGTCGAGCGGCAAGGTCGCGGTGGCACGGCCGGGCAAGACGCGGGCCGAGGCGCCGGGCGTGCTCAGCCTGGTGTCGGTCGGCGCACCCGCGCCGGGGACGACCGTGCGGATCGTTGCGCCGAACGGCGCGGTGCTGCCGGAGGGCCGGATCGGGCAGTTGCAGGTCGCGTCCGCGCGGGTGACGCCCGGGTACCTGGGCAACCTGGAGGCCGACCGGGACGCGTTCCCGATCGGCAACTGGCCGGCGCGCAAGTGGCTCGCGACCGGCGACCAGGGCTTCATCACCGGCGGGCAGGTCGTCATCACCGGCCGGGACAGCGAACGCATCATCATGTCCGGCAAGCTGTACTACGCGCACGACATCGAGACGGTCGCGTCCTCGGTGGTCGGCGCGGAGCACGGCCTGATCGCGGCCTGCGGAGTTGCCGACCCCGAGCGCGGGACCGACCGCCTGGTCGTCTTCTACGCGCTCACACCGGAGTCGATCCCCGGCATGGACCAGGCGATCCGCAGCCTGATCCAGGGCCGCCTCGGCCTGGAGGCGGAGGTCGTCGGCGTACCCCGCCGCGACTTCCCGACCACGCCGGGCGGCAAGATCCTCCGTCCCCTCCTGCGCCAGCGCTGGCTCGACGGCACCCTGGAAACCCCCGCCCACCCGTACGTCGAACCCGCCGGCGCCAACGCCCACTCCGGCCCCACCGGCGAAGGCCCGCACGCCACCACCCCCGGCACCCCCATCTCCCTCGAGGAAGACCCCGCCGAACGCACCCAAGAACTCCCGGTAGTCCGCCTGGCCTGGAAACGAACCCTCCAGCAATCCATCCCCACCCCACCCCAACGCCCCACCCTCGGCGCCAACCGCACCCCCACACCGGCCCCGGAAACCCCCTCCGCCCCAGCCGAGCCAACCGCAACAGCAGCCGAGCCAGGCCCGACCGCAGCCGAGCCGACTCCTGCCGCCGTACACGAGCGCAGCCCTTCCGCCGGGGGCGAGCCGACTCCCGCCGCCGTACACGAGCCGGGCCCTGCCGCCGAGAGTGAGTCAGCTCGAGCCGCAGACGAGCCAACTCCTGCCGCCGCACACGAGTCGGCTCCCGCCACAAGCCAGGCAGGTCCCACCGCCGTACACGAGCCCGGCTCTGCCGCCGAGCGTGAGTCAGCTCCCACCGCCGCAGGAGAGCCAACTCCCGCCGCGAGCGAGGCTGACCACGACCACGCTCCCCAGCCCGCGTCTGCCGCCTTCGAGGCCAGCTCCACCTCCGGTCCAACGGTCGCCACCGACCCCGGCACCAACAGCACCCCCGACGCGGATACCACCCGTCAGCCCGACGCGGACGCCAACGGCAACGACGAGTCCGACGCCTACTTCGACAGCACAGCCTTCTCCCGCAAGCCCTCCACAGACCCCGAAGCCACCACAGAACTCCGCCGCATAGAAGCCCCCATCCTCGGCACAGACCCCACCGCCGATGTCCAGCCCACCGCCGAGGCCCAACCCAGCTCCGAGGGGGACACCGCCACCGAGCCCAACTCCGTGGATGGCCCCGCCACGGAGCCCAGCGCCGAGGTTGGCCCCGCCACGGAGCCCAGCGCCGAGGTTGGCCCCGCCACGGAGCCCAGCGCCGACGTCGACCTCACCGCCGACGTCCAGCCCGGCGGCCAACCACAGGCCGATCCCGCACCTGAGGCCGGCTTCGGACCCGAGGCTGTATCGCTGACGGCCGGCGGTCCTCCGACGATTGCAACGAGCGCCGAGGCCACGCCGCAACCCGCCCAGCCGACCGCGAAGGCTGACAATCCCGCGGTACCCGCCGAAACAGAACTCACCTCCGACCAGGAGCCTGCAGCCGACCCGACGACCACCGAGCTGGCACCCGAACCAAGCAGTGAACTCGCGGAGCCCACCCCCGACCCGACCGCTGAGCCCGCCGAGGCGAGCGATCGGCCCGAGCAGCCGAGCGACCCGGACGCGGACCAGACCTCGCACGCAGCCGAGATCGAGTCGCCCGCCGACGCGGACCTCAGCGCCAGGCCCGAGGCCGAAACCAACCAGCCCACCGCCCAGGCCGAGGCTGAGCCGACCGACGAGTCCGCCGCCCAGGCCGAGGCTGAGCCTACCGACGAGTCCGCCGCCCAGGCCGAGGCTGAGCCGATCGACAAGTCCGCCGAGCAGGCTGAGGCTGAGCCGACCGACCAGCCCGCCGAGGCTGATACTGAGCCGACCGACGAGTCCGGCGAGCAGGCTGATGCTGAGCCGACCGACGAGTCCGCCGGGCAGGTCGCAGTACAGCCCGCCGAGTTCGAGCAGCCTGCCGCGCCGGAGGTCGCTCCCGAGGCCGACGCGGAGGACGCTCACGCTGCGGCCGGCGAGGCCACCGCGGCAGCTGAGTTGCCTGTCAGCGAGCAGAGCACCGAGCCGAGTCACCAGCCCGCGGAGCAGATCGCATCAACCGCCGAGAGCGAGTCGCCCACGGAGACCGATCTCAGCGTCGAGCGTGAGGCCGAAACCGACCAGCCCGCCGCCCAGGCTGAGCCGACCGACGAGCCCGCCGACCCGGTCGCAGTACAGGCGGCCGAGGTCGAGCCTGCTGAGCCGGAGCTTGTCGCAGAGCCCGCAACGGGGGACGACCAGGCTGCTGCCGGCGAGGTGCCCGCGGAGCTGGTCGCAGGACCGGCGGCCGAGGTCGAGCCTGCTGAGCGGGAGCTTGTCGCGGAGCCTGCAACGGAGGATGTCCAGGCTGCTGCCAGTGAGGGCACCGCGAACGCTGAGTCGGTCACCGCCGCACAAGGCGCCGAGCCGAGTGATCAGGCCGCGGAGCAGGTCGAGCAAGCCGCTGGGGTCGAGTCGCCCGTGGTGGACGCCAGCGCTGAGCCTGAGGCCGGGGCCGATTCGGCGGCCGTCGAGGGCTCGGCTGAGTCCGCCGAGCGGGTCGCAGTACAGGCGGGCGAGGTGGAGCCTGTTGAGGCGGAGCTTGTCGGCGAGTCTGCAACCGACGATGACGAGACCGCTGCCGGTGGGGTCACTGGGGACGCCGAGTCGGTCGCTGCCGCGCACGGCGCCGAGCAGAGTGATCAGGCCGCCGAACAGGTCGCAGAAGCTGCTGAGGTCGAGGCGCCCGCCGGCGTGGAGCTTGGCGCCGAGCCTGAGGCCGGGGCTGATTCAGCGGCCGTCGAGGGCTCGGCTGACGCGGGTGATGAGTCTGCTGAGCGGGTCGCACTACAGGCGGGCGAGGCGGGCGATGAGTCTGCCGAGCAGGTCGCAGTACAGGGTGCCGAGGTTGCGTCGTCTGAGCCGGAGGTCGTTTCCGGGCACGATGCGGCGGATGCCGGCGCTGCGGCTGGTGAGGTTGCCTCGGAGGCTGAGGCGGTCATCGCTGGGCAGGGCGCTGAGGCGGGCGAGGAGGCCGGCGAACAGGTCGCAGTACTGGCCGCGGGGGGCGAGGCGGCCGCCGAGGGGGACCTCGGTGCTGAGTCCGAGGCGGACGGCGATGGGGCCGTCGTACCGGCGTTGGCTCAGTCGGGTGAGTCCGCCAAGCGGGTCGCAGCAGAGCCAGTCGCTGAGCCTTCGGAGCAGGTTGCGGGTGCTGCGGGGGCTGGCGGCGTCGAGCTCGGGACTGAGGCCGGTGAAGAGGCTGCCGGGCAGGCTGTAGGGGCGGCTGGCGTTGTTGGGGATGCCGCGTCGGACGAAGGTGTCTCGGCCGCGGGGTCGGTTGGTGGGCAGAAGAAGAAGGCGGCTGTTGTTGGGCCGGTGGCTGTGGTGGGGCTGGCGGGGCGGTTTCCGGGGGCTGAGGGGTTGGAGCAGTTCTGGGACAACCTGGTGGGTGGGGTTGGGAGCGTTCGGCGGTTCACGCCGGATGAGGTGCGGCTGGCGGGTGGGCATCCGGATGACGGGATGGTCGCGGTCAGTGGGGTGCTGGACCATGTGGAGTCGTTCGATGCGCGGTTCTTCGGGTTGGGGGATCGCGAAGCGGAGCTGATGGATCCGGCGCTGCGGTTGTTCCTCGAGGTTTGTTACCAGGCGCTCGAGCACGGCGGGTACGCCGGAACCTCCGGCCGCGTCGGCGTTTTCGCCGGTTCCGGCATGAACCTCTACGCCAAGCAGAACCAGTCCCGCGACTCCCTGGCTGCCCGCGTTGCCTACCGTCTCGGCCTCACCGGCCCGGCGATCGGGGTCCAGTCCGCGTGGTCGTCGTCGCTGGTCGCCGTACATCTGGCCTGCCAGGCGCTGAGGTCCGGTGACGCGGATCTCGCGCTCGCCGGCGCGGCCGCCGTACAGGTGCCGCAGGCAACGGGTTATCGCCCGTCCCCGGAGTCGATCCTGTCGCCGAGTGGTCAGGTCCGCGCGTTCGACGCGACCGCCGACGGGACGGTCGCAGGCAACGGCGTCGCCGCGGTCCTCCTCAAGCGGCTCGACCAGGCGGTCGCCGACGGCGACACGGTGTACGCCGTCATCCGCGGTACGGCGGTCAGCAGCGAGGACGCGCCCGCCGGCAACCAGGTCGACCTCATCGAGCGCGCGCTCGAGCGGGCCGGTTTCGCGGCGGACTCGCTGAGCTACATCGAGGCGAACGCGATCGGCAGTACGGCGGCGGACTCGGCCGAGGTGAAGGCGCTGACGACCGCGCTGCGCCGGCACACCGACAAGGTCGGCTTCTGCACGCTCGGCTCGGTGAAGCCGAACATCGGCCACCTCGACAGCGCTGCGGGCATGGCCGGCCTGATCAAGACCATCCTGATGCTGCAGCACCGGATGCTGGTCCCGACGATCAACTACACCGAGCCGAACCCGCAGCTCGACCTCGACGGCAGCCCGTTCGTGATCGGCACCGAGGCCCGCGATTGGGAGGCCGGTACGACGTTGCGCGCCGGCGTCAGCGCACTCGATGCCGGCGGCACCAATGCGCACGTGATCCTGGAGGAGGCGCCGCGGCAGATCCGCCGTGGCGACGACGGACCGGTCGTGCTGCCGCTGTCCGCCCCCGACCTGGACGCACTGGCCGACCTGGTCGAGCTGTACCGCACCGACCTCGGCCACGGCACCGGTCACCGCCTCATCGACCTCGCTGGCACGGCGGCACTCGGCCGACCGGCGTACCGGCACCGCATCGCCGTCGCCGGCTCGTCAGAGGCCGAGCTGGTCGACGCGCTCGCCACAGCTCAAGCAGCCGAAGTGCCGCGCGGCGGACCGGGTCCACTGGGCTACGCCTTCACCGGACAGGGTGCTGCACGCCGCGGCATGGCTGCTGGCCTTGCAGCACGCTTCCCGGTGTTCCGGTCGGTGCTGGACGAGTGCGACCGCGTGTACGCCGAGGAGTTCGGCGGCAGCCTGCTCGACCTGTTGCTGACCCCAGCCGGCTCGTCGGAGGGCGTGTGGCCGACGGAGACCGCGCAGCCGGCGCTGTTCGCGTTCGAGCTGGCATTGGCGCGCTTGTGGCAGTCGTTCGGTGTGCAGCCGGCGCTTGTGGTCGGCCATAGCGTCGGTGAGTACGCCGCTCTGTGCGTGGCCGGTGCGTTGTCGTTGGCTGACGGAGTACGGCTGACGGCCAAGCGTGGCGAGCTCATGCAGCGTGGCACGGTCCCTGGCGCGATGGTCGCCGTACGGGCGGATGCGGACCGGGTTCGCGAGCTGGCGCAGACGCCCGGTGTGGAGATTGCCGCAGGCAACGGTCCGCAGTCGTTCGTGCTGACCGGGTCCGAGGTGATCGTCGGACAGTTGGCAGCGCAGCTGGACCAGTTGCAGGTCGCGTGGCAGCGGCTGGACGTGGACCGGGCGTTCCACAGCTCGCTGGTGGACCCGATCCTCAAGGACTTCGCGGCGATCGTCCGCGAGATCACGCTGAAGCCGTTGCGTACGCCGATGGTGTCGAGCTGGTCCGGTGAGCTGCTGGAGTCGGGGACTGTGCTGGACGGCGACTATCTGGTCGGCCAGCTGCGTCAGCCGGTGCTGTTCGGTGACGCGGTCGAGGCGGTGACGGCGGCCGGGTGCCGGCGGTTCATCGAGCTGGGGCCGGACGCCGTACTGAGCCCGGCCGGTCGGCGGATCGCGCCGAACAGCACGTGGATCCCGGCGCAGCGGCTCGGCCAGGACCCGGTGCTCGCGACGATGAACGGGTTGGCCGAGCTGTACGAGCAGGGCACCGAGATCGCCTGGTCCAAGGTGTACGGCGATGGCGGGCGGGTGCCGTTGCCGACGTACCCCTTCCGTCGCGTGCACCACCCGATCGACAACTCCGCTGCCGTCGTCGAAGGTGCCGAGAGTGCTGCGCGGTTGAGTCCGTTCGAGCGGGCGGCGCGGGCGCAGACGGTGGTGTTCGAGCCGGCCAGCGGGACTGGTCCTGCGGTGAAGAAGATCCCGCTCGATCCGCCCGTCGAGCCGTCGGCGGCCGAAGCGGTCGAGGCCGATGAGAGCGAGTCCGAGACTGACGCGGCGGACGAGTCGGTGTTCGCGCTGCCGGCTGAGACGCATTCGGTGGACGCGGACTACTTGGCGCAGGCCGGCTCGTTGTCGGGCGACGAGGTGTCGGCCGAGGTCTACCGCGCGTCGCTCGATGTGGTGCTGGACCTGACCTGCGAGGAACTGTCGCTGGATCCCTACGACCTCACGGTCGATCACACCTTCGCCGAGTTGGGGGCGACTGCGGAGTCGATGGCACCGGTCGTCGAGGAGATCAACGCGCGGTTCGAGGTCAGTCTGACGGCGGAGGAGCTGTTCGGCAGCTTCAGTACGCCGCACAAGCTGGCGACTGCGGTGGCGATTCAGGCGCCGAAGCCGGAGCCTGTCGTCGTCGAAGAGGTGGTTGCCGAGGGCGACGAATCGCCTGAGACGCCTGCTGTGGTTGACAGTGTGGCGCCGGCAACGGACGCGCGGGCGGCGTTGGCAGTGCTGGGGACTGGGCTGGCGGAGCTGGCGGCGAAGGTGGACGAGGCCGCGGCTGCGACGAGCGAAGCCGAGCTGCCGGGGTCCGGGATGGCCGCGTTGATGTCGCAGCAGCTGCGCGTTGCCGGGCAGTTGGTCGACGGCGTCACCAAGCTGATGCGTGAGCAGCTTGCACTGCTCGAGCCCGCGCAGGAGTCGGCGAAGTCCGAGGCGCAGGAGCCCGACGAGTCAGCCGACGACGAGGACCCCGAGCCGGCCGCCGAAGCCCGCGATGAGACCCAAGCCGACCAGCAGGCCGGAGCCGGTGACCAGACCGAGGCCGCGAAGCAAGCTGGGGTTGCGGAGCTGGCTGCGGTTGGTGGGCCGGTGCCGGTTGCCGAGCTGTCGGAGGAGGAGCGGGAGGCTCGGCGGCGGGACTTGGCGTACTGGGATGTGGCCCTCGCGGGCGCGGAGCCCTTGGTGCTGGTGGGTGATCGGCCGGTAGGCGAGCAGGGCGTCGGGTCGGTCAAGAAGGAGCTGGCCGAGGACCTCGGCGACGCGATCTTCGTGTTCAGCCGGGAGCGCAAGGTCAGCCCGTTGATGGTGATGCTCGCGGCCGTCGGCACCGTGCTCGGCCGGTTCGCGGCGCAGGACGACGTGACCATCGGGACCGCGCCGCCCCGCCCGCAAGGCGACACCTCGACCACGCCTCAGCGAGCGCTGCCGATCCGCGTAGACCTGTCCGGTGAGCCCGACCTCGGCGTGCTGGCGCACCGGGTCCGCGACGTCACAACTGGCGCGTTCGACCACGCCGGCACCGACCTCGCCGTACTGGAACGTGACCCGCTCTTCCAGGTCCTGGTCGAGTTCGAGGACGGCGACACGGACCTGCCCAAGCACCTCGACCTGCGCCTCCGGCTGACGCACCACGAGGCGAGGATCACCTGCACGGCGGACTACCGCACCGGCATGTTCGATCAGACCACGATCGACCGCCTGCTCGCCTACCTGGAAGCGGTACTGCGTCGCGCGACCACGCAACCGCATCTCCGCCTGCCCGACCTGATGCAGCCGATCGAATCCGACCTGCAGACACTGCACGAGCTGGAAGGCGACATCGACCCGGCCGGCCCGATCGGCCGAGTACGGCGGAACGCCGTAGTCGCCGGCGAACTCAGTGGACTGCACACGCTGTTCGAGCAGCAGGTCGCCCGCACTCCCGACGCGATCGCGCTGATCCAGGGCAACCGCGAACTCACGTACGCCGAGCTGGACCGCCGCTCCAACGCGGTCGCCTGGCAACTGGTCGACCTCGGCGTGAAGCCCGGACAGTTGGTCGCCGTACGCGTTGCCCGAGGCACCGAGCTCGTGGTCGCGGTGCTCGCCGTACTCAAGTCCGGTGCGGCCTACCTGCCGCTGGACCCCGGCGTGCCGGAGTCGCGGTGGGCGTTCATGGTCGACGACTCGTCGGCGGTCGCGCTGGTCGGTGACGACGCCGCGCTGGCGGACCGGCTCGGGCTGCGGCTGGTTCCGGTCGCGGCGGTGGACGGCGACCCGCGGTCGCAGCAGGCGCCGCCAGTCCGGTCGGCGGCCGATGACGTTGCCTACTGCATCTACACGTCGGGCTCGAACGGCAACCCGAAGGGCGTGCTGGTTCCGCACCGCGGCCCGGTCAACCTGATCCGGCACTACCTGGCGACCCGGCGCTCGCTGCGGACATTGCAGTGGACGTCGTTCGGCTTCGACGTCCACGTGCAGGAGATGTTCACCGCGCTGGCCTCCGGTGCGCCGCTGGTGCTGATCGGCGAGGACGACCGGTACGACCCGGACGCGGTGATCGCGGCGCTGCGGGACCACCAGGTCGAGCGGTTGTTCATGGCCTTCAGCCCGTTGACGGCGCTGCTCGCGACAATGCGCCGGCTGCCGGAGCTGCCCGCGCTGCGCGAGATCGTCGCCGGTGGCGAGGCGATGGTGCTGACGCACAAGGTCCGGGACTTCCTGGACGCGCACCCGGACTGCCGGCTGTTCAACGAGTACGGCCCGGTCGAGGCGTCGATCGTGACCACGATCCACGAGGTCGACCCGGCCGAGGACCGCCCGTCGATCGGGCGGCCGGTCGAGGGCGTCGTCGTACGGCTGCTGGACCAGGCTTTGCGGCCGTTGCCGGTCGGCGCGGTCGGTGAGATCCACCTCGGCGGCGCGGCCGTTGCCCAGGGCTACATCGGGCGGCCGGACGAGACCGAGCGTGCGTTCGTGCCGGACCCGGGTCACCCGGGCGGCCGGCTGTACCGCAGCCGCGATCTCGGCCGCTGGCGGGCGGACGGCACGCTGGAGTACCTCGGCCGCGCGGACGACCAGGTGAAGATCCGCGGTCACCGGGTCGAGCCGGGGGAGACCGAGCACGTGCTCGCGGACCAGCCCGGCGTGGTCGACGCGGTCGTGGTCGCGTGCGCGGACCCGGCCGGTGACACCTGCCTGCTCGGGTACGTCGTTCTGGAGGACAGCGATCCCGCGGTCCTGGCCCGGTTGATGCTCGACCTGGGCAAGGAGCTGCCGATCTACCTGGTCCCGGCCGACCTGATCCCGATCGAGGAGCTCCCGCTCGACGACAACGGCCGCCTGGACCGCTCGCGCCTCCCCGAACCCGAGTGGCTCAAGCCGTAACAGCTTGTTCTGCACCGTGGGCGGGGGTTGGGCCGGTGGCCGCCCTCCCACAACCACCGCCGACCGTCCACGGTGCAGAACCCGCGATCGATCCTCATCCCTCCCGAGGACCCATCGCACTCCCTGGTGGCTCGGAGCGGAACAGCGATGAGGCGCTGATCACGCAGACGAGCAGGGAGTAGATCGCGAGCGCGAATCCAGCGCTCCCGTCGTCGGCCCGCTCACCGGAACCCGAGCCGGAGCCCGGGGGCGAGCCCGGGCGCAGACCAGTACCGGATTCCGGTGAGCAGACCGCGGCCGCGCCGGCGACGGTTGCGGCGGGATCCGAGCCGGCGAGGGCTCGTCCGCGCAGGCAACCGTGCAGGGCGGCAACGCCGCACGCTGCGGCGACGTTCAGCAACAACAGGCGGTCGGCGACCTCACCGACCTCGCGGCGCGAAACGGTGGTGACGACAGCAGTGGCGAGGACGGCGGCGAAGAGCAGGAGTACCGCGACGTCCATCCGGACTGATCCCTTGGGGTCGAGCGTTGCCTCGGACAACGCTGGCGGACGTTGCTACCTCACCTGATCCAATGCGACTGCCCTGTCACGCGATGGCGGCGGAGAGTCTCCTCTCCGCCGCACTCGCGTTCTGGCCGATCCAGGCCCCCCTGATCGGCCGGTTCGGTCGGTCCGAGCCCCCCTCGACCGACCCTGGATGACGTGCCCCCACCCCATCCACCCGTTGCATCGGAGACGACGGGGTGGTCGTTACACACTTCTGGGCAACTTCGTAAAAATTGCGCAAAGCTGCTCGCGACGCCCTTTTCCGGACGCGTTAGTTGTGCGCGGAGGTCCGCAGCGGCTCAGCGAACGGCGGACCAGGCCTGGTGAGCGGCTCCGAGGAGGCCGGCGTTGTCCAATTGGGCGGGCTCAACGCTCAGATCGGTGACGAAGGGCAGCTGGGCGAGCCGCTTGACCCAGGCCTGGACCGGGTCGAACAGGACCGAGCCGGCCTTCGAGACGCCGCCGCCGATGACGACGGTGGTGAGGTCCACGGTGACCGCGGTCGCGACGATGCCGGCAGCCAGCGCCTGCGCGCCGTCGTCGAAGGCCGCCAGCGCGAGCTCGTCCCCGGCGGCCGCGTCTGCGGCCAGTACGGCGGCGTCCACGGCCTCATCGGCTCGCCAGCCCCGGCGCTTGGCTCGGGCGACCATCCGCGGCCCGCTCGCGTACGCCTCGACGCACCCGAACGATCCGCACGCGCACGCCTCGCCGTCCAGGTCGACCACCACATGGCCGATGTGCGCGGCGTTGCCCGACTGGCCGATCATCGGCTTGCCGTCGACCACCAAGCCGCCGCCGACGCCGGTCGACACCACGATGCCGAGCAGCGTGTCCGCCTCCCGCCCGGCGCCGGTCCAGAACTCGCCGAGCGCGAAGCAGTGCCCGTCGACCCCGAGTGTCACCGGTACGTCGCCGACCAGTTCGCGCACCCGGTCAACGAGGGGAAAGTTCCGCCAGCCGGTGATGTTCACCGGCGACACCAGCCCGTGCTCCTGGTCCAGCGGACCGGCCGAACCGATGCCGACCGCCAGTGGCTCGGCGTCGCCGCGGACCCGGTCGATCAGCTCGGCCAGCGCGGCGAACACCTGGTCGGCGTCGCCGGGTGGGGTGCTGATCCGGTCGCCGGTCACGATCCGGCCGTCCGCGGACACGAGAGCGGCGGCCATCTTCGTGCCGCCGATGTCGATCCCGAGAACCGTGTCCTGCGCGGTCACCGCAACGTCACTCATCGTCCCCCCGGGTCAGTGGCGGTTGTCTGCTGGGCAAGCGGTCACGGTGTCGGGCTCCGTCGACAGCGGTCAGGTCGAGCGACAACGTTATCTGTAGTCGGGCCGGACAGCGAGGGGTAAGTCCCAGAAATCCGTCCGGAAACCGTCCTCGCACGCTCAAAATTGGTCTGACAATCATCTGACAACGATCGCCCTGATCTCGTCACGCGGCGCTAATTATTAGCTGTCCGTGACGGCGCACCCACAGCGGTTTCGGGTAGCGCCTTCCCCCACCGGGGCGAGAGGGTGTCTGGATGAGCGATCACCTGGAACGTGATGCCGCCGGCGCGCTGGTCGTCGGCTTCGACGGGACCACCGCCTCGGACGACCTGCGCCGCGCGGTCGCGGCCGGGCTCGGCGCGGTCATCCTGTCGACCCGCAACGTCTCCGACGCCGAGCAGGTCCAGGCGCTGACCGCCACGCTGCGGTCGGAGCGGCCGGACCTGATCGTCTCGATCGACCACGAGGGCGGCGAGTTCAGCCATCTCGCCCCGGCGAACCCGTGGCCGCTGGCCTCGCCGCGGATCCTCGGCGACCTCGACGACGTCGACCTGACCCGCGCCTCGGCCCGGGACGCCGCCGCCACGCTGGCGAGCCTCGGCATCGACCTGATGCTGGCCCCGTCGGTCGACGTGAACAGCAACCCGGCGAACCCGATCATCTCCACCCGCTCGTTCGGCACCACCGCCGACGTGGTCTCGCGGCACGGCGTCGCGTTCGTCGAGGGCGTGCACGAGGCCGGGATCGCCGCCTGCCCGAAGCACTTCCCCGGCCACGGCGACGTCACCGTGGACTCCCACCTCGACCTGCCCCGGGTGGACCGCTCGATCGCCGAGGTCACCGACGTCGAGCTCGCGCCGTTCAAGGCAACTATCGCGGCCGGCGCCGAGGTGATCATGAGCGCCCACATCGTCTTCTCCGCGTACGACGACCAGCCGGCCACCCTCTCGCACCGGATCCTCACCGGGCTGCTCCGCGAGGAGCTCGGCTTCACCGGCGTGATCACCACCGACGCCCTAGAGATGCAGGCGATCACCAAGACCCAGTCGATCGAGGACGCGACCGTCGCCTCCGTCCGGGCCGGCGCCGACCTCGCCATGGTCGCGCTCGCCACCGCCGATCCGCGGGCGCTCACCAAGGCTCTGGTCGATGCGGTAGGCAACGGCGTTCTCGACGCGGAGCGGCTCGCCGACGCCGCCGGCCGGGTCCGCGCGCTCGCCGCGAAGTTGCAGACCCGCACTCGCCAGCCAGGCCTCGACGGCGCCCCGGTCCGCGAGGTCGCCACCCGTGTCGTGGCCAGCCAGACCCTGCCCGCGCTCGGCACGCAGCCGTACATCGTCGACCTGACTCAAGGCCTGCACCCGGCCTGGAACCCCTATTTCAGTGGGCTTCCGGAGGTCTTCAGCCGCGTCGCGCCCGGTTCCGAAGGGGTGGTCCTGCGCGGCGAGCACCGGGTCCTCGACGGCGCCGGATCCAAGTCCGAGGGCGCCATCGCCCGCGCGGCGGCAGCGGCGGCCGGTCGTCCGCTCGTGATCGCGGTGCAGGACGCCGTACGCACGCCGTGGATGCGTGAAGCGCTGGCCGCGTTGCTCCAGGGCCGCGGCGAGAACACCGTCGTCCTGTGCACCGGCATCCCCGAGGACCGCGAACTCGTCCCCGAAGGAATCGCCGCCGGTACGACGTCCGGCCGCAACGTGATCGTGCTCGAGGCGATCGCCAGGGCCCTCACCCGGGACGGCAGCTGAGACTGAGATCCAGCGCGTTCTGCTCCACGTAGTTCAGGGCGTGCCGGACGGCGCCGACGGACACGATCGCGTCGCCGAGTGACGACACGGCGACGCGCGGCGGTGTCGAGGTGAAGCCGGCCAGCTGCTGCTCGATGTCCGGCAGCAGCGACTTGGCCGCCTCGGCGACCGCGCCGCCGATCACGACCAGCTCGGGGTTGAACAAAATGGCGAGCGTGGCGACCACCCGGGCGGTCCGGGCGGAGATGCGCTGCAGGATCTCCAGCGCTACCTGGTCGCCGGCGTCCGCGGCGGTGAAAACTAGCTCGGCGGTCACCGGCCGGTCGCCGGCCAGGGCTCGCAGCGCAGTCTTCACGGCCGGGTCGGCGACGGCTGCGGCGCCGTCCTCGCGAGCGATCCGCGCGATGCCGTGGGTGTCGCCGACGCCCTCGACGAGCTTGAGGTAGACCATCTCGCCGGCGCCGCCGCGAGAGCCGTGCAGCAGCCGGCCGGAGTCCATCAGGCCGGAGCCGAACCGCTCACTGGCCAGCAGTACGGCGAGGTCGTCGACGTTGCGGCCTTCGCCGCGCCAGTGCTCGCCGAGTGTGGCCAGGTTGGCGTCGTTCTCCAGGAGGACCGGCCAGCCGTGCAGCTCGGTCAGCCGCCGGCCGAGCCCGGCGTCGAAGCGCCGCCAGAACTCGTCGTCGGCCAGGAGGTTCCCGCTCCGGTCGACCGGAGCGGCGACACCGGCGCCGGCTGCCAGCACCTGCGCGTCCGGCACCTGTGCGGTCTCGAGCGCCTCGACGACCGTCTCGTGCACGATCTCGGTCCGCTCGGCCGCGGTCGAGTCGCCGGCCACCGAGCGCACCGCCTTGGCCAACGTCTCGCCGCGCAGGTCGGCGACCAGCACCGTGGTCTTGCCCGCGCCGATGTCGATCCCGAGCACGTACCCGGCCCGGCTGTTGAACTCGAACCGGCGCGACGGCCGCCCGACCGCGCTGTCGTCCCGGCCGGGGTCGTGCTCGACCACCCAGCCCATCGAGATCAGGTCGTTGCAGACCGCGTGCACGGTCGCCCGGGTCAGGCCGGTCGCCTCGATCAGGCCGGTTCCTGTCATCACCCCGGCGCGGGAGAGCACGCCGAGTAGCTTCCCGGCGTTGACCCGGCGCAGCATCGGCGGCGTCGCGGTCGGCGGAGTGGCCGATGGCTTCGCCATGAAACCCCCTTGACCTGTCGTGGACTGCGACGCAGAATACTGCAGAATCTAAATTTAGAGTATATATAAATGAGCGGGAAACGTCCCCGCAACCGCCTGGACATCCTGGACCCCGCGCCTTCCGACCCAAGTGAGGCTCTCTTGACCAGCACGCAGCCGCCGACCGACCGAGACTGGTGGCGCCAAGCCGTCGTCTACCAGATCTACCCGCGCAGCTTCGCCGACTCCAACGGCGACGGCATGGGTGACCTGCAGGGCATCATCAGCCGTGTTCCGTACCTCACGTCCCTGGGTATCGACGCGGTCTGGCTGAGCCCGTTCTACCCGTCCGCCCTGGCCGACGGCGGGTACGACGTCGACGACTACCGCAACGTGGACCCGCGACTCGGGACCCTCGAGGACTTCGACGTACTCGTCAGCGCGCTGCACGACGCGGGGATCAAGCTGATCGTCGACATCGTCCCGAACCACACCTCCGACCGGCACGAGTGGTTCACCGAGGCGCTGGCGGCGGACAAGGGCGCGCCGGCCCGGGACCGGTACATCTTCCGCGAGGGCGACGGCGAGGAGCCGCCGTCGGACTGGGACTCGGTGTTCGGCGGGTCCGCCTGGGCGCAGGTCGAGGACGGGCAGTGGTACCTGCACCTGTTCGCGGCCGAGCAGCCGGACCTGAACTGGGAGCACCCGGAGGTCCGGGCCGACTTCCTGCAGACGCTGAGGTTCTGGTCGGACCGCGGGGTCGACGGTTTCCGCGTCGACGTCGCGCACGCCCTGGTTAAGAACCTGAGCGAGCCGTTCCCGTCGAAGACCACGCTGCCCCGGCAGTCCGAGTCCAACGGGGCGCACCCGCTCTGGGACCAAGACGGCGTGCACGAGATCTACCGCGAGTGGCGCACGGTGCTGAACGAGTACGACCCGCCCCGGTCGGCCGTGGCCGAGGCGTTCGTGCCGGCCGCCCGCCGGGCCCGGTATGCGAGTGCCGACGGGCTCGGGCAGGCGTTCAACTTCGACCTGCTGCAGGCCGACTTCGAGTACGCGAAGTTCCGGCAGGTGATCGAGGACAACCTCGCGCTGGCCGAGCAGAACGGCTCGTCCTCGACCTGGGTGTTCTCCAACCACGACGTCGTCCGGCATGCGACCCGCTACGGGCTGCCGAAGGACCCGTCCGGCAGCTGGCAGGACGGCAAGGCGTGGCTGCTCAGCAACGGGACCGAGCCGACGGTCGACGTCGAGCTCGGCCTGCGGCGGGCGCGTGCGGCGACGCTGCTGATGCTGGCGCTGCCGGGCTCGGCGTACCTGTACCAGGGTGAGGAGCTGGGGCTGCAGGAGGTCGGCGAGCTGCCGGCGGCGAACCTGCAGGACCCGGCGTACTTCCGGTCGAAGGGCGCCGAGAAGGGCCGCGACGGCTGCCGGGTGCCGATCCCGTGGACGGTCGGCGGACTGTCGTTCGGCTTCGGCTCGGGTGGTTCGCACCTGGTCCAGCCGAAGTGGTTCGGCGGCTACTCGGTCGAGGCGCAGGAGGGCGACCCGGAGTCGACGCTCAGCCTCTACCGGAAGGCCCTCGCCGTACGGCGTGGGCTGCAGACGGGCAACTCGCTGACCTGGGTCGAGGGCGGCGACGACGTCCTGCACTTCATCCGTCCGGGCGGCTGGCAGTCCATCACCAACTTCGGCGCCGCTCCGATCGAGCTGCCCGAGGCTGCAGTCGTGCTGTCCAGCGGCCCGCTCGAGGGCGACAAGCTGCCGAGCGCCACGACCGCCTGGCTGATCTAGACACGTCCCGGTCATCCCGGTCGTCCCCCTGGCGGCTGTGGCTTGGCCGGGACGGACCGCCGGAACGGGTTGTGGTGGAGGCGGCGGGGCGGTCGCCACACCACACCGGCACCGGCGGGTGTGGTTGTGACGGGGGCACCGGGCGGTGGCCCCCGTCACAATCCCTATGGATGGAAGGATGGGCCTCGTGACGACGAGGCTTGCTGATGTGATTGCCGTGCTCGACCGGCTGTACGACCCGGCGTGGGCGGAGAGCTGGGACGCGGTCGGGCTGGTGACCGGGGATCCGGACCAGCCAGTACGGCGGATTCTGTTCGCTGTCGACCCGATGCGGCCGGTCGTGGACGAGGCGATCGCCGGTGACTTCGACCTGCTCGTCACGCATCACCCGCTGCTGCTGCGCGGGGTGAACAGCGTCGCCGCGACGACACCCAAGGGTCGCGTCGTCCACGACCTGATCAAGAGCAACACCGCCCTGCACGTCTGCCACACCAACGCCGACAACGCGAACCCGGGCGTGAGCGATGCGCTCGCCGCGGCGCTCGGCTTGCAGGACACCGGCCCGCTCAAGGCGATGCCTGCGGAGCCGACGGACAAGCTCGTCGTGTTCGTCCCGGTCGAGGAGACGCAGGGCATGCTGGACGCGCTGTCCAAGGCAGGCGCGGGCCGGATCGGGGACTACGACCGGGCCGCCTGGAGCGGGACCGGCGAGGGCACCTTCCGGCCGCTCGGAGGCGCCAACCCGACGATCGGGCAAGTCGGCGACATCGAGGTGGTCGCGGAGAACCGGCTGGAGATGCTCGTCCCGCGCCGGAACCGGCGGGCCGTGGTTGAGGCGCTCAAGGCCGCCCATTCCTACGAGGAGCCGGCCTTCGATATCTACGAACTCGCCGCCCTGCCGAGTGAGCGCGGCGGCGGGCGGGTCGGCGTACTGCGGGAGCCGTTGCCGCTGCGGGACTTCGCGCGACTGGTGGCGGACAACCTGCCGCGGACCGAGCACGGCGTACGGGTGTCGGGCGATCCCGACCGGATCATCGAGACCGTCGCGGTGGTCGGGGGAGCGGGTGACTCGGAGTTCGACCGCGTCCGTGCCTCCGGGGTCGACGCCTATGTCACCGCGGATCTCCGGCATCACCCGGCGACCGAGGCCCGGGCGTACGACGTGGGCCCGGCGCTGGTCGATGTCGCGCACTGGGCGAGCGAGTGGCCTTGGCTGCAGGACGCGGATCGCCTGCTGCGCGCGCAACTGGAGGGTGACGTCGAGACGCACATCTCCACCATCTGCACCGACGCATGGACCCTCCGCGTCGGCCAGGACCCACAGGCCTGAGCCACCTCGTCCCTAGGCTGAGCCGGTGATCTTCCGGCTCGGCCTGCTCTCCGTCCTGCTCATTGCGCTGACCGGTTGTGTCGGGCTCGGCGGGCCAGATCGCTCAGCGAGTCCGCCGCCGCTGCCGTCTCCGCTGCCGAAAGCGGTGCACCCGCCGGCGGCCAAGCCAGTCGATCGCGACCAGGCCCGGGTGCTGGCCGCGCTCGCGCAGGTGGACGCCTGTGCCTTGCTGGACCCGGCCAAGGCGAAGGCGCCCGGCTTCACGGTCGGCGCCACGATTCGCCGTACGGATCCACACGAGTGCCGGATCGAGCACAGCACCGCCTGGGTCCGGGCCGAGCTCGGCCTCGCTGACTCGTTCCGGTTCCACAGCGAGCTGCGCACGTTGGCCGGCGCCAAGGCGTACGTGAAGGGCGACGAGGACTCCTGTCAGGTGACCCTGCCGGTGACCTTCCAGCGCTCGGTCAGCTTCTACGGACACTGGCCGGACAAGGCGGCCCCGCTCGACTGCCGGACGGTCGAGGCGTTTGCGGCAGCCGCCGTACCGGTGCTGAATCGGCCGGCTCCGACCAAGGCGCCGCTCGCGAGCTGGAACGGCTGCACGGCGTTGGAGAAGCTCGTCGGCCGCGCCACCGGTCGCTTCGAAGTGGGCAGCTACCCGACGCTGACCGTGGACGGCTGCACCGATTGGGTCGACGGGCGGAAGGGCACCGAGGTCAGCCTCGGCTACGGGCCGGACCTGGTGCCCTCGAACCACCCCAAGACCGTGCGCCTTGCCGGCCGGACGGCTGGTGTCACGTACGGCGAGGGGCAGTGCTGGCTGACCTGGAACCAAGGACCGTCCGCGCAGCCGGATCCGCGCGAGAAGTGGGTGCAGATCGTGCTGCGGTCGCCGAACTGCGCGACCAGCAAGCGGCTGGCGGTGAAGCTGATCGCGATGCTCGCCGGCCCGCTCCCGGCCGCGGCCAAGCCGCAGGCACCGCTGCTGATGAAGCCCACCGACCACGACTCGAAGCAGCCGGGTGCGTGTATCGATCTGGAGGTCACCAAGGAGTTCCCGGTCTGCGAGCCGTACGTTCCGGTGCAGCCGCCGAAGGGTGCGGTCGAGGTGTACCGGCAGGGCAGCCAGGACGGCAACGTCGTGTGCTCGATCAGCCAGGACGCCGTACGGCGGGTGCTCGGGAGTGGATTCCGGCCGGTCGTCGAGGGTGCTGCCTGTGTGTTCGTCGAGCCGAGTCACGCGCTCGAGGTCAGGGTCGGGGTGACCGATCGGACGGTGGTTGCGGGCATCGCGCCGCGCAAGGTCGAGCTGGCCGGTCGCAAGGCTCTGGTCTCGACGTCGCAGTCGGACGAGGACAACAAGCTGGTCTACCTGCGGGCCGAGGACAGCACTGGTGTGGTGCTGTCAGTTCACTTCGCCTTCGAGCGGCCGCGCGGCGGTGGTGACCTGGACACCGGCCGTGAGGCCCAGCTCGAGCCGCTGGGCCGGCAGATCCTCGAACAGTCCTTCTGACCACCGTCCCGGCTTGTGGCGCGCAGGCAGTAGCGTGGAGACTCTCACAACTGAAAGCTGCTGGAGGCCGTGTCTGGTGGCTCCGCGCCTACTGCGCGGCACTCGGCACGGCACCTCGCGACGGCGCGGAACCACCAGACACGACCTTGAAGGAGCCGACCCTGAACGCCGAGCCCGCTGTCCAACGCCGGTTGCTGGACCTGCAGGAACTCGACCTGCAGCTGGATCAGGTCGCCCACAAACGCAAGTCGCTGCCGGAGCACCAGGCCCTGGCCGACCTGGTCGCGGAGAAGTCGGTGGTCGACCGCGACCTCGTCACCGCCGACACCGAGGTCAGCGACCTGCAGCGCGAACAGAAGAAGGCCGACAGCGACGTCGAGCAGGTGCGGCAGCGCAAGGCGCGCAACCAGCAGCGGCTCGATTCCGGCCAGGTCACCTCGCCGCGGGACCTGGAGAACCTGCAGCACGAGATCGGCTCGCTGGACCGGCGGATCTCCGACCTGGAGGACGCCGAGCTCGAGGTGATGGAGAAGCTGGAGGCCGCCGAGGCGGTGCAAGCCGACCTGCGCACCCGGGCCGAGGCGTTCGCCGGCCGGCAGGCCGAGCTGGAGACCATCCGGGACGCCGTGATCAAGGAGCTCGACGAGCAGCGCGCCCAGCTCGGCGACAAGCGGGCCACGGTCGCCGCCGAGCTCCCGGACGCGCTCGTCACGCAGTACCAGCGGCTCCGTGAGCACAACGGCGGCATCGGCGCCGCGCCGCTGGTCGGCAAGCGCTGCATGGGCTGCCGGATGGAGCTGGCGCCGTCCGACCTGAACCGCATCAAGGCTGCCGCGCCGGACGCCGTACTGCGCTGTGAGGAGTGCGGCCGGATCCTGGTGCGCACGTCGGAGAGCGCGGTATGAGGGAGCGAAGCGAGCTCATCATCAAGCACAGCGCCCCTCGTGCCTCATCCGCGCCCGGAGCGAAGCGAGGACGTGGATGAGCTTCGACCATGTCGTCGTCGAGGCCGATGGCGGATCACGGGGTAATCCAGGACCAGCGGCGTACGGCGCTCTGGTGCGCGATCCCGCGACCGGCGAGGTGATCGCGCAGGCCGGGAAGACGCTCGGGATCGCGACCAACAACGTCGCCGAGTACTCCGGGCTGGTCGCCGGGCTGGAGCTGGCCGCGGAGTACGCGCCGAACGCCTCGATCGAGGTGCGGATGGACTCCAAGCTGGTGATCGAGCAGATGGCCGGCCGCTGGAAGATCAAGCACCCGGACCTGCAGCCGCTCGCGATCAAGGCGCAGGGGCTGGCGCCGTTCGGCACCGAGTGGACCTGGGTGCCGCGGGCGCAGAACGCGGCCGCGGACGCGCTCGCGAACATGGCGCTGGACGGTGTGCCGATCCCGCTGACCCCCGAGGCGACCGCGGCCGGGCCGGCGGTGGCGAAGGAGCCGTCGGACCTGCAGAAGGCGTTGCAGGGCTGGGGTGCGCAGGCCGAGCCGCCGACGCAGCTGATCTTCCTGCGGCACGGCGAGACCCCGCACACCGTGGAGAAGAAGTTCTCCGGATCCGGCGGCGACAACCCCGGGCTGAGCGACACCGGCCGGGCCCAAGCGCACGCGGCCGCGGAGTACCTGTCCCGGATCGGCGGTGTGGACGCCCTCGTGACGTCGCCGATGCTGCGGACGCGGCAGACGGCCGAGATCGTCGGCGCAGGTCTCGGACTCGAGCCGATCATCGACGAGGGCTGGGTCGAGGTCTCGTTCGGCGACTGGGACGGGCACACGTTCGCCGAGATCCAGCAGAAGTGGCCGGACGCGCTGAACGCCTGGCTGGACTCGACGGCAGTCGCGCCGCCCGGTGGTGAGTCGTTCGACGTGTGCGCCCGGCGGGCCCGCTCGGCGCGGGACGGGCTGCTGGCCAGGTACCCGGGCAAGACGGTGGTCGTGGTCACCCACGTGACGCCGATCAAGCTGATGGTCCGGTCGGTGCTGCAGGCCCCGATGGCGTCGCTGTTCCGGATGGAGTTGCGTCCGGCAACGGTGACCGAGATCCACTGGTACGCCGACGGCCTCGCGTCACTGCGATCCTTCAACGTGCAACCCTCGCTAGGCCGTGTCTGACGGTCCCACGCCTACTGCGCGGCACTCGGCGTGGGACCGTCAGACACGGCTAGTCTGAGGTCCACGCACAGCTGAGAAGGACGGAGAGCGCCCGTGCCGTTGCAGAGGGTCCACTTTGCCGAGGACGTCCCCGAGGTGTTCCGGGCGTCGCTAAGGGACATCCGGCGCGAGCTCGACGTACCGGCCGAGTTCCCGCCCGAGGTGGTCGCGGCGGCGCTCGAAGCGGTGCAGAACCCCCGGCTGCCGGACCTGGACCGGACCGACATCGAGTTCGTCACGATCGACCCGCCGGACTCGATGGACCTCGACCAGGCGCTGCACATCGAGCGCAACGGCGACGGCTACACGGTGTACTACGCGATCGCCGACGTCGCCGCATTCGTGCAGCCCGGCGACCCGATCGATGTCGAGGCGCGTCGTCGCGGCGAGACGCTCTACGCGCCGGACAAGCGCACCCCGCTGCACCCGCCGGAGCTGTCCGAGGGCGCGGCCTCGCTGCTCGCCGACCAGGTCCGCCCCGCGCTGCTGTGGACGATTCAGGTCGACGCGTCCGGCGAGGGCACCGGCGTCACTTGCGAGCGGGCGCTGGTGAAGTCGCGCGCCAAGCTGAACTACGCCGGCGTCCAGAAGGACCTCGACGCAGGTACGGCGCGGGAGTCGCTGCAACTGCTCCGCGAGGTCGGCCAACTGCGTGAAAGGCTCGAGCTCGAGCGCGGCGGCGTCAACCTGCCGATCCCGGACCAGGAGGTCGTCACCTCCAACCACGGCTGGGGCCTGGAGTTCCGCGCGCCGCTCCCGGTCGAGGGCTGGAACGCGCAGATCTCGCTACTCACTGGCATCGCCGCGGCGGACCTGATGCTGGCCGGCAAGGTCGGCATCCTGCGCACGCTGCCGGAGTCGCCCGAGGACCTGCGGCGCAAGCTCGGGAACACTGCCAAGGCGCTCGGCATCTCCTGGCCGGACGGGACGTCGTACGCCGCGTTCATCCACGGACTGGATCCGAAGGTGCCGGCGCACGCGGCAATGCTGGCGGCGTGCACGGTGCTGTTCCGCGGCGCCGGGTACACGGCGTTCGCGGGCTCGACGCCAGATCGGCCGGAGCACGCGGCAATGAAGGCCGAGTACGCTCACGTCACCGCGCCGCTGCGCCGGCTGGTCGACCGCTGGACCGGCGAGATCTGCGTCGCGCTGTCCGCGGGGACCGACGTCCCCGAGTGGGCGCGCGAGTCGCTGGACGAGATCCCGAAGATCATGGACGACGCCGATCGCCGGGCGAACGCGTACGAGCGGTCGATCGTCAGTATGGTCGAGGCCGGGCTGGTCGCCGAGCAGGTCGGGTCCGAGTTCGACGGCGTGATCACCGAGGTCGACCAGCGCGAGAACACGCGCGGCATCGTCGTACTGTCCAAGCTGGCGATCGAGGGACGGGTGACGAGCGCGACGCCGCTGCCGCTCGGGCAGGCGGTGCGGGTCAAGCTCGTCGAGGCCGACATTGCCAAGCGGTCGGTCTCGTTCGAGCTAGCTGTCTAGGTAGTCCTCGACCGCCCTGGTCGTGCGCTCGAGGTCCCCGGTTGCGAGCAGGTCGAGCAGGGCGCCGCGGAGCATCGCGAGTACGGCGGTCCGGCGCGCCTCGGCCTCGGGGGTGCCGGGATCGGGCTGACTCGCCTTGAGCAGCTCAAGCCAGTCGTCGACCGTGGAGCGGCCGTAGTCCGCCCACGGGCCCTTCGGCGCCACCAGCGATCGGCCGTACGCCTCGACCCAGAACTTCATCAGCGGCCGCCGTTCGGGCGCGGCCAGCCAGGTCCACAGCTCCCGGGCGACCGCGGTCAGCCCGGGTGGTTCGTCGTACCGCTCGTCGATCTGCCGGAGCAACTCGAGCTCGTCGACGCGGGCGCGGGCGAGCAGGGCGCGGATCAGGCCGTCCTTGCTGTCGAACAGGAACAGCAGCACCCGCGGGCTGGAGCCGATCGCGGTCGCGAGCGGGCGCAGCGACAGGTCGGCCAGGCCGTGGCTGAGCGAGTACGCGTAGGCGCGCTCGAGCAGTTCCTGCTGGCGCGCGGACGGGGCTGGCTTCGTGGTCGGCACCCCGCTAGTATCTCTTACTGAAACAGTCGTGTCAGTGGATTGGGTAGGGTTGATGCCGAAGCTGATCAGGAAACTGGGGGAGCCGGGCGATCTCGGCTGGGTGGTGAAGTCACACGCCGAGATCTACGCGGCGGAGTACGGATGGGGGTTCGCCTACGAGGCGTTGATCACGCAGATCGTCTCGGCGTACGCGACCGAGCACGACGATGCACGCGAGGCCGCGTGGATCGCGGAGGTGGACGGTAAGCGGGCCGGGAGCATCTTCTGCGTGCGCGGTCCGGACGAGGCCACGGCGCAGCTGCGGCTGCTGCTGGTGACGCCGGACGCCCGCGGGCTGCGGCTCGGCGTCGAGTTGGTCGACACGTGCCTGGCCTTTGCTCGCGAGGCCGGCTACAAGCGGATGGTGTTGTGGACGAACGATCCGCTGGTCGCCGCGCGGCACATCTATCTGTCGCGGGGCTTCCGGTTGACCGGCTCCGAACCGCACAACATGTGGGGCGCTGAGCTGACCGCGCAGACGTACGAGATCGACCTCTAGCTGCTGCAGGCCGGAGCGCCCGGGGCCGGGGCGCTGTAGATGGCGTTGGCGAGGAAGGTGCTGATGTAGCCGTTCTGCACGCGGAGTGCGTGCCGCGGTCCGGCGCTGCCGAGAGGCAGGTACTTCCGTAGCGGCAGTGCGAGGTAGTAGGCGCCGTAGTCGGTGAAGTTGTAGTGCCGCGTCCCCGGGACCGTCGCGCACCACGACGTGCCAGTGCTTGCCTTGAGCAACGACAAGGCGCGGTCGCGGCCGTCGTCGCCCCGGGCGTCCGGTCCGCAGACGCCGGTGATGCAGGAGTCGTCGGCGCCGAGCAGCAGGATCGGCGCGTGCACACCCTTGCTGACGGCCTCGCCGTACGGGCTGCCGTCCAGGTTCACCGCGGCCGCGCACCGCTCGGTGGTCCGGCATGCCTCGAGCGCGGCCGCGCCGCCGAACGAGTGGCCGACGTACGCCGTCCCGACGCTCGGCTCGGCGCTGTTCGGCAGTTGCTTCGCCACCATCGAGCCGGCGAACCGGGCGTCGGCGGCCCAGGTGTTGACGAGGAGATCGCCCTGCTCGTCCAGGTCCTTCGGCTGGGCGTCCTCCTTGGCCTCGACCTTCTGGCCGTCCAGCACGGTGAGGTCGGCGCTGTACGTCGGCGTCACGCCGGCCACCAGGTAGCCGTGGCTCGCGATGTCCTCGGCCAGGCTGGCGTACATCGGCGCCGACAGGCCGAGGCCCGGCATGAGTACGACGACCGGGAACCGGCCGGGCGCGACCGCGACCCGGTCGAACGCCGGGTCCTGGAGCGTGTCGAACGGTCCCTGGAACACCGACGCCGGCGCCTTGAGGTGCAGGTCGCTCCACAGGCCGGGCGCGTACTGCACTTTGCGGCCCGTGACGTCCTTCGCGACCGGATGCCAGACCCACACCGAGAGCTTCCGCTGCCCGTCGCCGTACGGATCCTTGCGGGTCGTGTCGGTCCACTCGAACGTCCGCCGGCCGACCTGGAAGTTCCCGGTCGGGTCCGGCAACGCCACTGGCTCGGACCGCTTGACCGCGATCCACCCGACGTACCCACTCCCGGCGAGCAACGCGAACAGCACAGCGATCACCACCGCCGTGCGAACCCGCCGAACCCCTCTCCGCGCCATACCCCAAGCCTGCCACCCCACCGGCGCCGAACCCCGCAGAACAGCTCCGAACTCCCCGATATCAGCGCTGATCGGAGTTGCGGCCTGCGCGGTTGGGGCGCGCAGGCCGCCGGCTACGGGCCTTGGGTGAAGTTGGTGATCAGGCCTGGTACTGCGGTGTCGAAGCCGGAGATGTCCAGCATGCCGGGGTCGGTGGGGTCGGCGATCGTGCTGCCGGTGGCGGTCATCGCTACGACGATCAGGCGGGCGTCGATTCCCATCTTCCGGCGGTACTCCTGGAGCGCCTGGTGCGGGTGGATGTCGCCGTACCAAGTCTCGTTGTCGGTGAAGATGAGGAACGCGTCGACCGGGATCTTCCGCCGGAGCGCGTACTGCATCGGCAGGGAGCAGTCCGTGCCGCCGAAGGGCAGGTTGGAGACCGAGCTGATCGCGTCGTTCAGGCGCTGGCGCGGGCTGATCGAGAGCGGGATCAGCTCGGACTTCCGGTAGTCGCCCTTGCTGGTGAAGCCGACGATCTCGTACGACGACTCGGTCGCCGCCGTGACCAGCGCCAGCGCTGCACTCGCCTCCCGGCAGGTGATCGGCAGACCCGACACCGACGCCATCATCGACCCCGACACGTCGAGCGCCAGCATCAGCCGCTTCCCGGTCGGCGCCACCGCGTCGTACGCCGCGTAGAACGCCGCGTCGAGCGCGTCCACGATCGGCTGCGACGGCGTCCACGACTGACTGCCCCGCGCGCCGCGGCCCGACGCGTAGGTGCGCTGAGCAACGAGCACGTTGATCGGGTGCACGCGAGCCTTCTTCAGCCGTGCGGCGTCGGACAGCTGCTCGGCCACGATCGGAGCCCACGAACCGAGCGGCTCGAGCAGTCCCAGCCGGGTGAGGCGTGGGAGTTGCCGCAGCAGCGCGGTCTGCGGGAGCCCGTTCGCGAGCAGGATGTCCCAGACCTTCGGCTCATTGAGGAACCGGTCCGGGACCATCTCCCACGACACAGCGCGGTTGAGCGCGATGACGTCGGCCACCTCGGTGACGTCCGTCGCCGCCTGGATGCGCTCGAAGGCAACGAGCAGAGACAGCCCGGACAGGTCCGCCGGACGACCGTGGATCCAGTCGAACAGCTCCCGCCGTACCGGCTCGGTCGTCTTCGGGTGCGACAGCCGCAGCAGGTCCGCATGCGACCAGCCGTCCCGCTGGCGGTACTTCAGCACCTGGTACGCGACCGCGTCGACGTCGCGCTCCGGGTCGACGTACCAGTTGCCGATCGCCCGGCGCGTGCCGCGGCCCCAGCCGCCGAACTGCTGCAGGTAGCCCGCGAACAGGAACAGGTGCGTTCCGGTGCGTGCGACCAGCGGTACGGCGGCCAGCGCTGCCCGGCGCCCCTCGTCGTCACCGAGCTTCGCCGCCGCGGCAAGGGCGAACAGCGCAGGGTTCTGCTTCGGCGCACGGCCAGCCAGAGAGATGTCCAGTACGGCGGCCACGACGTCGGTCGCACGCTTCGTCGCCAGCTCGACGACCAGTCCGGCCGTCTCCCGGGTCAGCTCGCGCTCGGAGGCGTAGTACGTGCCTCCGGTGGTGCCGAGCGTGAGGAACCGGTGCAGCCGGGCGAGCTCGTCCCGTACGAACGCGTAGCCGCCGGCGCGGTTCTTCCGCTGCCGTGGGTCGGCCTGCTCGTGCTGACGCGTCTGCCGGGTGCTGATCAGAGCCAGCGGGTCGTTGGACATTCCCTTCTCCTGTCGTCTGGGCAAACAAAAGACAGGCCTGGGCGGACGTGGTGTGCCGACCGGCGTTTAGCTGCTCTAGCCGCCTGAGCTACGCCGGACCGAAGCCCGACGGCGGGACTCGAACCCGCGACCCGCCCATTAGGAGTGGTAACCGATTGACTCCGGCCCACCCAGGTCTGTCTTGCTCTAGACCATAGCCAGTTTCAGCCCGATCCCGCGAAGCATTTTGAGGGCTGTGGACAACGGAGACCGCCGGTCGGGGCGTGGGACTGTGGTGGGGGAACGGGTCGGTCTGTAAGCCGGATTCTGTGGTGGCGATCATCCATCTACGGTGACCGTTGCCGGGCACCTCCAGCGGCCTACCCGCGAGCTCGGGCGGGCAGCCCTCGGACGCTCGCGCGGGCGGTGGTTGCCCACCGCCCTTCTTGGCCTTGCTCCACGTGGGGTTTACCGAGCCTCCGCAGTCACCTGCGGAGCTGGTGGTCTCTTACACCACCCTTTCACCCTCACCCGCACTTCGGCGAACCACGGGGTTCACCGAAGCCGCTGGCGGTCTGCTCTCTGTGGCACTGTCCCGCGGGTTGCCCCGGGTGGGTGTTACCCACCACGCTGCCCTGTGGAGTCCGGACTTTCCTCGGCGCCCCTCAAGGGGACGACGCGATCGCCCGACCGACCCGTTCCAGCTCTCAGGATACGGCGTCCGCGGTCACCTCGGGCCATCGCCCGTCTGCGCCGCGCTCGTACCGCCGTACGTCGACCACCGCGTCGAGGTTCAGCGGTCCGTAGATATGCGGGAAGCTGATGCCGATCGCATCGAGGTCCTCGTCGCACAGCGCGGACACCAGCCGCTCGGTGTCGATCACCAGCAGGCTCAGCGGCTCCTGGACGTCGTCGTACACGAAGTTCGCGACCATGGCCACCTGCTCCGGCCGCGAGGCGTGGATGAACGTCGCCCCGTCGTCGAGGCTCTTGCCCCGCGTCGACCAGCGGTAGCAGCCCGCCTCCTTGGCGGCCTCCCACTGCTCCGGGAAAGCGATGTGCAGAATCGTCGCCATGGGCCGAGGCTATCCAGTTCGCCGGTCCGGGCCGCTGTTGCGACACTCGCAGGTCGTCTCGATGTCACCATTCGCCGCTACCGTGCCGCGCATGACACCGCCCAGAGCAGAGCTCGATCGTCGCAAGTTCCTCGGTGCCGTCGGAGGTGTCGCCGGGCTGGCGACGCTGGCGCAGTTGCCGGTGGGGCCGGCGAACGCCACCCCGCGGCCGGCCGGCGGGGACTACCCCTTCACGCTGGGCGTGGCCAGCGGCGACCCGACCCCGTCCGGAGTCGTGCTGTGGACCCGGCTCGTGCCCGACAAGTTCGTCCCCGGCGGCGGGATGCCGGCCACCAAGGTGCCGGTGGAGTGGCAGATCGCCCTCGACCAGAACTTCCGCCACATCGTGCGGACCGGTACGACGTGGGCGCTGCCCGAGCTCGCGCACTCGGTGCACGTCGAGGTGGAGGGGCTGGCGCCCGACCGCGAGTGGTTCTACCGATTCCGGTACCGCTCCGACGTGTCGCCGACCGGTCGGACCCGGACCGCGCCGGTGCGCACCGGGAGGAGCTCTCAGGTGAAGTTCGCCTTCGCCTCCTGCCAGGAGTGGTCGAGTGGTTACTACTCGGCCCTGCGGCACATGGCCGACGAGGACCTCGACCTGGTCCTGCACCTCGGCGACTACGTCTACGAGGGCGGGATCCCGGCCGACGGCGGCTACCGGAAGACCCCTGTGCCGGCTGTGCTGGGGACCGCTCCGCGCGACGTGGAGCGCTGGCGCATGCAGTACGCCCTGTACAAGAGCGACCCGGATCTTCAGTCCGCGCACGCCCGGTTCCCGTGGATGGTGACGTGGGACGACCACGAGGTCCAGAACGACTACGCCAACACGCAGTCGCAGTACGAGGGAGACATCTCCGCGCTGCGGGCAGCGGCGTACCAGGCCTGGTACGAGCACCAGCCGGTACGACGGCCTGCCCGGCCGACCGGTGAGGGTCCGCGGATCTACCGACGGCTGCAGTGGGGCGAGCTGGCCCAGTTCGACGTGATCGACGGCAGGCAGTACCGCAGCGTCCCACCGTGCGGCTGGGGCGAGGCTGACGCTTGCACGGGCGGCTACGACCCGTCGATCACCATGCTCGGCCAGACGCAGGAGAACTGGCTGTACGACGGTCTGAAGCGCTCGCGGGCGCAGTGGGACGTGCTGGCGAGCAACGTGATGCTCAGCCGGCTCGACCACGACGGCGCCGCGGGCGATCTGCTCTGGCACGACGCGTGGGACGGCTTCCCGGGTGCCCGGCAACGGCTGATCGCGGCGTGGGACCGGGCGAACACCCGCAACCCGGTGGTCGTCACGGGGGACTGGCACTCCAGCTTCGTCAACGACATCCACGCGGACTTCGACCGCGAGGGGACGCCGGTGGTGGCGACCGAGTTCGTCGGCACGTCGCTGACCAGCAACGGCGACGGTGAGGTCTACGGGCCGTACTACGGGCCGATGATCAAGTACAACCCGCACATCAAGTTCTTCGACGGCGACCGGCGCGGCTACGTCCGCTGCACGATCGACCGCGAGGAGTTCCGGACGGACCTGCAGATGGTCACCACGGTGAGCCGCGCCGACGCCCCGAAGTACACCTACGCGTCGTTCGTCGTCGAGGACGGTCGCCCCGGTGCCGTGAAGGCCTGATCACAGGCTTGCCGAGTTCCATTAGGGTGCTCGGCATGGCGAAGGATGAGAACACCGAGTCCACGTCCGAGGCGGCGGCCGAGGAGACCAAGGCGGCGCCGCCCACGGACGACCTGGTGTCGACGCAGCATGTGCTGCCGGTCGGCCGGAAGCGGCTGAAGTACACCGCGACGACCGGCCGGATCGTGCTGCGGCAGGAGGTGCTGACCGAGGGCAAGTTCGACGGGCACAAGCCCAAGGCCGAGGTGTTCCTGACCGCCTACACGCTGGACGACGCCGACGCGAAGGACCGGCCGGTGACCTTCGCGTTCAACGGCGGTCCGGGCTCGTCGAGCATCTGGCTGCACCTCGGCCTGTTGGGCCCGCGTCGGGTGGTGTCCGGTGACGCCGGTGAGCTGGCGCCCCCGCCGTACGGCCTGGTGGACAACGCCGAGTCGTTGCTGCAGCACAGTGACCTGGTCTTCATCGACCCGGTCTCGACGGGGTACTCGCGCGCGGTCGAGGGCGAGAAGCCGGGCGACTACCACGGGTTCACGCGCGACCTGGAGTCCGTCGGTGAGGTGATCCGGCTCTGGACGTCGCGCAACGGGCGGTGGATGTCGCCGAAGTTCCTGGCCGGTGAGTCGTACGGTACGACGCGCGCCGCCGGGCTGGCCGCGCATCTGCAGGAGCGCTACGGCATGTACCTCAACGGGGTGATGCTGATCTCGGCCGCGCTCGAGTTCGGCACGCTCGACTTCACCCCGGGCAACGACCTGCCGTACACGCTGTTCCTGCCGTCGTACGCCGCCATCGCGCACTACCACGGTCTCGTGCCGGACCGGACCCTCGACGAGGTGCTCGCCGACGCCGAGCGGTTCGCGGCCGGCCGCTACCCGAATGCGCTTGCCCAGGGCAACCGGATCCCGGCCGACTACCGGGCCGAGGTGGTCACCCGGCTGGCGTCGCTGACCGGGCTCAGCGAAGACTACCTGGACCGGGTGAACATGCGGATCGAGCACATGCGGTTCTTCGCCGAGCTGCTGCGGTCGCGCCGCCAGGTGATCGGCCGGCTGGACGGCCGCTTCACCGGCTGGGACGCGGACTATGCCGGCGAGACGCCGGGCAAGGACCCGTCGTTCAGCGCGATCATCGGGCCGTACACTGCCGCGCTGAACCACTACGTGCGGGTCGAGCTCGAGTACAAGAACGACCTGCCGTACGAGATCCTCAACGTGGACGCGGCCAAGAACTGGTCGTTCAAGGAGTTCGAGGGCCAGCAGATCACCGTGGCCGAGAAGCTCGCCGACGCGATGCGGGTCAACCCGCACCTCAAGGTGCATGTCGCGTCCGGGCACTACGACGGCGCGACGCCGTACTTCGCCACCGAGCACACGCTGGCGCGGTTGCAGATCCCGAGCGAGCTGGTCGGCAACATCGAGACGAAGTACTACCCGGCCGGCCACATGATGTACATCCACGAGGAGTCCCGGATCCAGCAGTCCGAGGACCTGGCCGCCTTCATCAGCACCGCCTCCAACCGATGACCGTCCCGGCCGAGGTCGCGGCGATCACCTCGCAGTACCTGGAGCTCATTGACAAGACGAGGCCGGGGCTGGTGCGCGGGTTCTACCTGACCGGGTCCATCCCGCTCGGCGACTACTCCCCGGGGCGCAGCGACATCGACGGTGTCGTCGTGGTCTCCGAGCCGGTGACGGACCCGGAGGTCGTCCGTGCGGTGCACGCGAAGCTGCCGGAGCGGCCGTACTTCGATGTCACCTATCTGACCGCGTCCGCGCTGGCTGCTGAGCCTGATCGCAGTACGCCGGTGGTGTACACGATCGACGGCCAGTTCCAGGACCCGGCCGCGGCCGGGTCGGTGACGCCGGTGTTGTGGTCGGAGCTGGCGCGCCAGTCAATCGCAGTTCGCGCGGTGGACGGCTTGGTGGTCCACGACGACCACGAGGCGCTCGTCGACCACACTCGCGACAACCTCACGTCGTACTGGGTGCCGATGCTCGACCGGCTTGACCGGGCCATGACTGACCGGCCGGTCGATCAGCCTCTCGACGGCCGGATCGTCTCCTGGGTCGTCCTCGGCATCTCCCGCCTCCACGCACTCCTTGCCACCGGCAACATCATCTCGAAGACCGCCGCCGGCGAACACGCCCGCGCCCGCTTCCCCGCCTACTCGGCCCTCTGCACCCAAGCCATAACCCACCGTGCCGGCCACGGCATCCCTCTCACCTCCACCGACGGCACCCAGACCGTGGCCTTCGGCCGAGCCGTGATCACCTCCGCACAACACCTCTGATGCTGACCCTCATCCGGCGAGCAGGCACCGCTGAGCCAGTCGCGTCGCCGGAGGGCGTCGTACTGCGCGCGCTGTCGCCGGACGACACCTTGGAGCTCGGTCGGTTGTACTTCGCGTCCTACGAGCCGGGCGCGGCGTCCGAGTCACCGTCGGCTCGGCGTGGCCAGTGCGTTGCTCACGCGCGCGGTGTCTGTCACCTCGAGTCCACTGGCCCTCAGAGTCGCGCCGACGAACACAGCTGCTCACACCTTGTACGAACGCCTCGGTTCTCAGGAAGGGTAGATGCGGAAGCCGGTGAACTTGCGGTGGGGGAGCGAGGCGTAGAAGTTGTTGGCGGTGTCGGTGACCAGGTCGATGCGTTGGGCGCCGGTGAGCGGGGCGGCGTACTCGAGCAGTGCGCGGCCGATCCCTTGGCGACGATGAGAGGCGCGCACTGCCATCTGGGACAAGTGCGCCTGGATGTGGCCGTCGCTCTGGAGGTACGCGAATCCGACGACCTCATCGCCGTCGAGAGCCACCACGGTAGTCACACCGGGGGCGGTGAAGACGGCGTGGGCGCGCTCCGGATCAGCCGGCAGACTGGGCCAGCCTTCGGCCTCGCACAGTGCGAGCACGCCGGGTAGGTGGGCGGGCTCGTACTGCGTGAGGATCACGGGAGGGTGAGGACTTCGGCGCCGGTGTCGGTGACGACCAGGGTGTGCTCGAACTGGGCGGTGATGGACTTGTCCTTGGTGGTGGCGGTCCAGCCGTCGTCCCAGAGGTCGTACTCGTAGGTGCCGAGGGTCAGCATCGGCTCGATGGTGAACGTCATCCCTGGCTCGATCACGTCGTCGAACCGCTCGTCGTCGTAGTGCGGGATGATCAGGCCGCTGTGGAACGCCGTCGCGATGCCGTGACCGGTGAAGTCGCGGACGACGCCGTACCCGAACCGCTTCGCGTAGGACTCGATCACCCGGCCGATGATGCTGACCCGGCGCCCCGGCCGGACCGCCTTGATGCCGCGGTTCAGGGCCTCCTGCGTGCGCTCGACGAGCAGCCGGACCTCCTCGTCGACGTCGCCGACCAGGAACGTCGCGTTGGTGTCACCGTGCACACCGTCCAGGTACGCCGTGATGTCGACGTTGACGATGTCGCCGTCCTCGAGCGGGCGGTCGTCGGGGATGCCGTGGCAGATCACCTCGTTGACCGACGTGCACAGCGACTTCGGGTAGCCGCGGTAGCCGAGCGTCGACGGGTACGCACCGCGCTCGACCAGGTACTCGTGGCCGACCGCGTCGAGCTCGTCGGTCGTGACACCGGGCTTCGCGGCCGCACCGACTGCCTGCAGCGCCTGCGCGGCCAGCTTGCTCGCGACCCGCATCCGGTCGACGATCTCCGGCGCCGTGACGTAGGAACCGTCGTACGGCGTCGGGCCCGGCTTCCCGACGTACTCGGGACGCGGGATGGACGCGGGGACTTCGCGGCGCGGCGAGATGATGCCGGGAGTGAGAGACGACATGGTGGGAACATTGTAGTGAGCTGCGACAAGACTCCCGGGAGGCGGTCATCCAGATGAGCGACGATCACAGCAACGAGTGGTACTACAACACCAAGACCGGCAAGGTCGAGCCTTACCAGGGCGGAAAAGCCGGCGACCGTCTCGGACCGTACAACTCCCCGGAAGAGGCCGCCCGCGCCCTGGAGAAGGTCCAGGAACGCAACGAGGAATGGGACAACGACCCCAAGTGGGACGACGACTGATCTTCACCCCGGATCGATCCCGCACAGCCTGACTCTGAACGCACCGAGGGGCACCACCGTCGACGGTGGTGCCCCTCGGGTTTGTTCAGCCGATGCAGACGGCCGGTTCAGCGAGCGACCCGGCGGGCGGCGGTCTTGCGGGCCGGCGCCTTGCGAGCCGCGGCCTTCGTGGCCGCGACCTTGCGGACCGGGGCCTTCTTCGCCGCGGTGCGCTTCGCCGCCGTGGTCTTCGTGGCGGCGGTCTTCCTCGCAGCAGTCGTCTTCTTGGCTGCGGTCTTCTTGGCGGGCGCCTTCTTCGCGACCGTCTTCTTCGCCGCGGTCGTCTTCTTCGCCACGGTCTTCTTGGCGGCCGTGGTCCGCTTCGCCGGGGCCTTCTTCGCGACGGTCTTCTTCGCTGCCGTCGTCTTCTTGGCCGGGGCCTTCTTCGCGACCGTCTTCTTCGCCGCCGTGGTCTTCGTGGCGGCGGTCTTCCTCGCAGCAGTCGTCTTCTTGGCTGCGGTCTTCTTGGCGGGCGCCTTCGAGACCGCCTTCTTTGCCGCACTCACCTTCTTCGTCACTGTCTTCTTCGCTGCGCTGACCTTGCGCGCGGACGTCGTCTTCGCGGCGCTGGTCTTCCTGGCGACAGTCTTCTTGGCGGGAGAAGCCTTTTTGGCTGTCGCCTTCCCTGCGGCTGCCTTCTTGGCTGGCACTCTGCCTCCTTGGTGCGGCTGAGGAAAACCACGGTGGATTCCTCGTCGTCATGATGATGACAACACTTGGTGCCTACGTAAAGCACCCGAAACGTCTGCAGGTTAAGGCGTCCTGGCCGCCGGCCGGCGCGAAAATGCCGAAAATCCTTGTGCAGAAGGGATTCCGCCGCGCTAAGAGGATGCCTGACGGCCCGAAGAATTTCTTGGCGACACGCGCACAAAGTTCGTGTCGAACGCCCGATTCGGCGAGTGTTGTCCTCGGCAACGGCCTGCGACCGGCACGTCGTCAGGACCGCTGAAGAGTGCTCGAGACGACCTCGAGGACACCTGAAGAGAGTGTTGCCGACGACGTCCAGGACGCATGATGAGAGTGCTTGCAGACGACCTCGGGAAGGTGTGATGACAGAGCTCGTGGACGACGTCGGGAACGTCGTCGTACTGCGTTCCGAAGTGACGCGCGTGGTCAGCATCGTGCCGTCGTTGACCGAGTCGATTGCGACGACGCACGAACACCTGCTGGTCGGCGCGACGGACTGGTGCACGCATCCACAACACCTCGACGTGGCCCGTGTGCGCGGCACGAAGAATCCCGATCTCGATCTCGTCCGCGCACTCCGGCCCGATGTCGTGGTTGCGAACGCGGAAGAGAATCGTGCTGTCGATCTCGACACGTTGCGCGCGAGTGGAATCGCGGTCTGGACCACCTCGCCGACCACAGTCGACGAATCACTCGACTCACTCGAACGCATGCTGTCCGCGATCACCGGCGATGTCCCGGAGTGGTTGCGGCAAGCACGTGAGGTGTGGAGCACGCCGTACGACGGAATGCGCCGGCGCGCTGTCGTACCGATCTGGCGGCGGCCGTGGATGGCATTGGGACGTGACACCTTCGCGGGTGATCTGTTGTCCCGGATCGGCGTCGACAACGTGCTGCGTGATTCCGGTGAACGCTATCCGCGGTTCGATCCGGATGCGTTACCCGATCACGATCTCGTCGTACTGCCGGATGAGCCTTATGCCTTTTCACCCGACGACGGTCCGGAGGCATTCACGCGACCGGCGAAGTGTGTGTCCGGGCGGCACCTCACCTGGTACGGACCGTCCCTTGTCGAGGCCCGCGAACTACTCAGCGCACAACTGCGAGCCTGACCGGACGGGCGCAGTGACGTGCGACACGATGGCTGCCCGGTCAGCTAGACGGTTAGGTATGCCTCACCTACACTCGCTGCGTGCCGCCGATGACCGCGAAGAAGAAGTGCTGCAAGGACAAGCCGAGGTGCAAGAAGTGCCCGGTGGTCCTCAAGCGGCTGGCTGACGCCGGCTGCGCGGAGCGGCTCGACCGGGTGCACTACGTCGTCGACAAGAAGATCAAGAAGAAGGTCCTCAAGGAGGCCCGCAGCCGCTGAGTGCGGACCGCCACGCCATCACAATTCACTGGCCGCAGCTGGTGTCAGGCGTGGGAGCGCAGGCGGGCGGTCGTTGTGATGGCCTGGCGGTCCGTGCTTCAGGAGGCTCGGCGGAGGGTGATGGCGTCGGCGGCCTGACGGAGGATGCCGGGGATGGTGACGTGTGCGGCCTGACCGGTCGCCTCGAGATCGTCGCCGTACCACCAGCCGTGCGCGCTGATCGTCTCCAGCTCCAACTGCTCCTGGTTGGCGAACGTGACGTCGACGCCGTCCACCGCCACCGCGAAGAACGTCTGGTGCTGGATGATCGGGCACCCGCCCCACTCGAACTCGATCGTGTTCGTCGCCACCGGTGTGCCGAGCGCATCGATCGGCAGCTGAATGCCGACCTCCTCGCGCAGTTCCCGGCGCGCCGCCTGCACAACCGTCTCACCGGCTTCGACGCCGCCGCCGATGGTGAACCAGTACGGCGCTTGCGGCTTCAGCGGATCCCAGCCGTGCAGCAGCAACACCTTGCCGTCCGGTCGGACCGGCAGGACGCGGGCCGTCGTACGCCGTACGACGGTGCCAGGTGGTGGCAGACGAGATTCGCTCACACAACAAAACGCTAGACGAGGAAGGGCATCCCGCGTCGGCCGATGCGGCGCGTCTCACAGTTGTTGCCGGGGACACCTAGGATCGAATGCATGACGGCGAGCATCGGTCTGGGCCTGGCGGCACTCGGTCGACCCGGGTACATCAACCTCGGACACGACGAGGATCTGCCGCCCGGGCGGGCGGTGGAGGATCTGAGAGAGCGCACACATCAACTGCTCGAGCAGGCTTGGCAGGCTGGTGTTCGCTACTTCGACGCTGCGCGTTCGTACGGTCTTGCCGAAATCTTCCTCGGCGAGTGGCTGACGCCTGAGCGACGTGAGCAACTCACTGTCGGGTCCAAGTGGGGCTATACGTACGTCGCCGATTGGCGGCATGACGCGGATACGCATGAGGTGAAAGATCACTCGCTCGGGACTTTCGAGCGGCAGTGGCCGGAGACCGTTCAAGCGCTTGGTGGGCCGCCGGATTTCTATCTGATCCACAGCCTGACGCCGGACAGCCCCGCGCTGGGTGACGCGAAGCTGCTGGATCGGTTGCGGGCTCTGGCGGATGACGGTGTGCGGGTCGGGTTGTCGACGAGCGGGCCGCATCAGGCTGATGCGTTGCGCGCGGCGTTGGCGCTGGGTGGGCCGTTCACTGCTGTGCAGGCGACTTGGAACGTGTTGGAGACTTCGGTCGGGCCGGCGCTGCAGGAGGCTCATGACGCGGGGTGGTTCGTGGTGGTGAAGGAAGCGGTTGCCAACGGGCGGTTGACGGCCAAGGCGGGCGAGACGCCATTCAACGCGTTTGCTCGGCAGCATGGGGTTGCACCGGATTCACTCGCGCTGGGGGCTGCGGTGGGGCAGGCGTGGGCTGACGTTGTGCTGAGTGGCGCGAGTACGGCGGAACAGTTGGAGAGCAACCTGGATTATCGGACGGCCGGCCCACTCGACGAGTTCGTCCAACAGCCCGACGAGTACTGGACGGAACGGTCAGCACTGCCCTGGATCTAGCGCACGTGGTACACCCCACGCGCCCTGCGCAGCCCCTCCTGCGTCGCGTCTGCTCCGCGCGCTCCCGCCCGCCCGGCTTGTGTGCGGGCTGCCGCCCACGGTTTACGCGCTCGTCGCGCGTGGTTGATTGCCGTGCTGGAGTTGTCCGTCGGACAGCTGCCGTCGCAGCTTCCGGGTGCTACGCAACCCGGATCGCACTCTGCTGACTTGCCGAAACAGGAACCTCGTACACCCTCTGGTTGGCGTGGACACGAGATGCCCTGTGCTGACTCCCGAGTACCTGTACGCGCCCCGGGTTTCGGCCCAGAGCATTCACATCTAAAACGCGACTCGCGACGACGCCGCCTGACTTGGCCGAAACCAGCGACCCGGCGATCCACCATGCGCGGGTTACACACGAGCCGCCTGGCACCGCCCCCTCGGCGGACAACGCCCACCTCCGGCACTCAATCACGCGTGATAAGCGCGTAGACCGCGGGTGGCAGCCCGCGGGGAGGTTCTGGGCGGGTGGGAGCGCGCGTAGCTGACGCGACGTAGGAGCGGCTGCATAGCACGCGTGGGATCGTCCACGGGCTGGGTAGTGCGGGGGTAGAAGTTAGAAGGTGTGTTCGTCGGTGGGGAAGGTGCCGGAGGCTACTTCGGCGGCGTAGGTGGTGGCTGCGGTGGTGAGGATGCCGCGGAGGTCGGCGTACTGCTTGACGAAGCGGGGCATGGTGCCGGAGCGCATGCCGGCCATGTCTTGCCAGACGAGGACCTGGGCGTCGGTGTCGCGGCCGGCGCCGATGCCGATGGTGGGGATGGTGACTCGTTTGGTGATTTCGGCGGCGACGTCGCCGGGGACCATCTCGAGGACGACGGAGAACGCGCCGGCTTCGGCGAGGGCGATGGCGTCGTCGATGAGGCCGGCGGCCTGGTCGCCGCGACCCTGGACCCGGTACCCGCCGATGCTGTGCTCACTTTGCGGCGTGAAGCCGATGTGCGCCATCACCGGGATTCCGGACTGGGTCAGTTTCTCGACCATCGGTACGACGGTGCGGCCGCCTTCGAGCTTGACCGCGTGCACGCCGGCTTCCTTCATGAAGCGTACGGCGGTGTGGAAGGCCTGCTCGGGGGACGCCTGGTACGAGCCGAACGGCAGGTCGGCGACGACGAGGGCCCGGTCGACCGCACCGGCGACGGCGCGGGCGAGCGGGATGAGTTCGTCGACGGTGACGCGCAGGGTCGTCTCGTAGCCGAAGACGTTGTTCGCGGCGGAGTCGCCGACCAGGAGGACGGGGATGCCGGCGTGGTCGAAGATCTCGGCGGTGTACTGGTCGTACGCCGTCAGCATCGCCCACTTCTCGCCACGGTTCTTCATGTCGCGGAGGTGGTGGACGCGGTACCGGCGCGGCCGCTTGCTCTGACCCGAGCCCTCAGCGGACCCAGGGGCCGGACCCGACCCCGGCGCCGCACCCGTCAACGGCCCGGCACCTGACAGCGGAGCCGAGCCGGACGACGAAACGGAGCCGGACGACGGAACGGAGCCGGATGACGAAACAGAGCCGGACGAAGGGGCTGAGCCTGATGGACCAGCTGGGGTCTGAGGCGCGCCGGCAGCCTCTGCCGGGTTCTGCGCGGCAGCCGGAGCGTTGCCGGCCGCGGCTTGGGCCCGACGGGCGCGGTGGGAACCGGTGTGCTCGTTCGCCACCTGGCTGGGGGCGTCCTGCTGGACGTCCGCACGCCGTCGCGCGCCGACTCGCTTGGGTTCTTCACTCATCGGTGTGTTGCTCTCGTACTCCGCGCTCGGGTCGGACGGGTAGCCGTTGTCGGACTGCCTTGCGGCCTCCACCATCTCCGGCAGGTACGCCGTGATGGTCGGGGCGTCCAGCGAGTTGTTGCCCTGCTGCGGGTTCGCCGGAGCCGGAGTCGGTGCGGGTCCCTGCGCCGGCGCCTGCTGTTGCTGGCTCTGGGGCTGCGCGGGAGCAGGCGGCGGTGTCGGCGCCTGGCTCGGCGGTTGCTGCTGAGTGACGCCGTTGTTGTGCGGTCCACCGTTCTGGGCGGGCGTCGGGGCGGGACCGCTCCAGATGCCGTTGGCCGTCCCGTTCGAGCTGTGCGGCGCGGGCGGGTGCGGGGTCACGCCGTTGCTGCCGGCCTGCGGGGGAGCGGGCGGGCGCTGCGGCAGTTGCTGCGGTGCACCGGGTGCCTGCCGGTTCGGCGGTACGCCGTTGCTCCCCGGACCGAATGGGCTCGGACGCCCCTGCTGCGGCGGCGGTCCGACAGGGTTCTGCTGCGGTTGCTGCCGCCGGAACGGGCTCTGCTCCTGGTAAGACGCCGGCCCGAAAGGCGACTCCTCACCACGACCAGGCTCACCACGACCCACGTCACCACGCGACGGCTCACCACGACCGGGCTCCCCACGCAGGGCCTCACCACGACCGGCCTCACCACGGAGGGCTTCACCACGACCTGGCTCACCACGCAGGGCTTCACCACGACCTGGCTCACCAGGCAGGGCCTCACCACGCAGGGCCTCACCACGACCGGCCTCACCACGCGAAGGCTCACCACGACCAACGTCGCCACGACCAACGTCGCCACGTCCCGCGTCACCGCGAGACGGCTCGCCCCGGCCCGTGTCGTAGTACTGCTGCTCCCCATACGGCCGGCCCTGCGGCTGCTCGCCGTACGGAGGCTGCTGTGGTCGCGGCTGCTCGCCGTACCCGCGCTGCTGCTGGGGTTGCCCGGCCGGTGGCGGCGGGGGACCCGGCAGGTACGGCGGCTTCGGCACGTAGGGCTGCTGGGGCACCGGCCCGCGTTCGTAGGCCCTGGGCGCGTTCGGCAACGACGGCGACGGGTCGAGACCGAGGCCGTTGCCCCGGTCCCGCCAAGCTTCGTCCCCGTAGTCCGAGCGGCGGTGCTCCTCGGTTGTCCGGTTCTTCGGTCCGGTCCCGTACGGCGACGGCAGTTCGTCGTCGTCCTGGGTACCGGCCGACAGGAAGTTGTCAACCATGCCTTCATCGTCCCACCGTTGCGGAGGGTGAGCGCTACCGGCTGCGGCTGAGCGATCGCTCACATCGTCCGCGGGCAGGTCGGAGCGGTCCGTGGGCTCCACAGGAGTCCCCCACGGGGTTTCGGAGGTCGGGCGGTACCGCCAGGAATCACTCAGTGCTCTCCGCCACCTTCCGTGCCTCCTCACCGGTCGCCGGCGCCTCAGGTCCGGCGTTGTCGGACTTCACGTGCGCGGCCTTGCGCGCGTCCTCGCGCCAGGTGTTCGTGATCGGCAGCCGGCGGTCCCGGCCGAATGCCTTGCGGGTGATCTTCGGGCCCGGCGGGTACTGCCGGCGCTTGTACTCCGCCTTGTCGACGAGTTGGATCACCTTGGACACCAGGTCGGTCTCGAAGCCGGCCGCGACCAGCTCGGCGCTGCCGCGGTCCTGCTCGACGTAGTCGTCCAGCATGTCGTCGAGGAGGTCGTACGGCGGCAGCGAGTCGGTGTCCACCTGGCCGGGCCGGAGCTCGGCCGACGGCGGCTTGACGATCGAGTTCTGCGGGATCGGCGGCTGCTGGCCGCGCGCCTTCGCGTCCTCGTTGCGCCACTTCGCCAGCCGCCAGACGACCGTCTTCGGAACGTCCTTGAGCGGTGCGTACCCGCCGACCGCGTCGCCGTAGATGGTGGAGTAGCCGACGGACAGCTCGGACTTGTTGCCACAGGCAAGGACCAGGTGGCCGTCGGCGTTCGACAGGCCCATCCAGACCACCGCCCGGACCCGCGCCTGCAGGTTCTCCTCGGCCAGGCCGGTCAGCCCGAGGGTGTCGATGAACGGCTGCACCATCGGCTGGATCGGGATCACCCGGTAGTTCAGGCCGGTCCGCGCGGCGAGCTCGGCGGCGTCGTCGCGGGAGTGCTCGCTGGAGTACACACTCGGGTTGGAGATGCCGAACACGTGCTCGGGCCCGACCGCGTCACACGCGATCGCGGCGACCAGCGACGAGTCGATGCCGCCGGACAGGCCGAGCAGGACCGACTTGAAGCCGTTCTTCTGCACGTAGTCGCGCAGTCCGGTGACGATGGCGCCGTACATCTCGGCCTCGTCGGCCAGCCGCGGCGCGACGGCGGAGGGGATCGGCTCGTACGCCTCGAGCGGCTCGTCGTGGAGCACGGTGTGGACGATGTCGATGCCCTCGTGCGTGCCGGACGGCGTCCCGGCCGGAGCGGGCAGGTCGAGGTCGACGACCATGCTGCCCTGCTCGAACTGCGGAGCGCGGGCGAACACCTTGCCCTCGGAGTCGACGATCAACGAGTCGCCGTCGAACACGAGCTCGTCCTGGCCGCCGACCAGGTTGACGTAGGCGAGCGAGCAGCCGGCCTCGCGGGCCCGGCGGCGGACGAGCGCACCGCGGACGTCGTCCTTGTTGGCCTCGTACGGCGAGCTGTTCACAACGAGCAGGAGTCCGGCGCCGGCGGCCTTGGTCACCGCGACCGGGCCGCCGTCCTGCCAGAGGTCCTCGCAGATGACGATGGCGACGTCGACCCCGTGGACCCGGACCACCTGGAGGGTGTTGCCGGGGACGAAGTGCCGGAACTCGTCGAAGACGCCGTAGTTCGGCAGGTGGTGCTTGACGGCGCTGGTGACGACGCGGCCCTGGTGGAGCACGGCGGCGCAGTTGGTGGGGGAGCCCTTCGGCCGGCCGAGCCGGTCGATGCCCATCGCCGTACCGGTGGCGCGGTCGAGGTAGCCGCAGACCACGACGATGTCGCCGAGGCCCTCGTCGGCGAGCCGGGTGGCGAGGTCGTGGATGCGGGCCTGAGATGCGTCTACGAACGACGCCCGCAGGGCCAGGTCCTCGACCGGGTAGCCGGTCAGCGCCAGCTCCGGGAAGGCCACGACATGGGCGCCGCGCTCGACGGCGTTACGGGTCCACGCGACGATCTTCTCGGCGTTTCCGTCGATGTCACCGACGGTCACATTGAGTTGAGCGAGGGCTACCCGAAGCTGAGGCACGGGAGCACATTACTGGTTCGTTGGCTCGAACCCACGCCCGATGTGCTCCTTGATCAAACCCGAGCTCGAACTCGCGCTCAAACCCGGGCCGCGACGAGGTCTAGCTCGTTGTTCTCCGAATCGGCCACCGTCGACCGGCCGGCGGCCTGCTGCACGACTCGCCCGCCGATGGCGGCAACCGCCTCGAGGCGCTCGTCGAGCCCGTCCGAAGGGACGACGAGCTCGAAGCAGATGCGGTTGCGTTGCCGGCGCCGAGCCTCGTCGGCCGCGTCCATCTGCTGGAAGAACAGCGGTGGATTGAGCCAACGCGGGTCGTAGATGTCGGAGACGTGCGCGCGAGTGTCGGCGTCGTACCCGAGCACGTGCTGCCAGAACGCCCGGACCGTCGGAACGTCGACCGCGTCGATGCCGAACTGCACGAACCGCAACCGGCTCGGCTCCGCGCTGAGGCCGAGGTCGTGCGCGGCAGCCTGAGTACGGCGGGCCAGGTCGGCGAACCGGTCGTCCTCCCACAGGTCCTTGCCGGTGTCGAGTGCGACGCCGTCCGGTCGTACATCGACCATGAGCGGCATCCCCGACTCGTCCACCAGACCGGCGACGGCGGTGACCAGGTCGATGGTCTGCGCGGGCGACGTGGTCGGGTAGAAGGTCATCCCACCGAACAGCAGCCGCCAGTCGGCGGCGTCGTCGAAGTCCTCGCCGCCGACGATGTCGACCTCGTTGCCTTCCGCATCAGCAACAGTGCTGTAGTAGTCGCCGGCGAACGCTTCCCGCCCGCCGGCCGCGTCCGCCGTCTCCCTCGCGCCCGCGAGCGTCCACGGCCGGACGACGTCGACGTGCACCCGGTTGCGCAGCGGCCGCGCTTCGTCCAGCCGTCCGAAAACGAAGCCCGGATCCCGCCGCAGCGGATCCACGAGACCGTCGGCGTCGCGCGCTTCGTACCCGAGTACGGCGCGCCAGAAAGGCACCACCGCATCGTCCTGAGCATCCACCCGCACCTGAAGCGCCTGGAGGCCGCTCGGGTCGGCAACGAGGCCGAGTTCCTGAGCCGCCACCGAGATCGCCGAAGTCGTTGCGTCCTCCACCGGATCCCGGAACCGCACCTGCACCCCGCGGTCCCGCAGGTTCACGTCCGGCAGCCCGCCGGTCAGCTCGTGGATTCGGCCGACCAAGGCGGCGCCGGCGCTCTGCGACGTCGCACCGAACCAGGCACTAGTCCCGAACGGGAGGTCCCACCAGTCGCGGCTCATGCCGACGACAGTAGCGACGAAGGTTCCACCCGTCGCTGACTTTGGGTGGATGTGAGGGGTCTCGGCGGCCGATTCACTGAGAGACATGACATCTCAGGGTGGGCCGACGGGGTTGAGCGAGCGGGCGCTGGGTCCGGATCTCGCTCGCGGCTTCATGCTGCTGTTCATCGCGCTGGCGAACTCGCACTACTTCGTCCACGGTGGCTCGATCTTCGGCGGCTTCCCGACCGACGGCTCGGCCGTGGACCGAGTGGTGGCGTTCCTGATCTCGACTGTGGTCGACGGCCGGGCGTTCCCGATGTTCGGCCTGCTGTTCGGGTACGGCGTCGCGCAGATCGTCCGCCGGCAGCGGGAGGCAGGCAAGGAGTGGAAGCCGATCCGCAAGCTGCTCCGGCGGCGCAGCCTGGTGCTCGTCGTACTCGGCTTCCTGCACGCGATGCTGCTGTACGTCGGCGACATCCTCGCGGCGTACGGCGTACTCCTCTTCCTCGGTGTCTGGGCGCTGCGCTGGAAGGACCGCTGGCTGTTCATCGTCGCCGCGTCAGTGCTGGTGATCTCGTCGCTGCCGAGTGACGACTCTCTCTCGACCGCGACCGACGCTGCCGACGGGTCGATGCTGCCGGTGAACCTGCTCGACCAGTTCGCCGAGCGGATCGTCGTACAGCCGTTCATCGCGCTGCTCGGCCCGATCGGGTTCATCGCGCCGTTCCTGATCGGCCTGTGGGCCGGCCGTCGGCGCATCCTCGAACGCCCGGCCGAGTGACGACACCCTCTCGATCGTCGGGCCGTTGCACGACACGTCCGGCGTACTGGGTGGGTTCGGGTACGCCGCCTTGATCGTCCTGATCGCGCTGCGGTTGGGCGATCGCCAGGGCCGATTCACCCTGGCGATCGCGGCGGTCGGGCAACGTTCACTGACGTGCTACCTGGCCCAGTCCGTGGTCTGGGCTGTCGTGTTCACGCCGTACTTGCTCGATCTGTCCCGGACGCTCAGCACGGCCACGACGGCGCTGCTCGCGATCGCGACCTGGCTGGCGACCGTTCTGCTGGCCGTGCGGATGCGGCAGTCCGGCTATCGCGGACCGTTCGAGATCCTCATCCGGCGGTTCACCTATCAGCCGTCCAGGACCGCGGCCACGCGGTCGCGCAGCTCCGGCAGCCGGGCGTAGAAGACGTTGCCGGGGCATTGGGTTGCGTTGTAGTCGCGGTGGCCGACGATCGCCGCGTGCGGGTCGAGGCTGTACTTCGTGCACAGCCAGGCACACGTCAGCACGGACATGTCGAACAGCGCGACCGGTACGTCGACGCTCGTGTAGAGACCCTCGTGCTCGATGCCGATGGTGTGGCTGTTGTGGTTGGCGGTCTGGGCGCCGAGGACGTTCTGGCCGTTGTTGATCGACGACAACGACTTGCTGCGGCCCTCCATCAGGTAGCCGCCGCGGCTGATCGTGAGCTGGTTGCCGATGTCGATCCAGCCGTTGTCGTCCATGTGCAGGTCCTGGATCCAGTGCTGCACCCGGTACGCCGCCGCGAGCGAGTAGTCGGTGACGTTCGCGCTGGCGGTGTGGTGGATGACGATGTGGTCGGGCTTGCCGATCACCTGGGTGGCGGACCGGGGTGGCCGGGCGGACCACTCGGTGCGGGTGTAGCAGCGCGGCGCGGGCGCCGCGTGGGCTGCGGTCGTCGGGAGGGCGACGCCACCGAGCAGCACGCCTCCGGCGGCGGCTCCGCGGAGGAGGGTGCGCCGGGACGTCCGGGCACGTTGGAAACTTTCTGGGGCGGTCATGTTGTAGAAAATTCCCTACATGGGAGTCGGTGAAACCGCGGCGGGCGGTCGGGAGTGGTGTGTAATGGCGGGCGTGACGAGTGGGCAGGAGCCGGCAGGGGACGTCCGGCTGGGACGGGTCGGCAAGGGGCTGCGAGTGCTCGTGGCCGTGGTCGGGATCGGATTGCTGATCAACGGATCGGTCCGGGCGACGGATGACGCGTGGCCGTTCGGGCCGATGTCGCAGTACGCGATGTCCGTGCCCGACGACGCGTCGATCACCTACACCCGGATCAGTGCCCGGACCGACGCCGGCACGACGGTCGACGTACCGCTCAACATCGAGGGCGCCGGCGTGGCCCGGGCCGAGATCGAGGCGCGGACCGGGGAGATCGTGAAGGACCCGTCGCTGCTCCAACAGGTCGCGGACGGGTGGGCGCGCAAGCACCCGGACGAGCCGAAGTACGTGAAGCTCGAGCTGATCCGGGACACCACCCAACTGGTCAAGGGCCGGGTCGAGGGCCCGCCGAAATCCGAGGTGCTGGCGACCTGGGAGGTACGGCGATGAGGGCGCTCAACTGGTTCACGCCTGCGATCGCGCTGGGGCGGATCGCCTGGTTGCGGACCGTCCTGTACCTGTTCGTCATCCTCGACATGCACGCGTTCGTCCGTGACACCAGGCTCAAGGGCGAGCACCCGGGCCTGTACCAGCCGTTGCTGCTGGCCCGGATCTTCGAGCTGCCCAGGCCGTCGGTCACCAACACCACGATCCTGTACGTCGTCCTGATCGTGTTCTGCCTGATCGGCGCGTCGAACCGGTTGCCCCGGATCTCCGGCTGGATCGTCGCGCCGGCGTTCACCTGGTGGGTGCTGATCGGGATGAGCGACGGGAAGGTCGACCACGACCACCTCGCCCTGGTGATCGCGCTCTGGGTGCTGCCGACGGTGGGTAAGGCGTCGTACGGCGACCAGACCCGGTCGGAGGCGGCCGGGTGGGCGGTCCGGTGCGTCCAGATCTGCGTGATCGCGACGTACTTCCTGTCCGCCGTGGCGAAGCTGCGCAGTGCCGGGTGGGCGCTGACGTGGCCGGGCAGCGCCGTACTGACGTGGGCGATCGTACGGCGGCCGCACCCGGTCGGAGAGTGGTTGCTGCACCACCCGTGGATGCTGCACGTGATGCAGTGGGTCGGGATCATCGCGGAGCTCCTGTCGCCGGTGATCCTGTGGCTGAAGGGGCGGTGGCAACTGCTCGGGGTGCTGTTCTTCCTCGGGTTCCACGCAGCGAACACGGCGATCCTGCTGATCCACTTCCTGCCGACCGTGGTCTGCTGGCTGGCGTTCGCGCCGATGGAGCGGATCGTGCCCTGGTTCCGGCGGCGGTGGGACCGGAATGCGTCAGACGGCGACGCCGGAGAGGCGCTGGACGCCGAGACCGGGCAGGCGTCAGACCGCGACGCCGGAGAGGCCGAAGACCAGGCCGAAGAGGGCCGGCAGGCCAAGGAGCAGGCCGGCGCGTAGCCGGAACCGGCGGCCGCCCGGGCCGGGTGTCCGGACCACGCGGGACAGCACGGCGCCGGCGTACCCGAAGACCAGTGCGGCGAGCAGGATCTGCTTCGTCGGCAGGTCGTCGGCCTCGTGGTGGGTCAGCCCGAGCGTGACCAGCCCGGTGCAGCAGAACGCGCACATGCCGAATCCGAGCTCCGGTACCGGGAGCCAGCGCCGGCCCAGCACGTCCCGCTCGGCGGGCCGCCGGCCGCGTAGCGACTGGGCGAACCGCGCCGTACCGAGGATCAGGTCGCTGGCACAGAGGATCGCGGCCACGATCAGCGCGGCGCGAAAGACTGTCTGCACCCGGGAAACGGTAGGCCCTGATCGGCGCAGTGTCCGCACCAGCACGTAACGTCTGCTTAACAGACGCGGGGCAGACTGTGTGAGGGGCCCTGAAGTATCCGGCGAGAGGTGGACTGATGGACAAGCAGCAGGAGTTCGTACTGCGCGCGCTCGAGGAGCGCGACGTACGCTTCGTGCGGCTCTGGTTCACCGACGTGCTCGGGTTCCTGAAGTCCGTGGCCGTGGCGCCGGCCGAGCTCGAGGGCGCGTTCGCCGAGGGCATCGGGTTCGACGGCTCCGCGATCGAGGGCTTCGCCCGCGTCACCGAGGCGGACATGCTGGCCAAGCCGGACCCGTCGACGTTCCAGATCCTGCCCTGGCGCGGCGAGACGATGGGCACCGCGCGGATGTTCTGCGACATCAACATGCCCGACGGCTCCGCGTCCTTCGCCGACCCGCGGTACGTGCTGAAGCGGACGCTGTCGAAGGCGGCCGACCTCGGGTTCACCTTCTACACCCACCCCGAGATCGAGTTCTACCTGTTCAAGTCGCTGACCGGCGAGCCCGGCACGAAGCTGGAGCCGGTGGACCAGTCCGGGTACTTCGACCACACCCCGCAAGGCATCGGCAACGACTTCCGCCGCGAGGCGATCACGATGCTGGAGTCGATGGGCATCTCGGTCGAGTTCAGCCACCACGAGGGCGGCCCCGGCCAGCAGGAGATCGACCTGCGGTACGCCGACGCCCTCACCACCGCCGACAACATCATGACCTTCCGGGTGGTCGTGAAGGAGGTGGCGCTGAGCCAGGGCATCTACGCGTCCTTCATGCCCAAGCCGCTGAGCGACCAGCCCGGGTCCGGCATGCACACCCACATGTCCCTGTTCGAGGGGGACCGGAACGCGTTCTTCGAAGGCGGGGCGCAGTACCAGCTGTCCAAGACCGGCCGGGCCTTCATCGCCGGCCTGCTGCACCACGCGGCCGAGATCACCGCGGTCACCAACCAGTGGGTCAACTCGTACAAGCGGCTCGCCGTCGGTGACGAGGCGCCGTCGTTCATCTCCTGGGGTCACAACAACCGGTCCGCGCTGGTCCGGGTCCCGATGTACAAGCCGCACAAGGGGCAGTCGTCGCGCGTCGAGTTCCGGTCGTTGGACTCGGCGACGAACCCTTATCTTGCTTTCGCGCTGATGCTGGCGGCGGGGCTGAAGGGGATCGAGGAAGGGTACGAGCTGCCGCGTGAGGTCGAGGACGACGTGTGGTCGCTGACGTCCCGCGAACGCAAGGCCCTCGGAATCAAGCCGCTACCCAGCAGCCTGGCCGAGGCGATCAGCGCAATGGAGGACAGCGAGCTCGTCGCGGAAACCCTCGGCGAACACGTCTTCGACTTCTTCCTCCGCAACAAGCGCGCCGAGTGGCAGGACTACCGCCGCCAGGTAACGCCTTTCGAACTCAACAAACTCCTGCCGGTCCTGTAGGCCCAGCCCACGCGCGCTACACAGCGTTCCTCGTCGCCCCGCTCCTCCTCGCGGCCGCTAGGCGCGCTCCCACCCACCCCCCGGGCTTATCGCCGGTGCACTTCTTGCCGGGCTGCCGCCGGCAGTTGCCGGGCTGTCGCCGGCGGTGTGCTGGCTTGTCGCCAGCAGCTCCCAGCTGCCGCCGGACCACCGGGCTGCCGCCGGGCCTCCGGGCTGTCGCCGGGCCTCCGGGCTGTCGCCGGGCCTCCGGCTGGCGCCCGCGGTGTGCGCTTATCGCGCGGGTGGTAGCCGGGTCGGTGCCCGTCGGTGGGCGGACGGTGGTGGTGGCGGATGTGGCTGACCCACGCGTGCTGCGCACTCCCACCCGCCTTCGGTCTGTGGGCCCACGCACGTTCGGCTATCGCCCACAGGCTGCCGCGATGGTTGCGGGTCTGTCGCCCGCGCTCCGCGTGCTGTCGGACAGCGTTCAGGCAATCGGCGTTGATCCGCTGCGGCTCGGGGCCGAGGACAGCTTCTGGTTGGCGCGGACAGGAAATACCAGGTGCCAGCCCACCAGTACCTGTCCAAGCCCCCGATCCAGCTCGCCCATCTGAACAGTCACCCTGGGAGGACACCCACCGGCTGCCGACAAGGCCCACTGTCCGTCTGCATCACCAAACCCAGCCGGCGGCACCCGGCAGCTCTTGCGCATCGCTTGAGTGGTTATCCGCCTGACTTGGAGGTTCTCCTCTCGTGTACCAGGGGAGAACCCTCATGTCGGATGGATATCCCTTCCAGCGGCGGGACCGTCGCGTCGCTTCCGTCGAGGAGCGACCGCGTCGCAGCCATCGGCGCGACCGTCGCGTCCCTTCGGTCGGCGCGACCGTCGCATTCCTTCCGTCGAGGAGCGACCGCGTCGCAGCCATCGGCGCGACCGTCGCATTCCTTCCGTCGGCGGGAGGGTCGCGTCCTTTCCGTCGGCGGGCTGTCACATTCCTTTCATCGGCGGGTCGCCGCGTCCCTCGCGTCGGCGGAGCTGTCGCGGTGGACAGGCTTGGGCTGGGAGCGGGGTGGGCGGAGGTGCGGGTGAGGAACCGGGGCTTGGCTGTGCCCGACCGGCCTGCTTGCCTAGCCCACTAGGACGCTGAGGATCTGCACAGGTTGTGGGGAAGTTACGTCCTGCATGCCGGTAGTTACGGTGCCGATGATCGTGGCGGGGGTTGGGAGGGTGGTCGCCTTGAGGACGAAGTAGAAAGTGCTGCTGTTTCCGGTGTCGTTGCTTAGGGCAATTACGCCGCGGGTGTAGGACTCCCTGCCGGTCAGCTCGAAGGGCTGAACGTGTAGCCAGGCCGGCGCGCGTCGCACTCGAGGATCGCCTGGGTGGGGCGTGGGCACGGGGTCTGGTTGTAGAAGCGGGTCAGCGCCAGGTGGGTGAAGCTGTGGACGGCGCAGGGGGCGTCACGCCGGTCAAGCTGCAGGACCAGCGTGCCGCGGTTCGTCTCCACGGTGACCTTGACGACGCCGACCAGTGGAGCCAGGGAGTACGGCGGCCGGACGGTGCCGTCCGGCGTACGGGTGTAGGTGCACTTCTTGAACAACGCCGGCGCGGCATGGGCGCTCGCGGCCCAGCCCTCCAGGATCAGGGCGACGGCGGCGACCAGCAGGACTGCGACAACCCGCTTCCAGCGACGCATAATGTAACACTGAGTAGGCAGAGTATGACAGAGTGTGTTCAGAGATCGACGAGTTGGTCCTCGGAGGCGTGCTTCGAGGTCCAGCGTGCGGCCGCGGTCGAGTGTCGGTACGGCGGGTCGATCGGGGGCGGCGGCGTGGGGACGGTGAAGTCCGCGAGGACCGAGACCGGAGCCGGGAGGATCGGCGAGCCGTCGGGCGCGAGAGCGTGCACCTCCTCGACCGTGAGCAGGCCGACCGGGCGGGTGCCTTCGGTGATCACCACCAGGCATCCGGGGATCACCTGCTGGGCGCGATTGCCCTTGGCCGGCACGAGAATCCCCTCGGCCGCGGTGCGCCAGGCACCGGGGACGAACTCGCGTAACGCGACCCCGGCCTGGCCGTCGTCCGCCGTCCGTGGTGGGAGGTAGGCGGTGGCTGTGTAGTCGTAGTCGTAGTCCGGCTCAGGCGGACCCGACACTCGCCCGCCCTGCTGGGGCGTCAACCAGACCACCGTGCCCCGAACAGCGAGCGACCCCGTCATCATGACCATGGACAGCCATCATGCCGACTACTGAGCGAATTCGCTACACGACGCCGAGTATTCATCGCAATCTCCTCGCGATCTGTCCGAGATCTTGAGTGTCGCACCTAGGCCCTGTCTGCTGATCCCCCGCCTACTGCGCGGCACTCGGCACGGCACCTCGCCGCACCGAGCACCTTCTCGCTACGGCGCGGGATCAGCAGACAGGACCGAGCCCGCAGACCGGGACATCGGGGGCTTGGATAGCCTGCGGGGGTGGCTGAGGCGCGCAGGGGCTCGTGGGAAGGCCGGCTCGTTCGGCTGGGGTTTGCGGATCCGCAGCGGGCCGGGTTGATGCTGGAGCAGTTGGACCAGCTGGAGTCGCACAGCCCGACGGCGACCGAGCCGCTGATCACCTCGCTGTCCGAGTCCGCCGACCCCGATCTCGCGCTGCACGGGTTGCTCGGACTGGCCGAGGCACTGCACCGCAACAAGTACGACGTCGCCGCGTTCGCCCGCACGTTGGAGATGGACGACGACTTCCGTCGCCGGCTCGTCTTCGTGCTCGGTGCGAGTGAGGCGCTCGGCCGGCACCTCGGCGTGCACCCACGGCACTGGTACGACCTGGCCGACCCGGCGCTGGCCGGCGTACGTCCGTCGGCCGAGGACGTCCGGGCCAAGCTCGCCAGCGCGGTCGACGCACCGAACCCGGTCGACGCGCTGCGGGTCGAATACCGCCGGCTGCTGCTGCGGCTCGCCGCGCGGGATCTCGCCGAAGGGCTGCTCGTCGACGAGGTGGCCGCCGTACTGGCCGATCTCGCCGGGGGAGCGCTGGAGACCGCGCTGCACATCGCGCGCAACGAGTACTTCGCCGCGCACCCGGCCGCCGCCGAGTGCCGGCTGGCGATCATTGCCATGGGCAAGTGCGGCGGCCGCGAGCTGAACTACGTCAGCGACGTCGACGTCCTGTTCGTCGCCGAGCCGCACGACGGTGAGCCCGAAGCGCCAGCGCTCAAGACCGCGACCCAGCTCGCTGCCGCCACGATGCGGATCTGCTCGGCGCACACCGCCGAGGGCACCCTCTGGCCGGTCGACGCGGCCTTGCGTCCGGAGGGCAAGTCCGGCCCGCTCGTCCGTACCCTCGAGAGCCACCTCGCGTACTACCAGCGCTGGGCCAAGACGTGGGAGTTCCAGGCCCTCCTCAAGGCCCGCCCAGTCGCGGGTGACGCGGAGCTCGGTCAGCGGTACGCCGAGAAGACAGCCGAGCTGGTGTGGTCGGCGGCGGATCGGCAGGGGTTCGTCGACGACGTGCAGGCGATGCGGCGGCGCGTGATCGACCACATTCCGGCCGCCGACGTCGATCGCCAACTCAAGCTCGGGCCTGGCGGTCTGCGGGACGTGGAGTTCGCCGTACAGCTGCTGCAACTCGTGCACGGCCGCAGCGACGAGTCGGTCCACAGCGGTACGACGCTCGTCGCGCTCGAGCAGCTCACCACGCACGGGTACGTCGGTCGCACCGACGGTGCCGTACTCGCGGATGCCTACCGCTTCCTGCGGTCGATGGAGCACCGCATCCAGCTGTACCGGCTTCGCCGTACCCATCAGGTCCCGGATGACGAAGCCGACCTGCGCAGGCTCGGGCGGTCGCTCGGCTTCACGAAGAACCCGGTCAAGGACCTGACCGCGGCCTGGAAGAAGCATGCGCTGGAGGTTCGGCGCCTGCACGAGAAGCTGTTCTACCGGCCACTGCTCGCGGCCGTCGCGCGGATCCCCGGCGGCGAGGTGCGGCTGACGCCGGAGGCGGCCAAGCAGCGGCTGACCGCGCTCGGGTACGCCGATCCGTCGTCGGCGCTGCGGCACATCGAGGCGCTGTCCGAAGGAGTGTCCCGCCGGTCGTCGATCCAGAAGGCGTTGCTGCCGGCGATGCTCGGCTGGTTCGCCGAGTCGCCGGATCCGGACGCCGGACTGCTCGCGTTCCGGACCATCTCGGACACGCTCGGGTCGACGCCGTGGTACCTGCGCCAGTTGCGTGACGAGGGCGCGTCCGCCGAGCGGCTCGCCCACCTGCTCGCGAGCGGCCGGTTCGCCGTCGACCTGTTGCAGCGGGCACCCGAAGCGACCGCGATGCTCGCCGACGAGCGGGAGCTCGTCCCGCGGTCACAGGACAGTCTCCTGTCCGAGATGTCCGCGGCCGCGGGCCGCCAGGACCAGCCCGAGGCGGCCGTGGCTGCGATTCGTGCGGTCCGGCGGCGTGAGCTGTTCCGGGTCGCCGCGGCCGATCTGTCCGGGCTGCTCGACGTCGAGACTGCCGGTGAGGCGCTGACCACGATCTCGGTCGGGACGCTGACCACTGCGCTCGACGTGGCCCGGCGGGCGATCGCGAAGGGGGAGCCCGAGCCGACCCGGATGTCGATCGTCGCGATGGGGCGCTTCGGCGGGCATGAGCTCAGCTACGGCAGCGATGCGGACGTGATGTTCGTCCACGATCCGGTGCCGGGTGCCGACGAGAAGGCCGCGACCGATTTCGCCACCCAGACCGCCACCGAGTTGCGGCGGTTGCTGGCTCTGCCCGGTGCCGATCCGGCCGTTCAGGTCGACGCGGATCTGCGGCCGGAGGGTCGGCAGGGACCGTTGGTCCGGACGTTGGCGTCGTACGCGTCGTACTACGCGCGCTGGTCGGCGGTGTGGGAGGCGCAGGCGTTGCTGCGAGCCGACCCGCTCTGTGGAGACGCCGACCTGTGTGAGTCGTTCCGTGCGCTGATCGACCCGCTGCGCTACCCGGAGGACGGTGTCAGCGAGCGCGACGTACTCGAGATCCGCCGGATCAAGGCGCGCGTGGACGCTGAACGCCTGCCGCGGGGTGCCGATCGGAGCACGCACACCAAGCTCGGCCGCGGCGGTCTGGCCGACATCGAGTGGACCGTCCAGCTGTTGCAGCTGCGCGAGGCCCACAACGTCCCCGCTCTGCGTACGACGCGCACCCTCGGCGCACTGCGGACCGCAGTCGAGGCCGGCCTGTTCCAGGCGACCGACGCCGAGACCCTGCGGATCGCGTGGGAAATGGCGACCCGGATCCGGAACGCGATCATGCTCGTCCGCGCCCGCCCCGGCGACTCGCTGCCCCGCGATCCCCGCGACCTCGCCGCGGTCGCCCAGATCTGCGGCTACCCGCCCGGCGAGACCAGCCGCTTCTCCGACGACTACCTGCGCATCACCCGCCGGGCCCACAACACCGTTGCCCACTTGTTCTGGGACGACTAATAGACTTCTGCTGGTGGAAGCGGTGGATCAGGTCAGGCAGGCGGGGGTTTTCAGCCACGTCCGGCGTAGCGTCCGGATGACGGTTGGGCAGCAGCGTGTCTGGGAGACGCACTGGCCGTCGCTGGGCCGCAAGCTCGAGGACCTGCCGCCGGGGCCGCTCGATCTGGACGAGTGGTTCGGGCGGGAAGCGCCTACCGTGCTCGAGATCGGCTCCGGGATGGGTGACGCGACCGCGCAGCTCGCGGTGGCGGCGCCGGAGGTGAACCATCTGGCCGCCGAGGTGTACCCGGCCGGCCTGGGCCAGCTGATGCTGTGGGTGGAGAAGTACGACCTCGACAACGTCCGGCTGCTGCAGGGTGACGCGCTGGACTTCCTCCGCGACCACGTCGAGCCTGGCGTGCTGGCCGGCGTACGGATCTACTTCCCGGACCCGTGGCCGAAGAAGCGGCACCACAAGCGCCGCCTGGTCACCCCGCCGTTCGTCGGGCTGGTCGCGTCCCGCCTGCAGTCCGGCGGAACGTTGCACCTGGCAACGGACTGGACGGACTACGCGGACCGCATGCGCGAGGTGTGCGACGCGGAGCCGCTGCTGCACAACCAGTACGACGGGTGGGCCCCGCGACCCGAGTGGCGCCCGATCACGAAGTTCGAGGCGCGCGCCCAGACCGAGGGCCGCGTGTGCCGGGACCTGCTCTACACCAAGGTCACGCCGACCGGCTCGTGAACGTCCACAGCCCGGCCGGCACCGTGTAGACGGTGTAGCCGTCCGCGTACGACGGCTCACCCACGAACGGAGCCGGTACGGCGCTGACGTCCGAAGCCGCCGCGGACGGTACATGGACCTCGGCCGTCGTACCCACCGGGACCTGCACATCCAGCGACAGCACCCGGCTGACCTGCTTCCACGCCACCGAGACCCGGCCGCGGATCGTCTCGGTGCGGATCGCCGCCGAGCCGACCTGGTCGCGCGCGTCCGGCCGGACCAGGATCCGCTCCCAGCCCGCGTCGAGGTTGCGCAGGCCGGCGACGTTCTCGTACACCCACTGCACGACCGTGCCCTGGAAGTAGTGGTTCCGCGACCGCGAGTCCTCCTCCCACTTCTCCCACATCGTGTCCGCGCCCAGATCGAACCAGTAACCCCAGCTCGGGTACGTCCGCTGCAACGCGACCTTCGTCGCCGCATCGGCGTACCCGTACGCCGTCAGCACCGGCAGCAGGACGCCGACACCGAGGCAGCCGGTGTTGAGGTGGAAGCCACGCGCCTCGACGTCCGCGGCGAGGTTGGCCGCGACTCGCTCGGCCAGGTCCTCAGGCACGATGCCGAACGCCAGCGGCACCGCGTTGGACGTCTGCCGGTAGTCCGGGTCCTCACCCGACTTGTAGACCGCCGCCTCGCGATCCAGGAACGCGCGGTTGAGCCCGTCCTGCAGGTCGGTCGCAGCCTTCCGGTAGTCGTGCGGCCTGCCGATCAGGTCGCCGATCTCCGCGGCCGCGATCACCGCCCGGTAGAGGTACGCCGTACCCGTGAGCCGCCGGTCCTCCGGGGCCGGGCCGCTGCCGAAGCCGGGTGGGAGCCAGTCGCCGAGGACGCTGACGGACAGGCCGTCCTCGACCCGGTCGATCTCCCAGGACAGGTAGCGGGTGAGCGAGTCCCAGTGCTCACGCAGCAGGCGCTCGTCGCCGTACGAGCGGTAGAGCTCGCGGAGCAGGAACGGGTAGACCGTCGGCCACTCGGTCGCGGGGGAGAGGTCGGTGAAACCCCAGCCGCTGGACGGGACGATCACCGGCAACTGGCCGGACTCGGCCTGGCTGTCGCGGATGTCGCCCAGCCACTTGGTGAAGAACCTTGCCAGGTCGAGGGACGCGAGCATCGTCGGCCCGCCCACCTGCGCGTCACCGGTCCACCCGTTCTTCTCCATGAACGGCGTGTCGGTCGGGATGCCGTGCAGGTTATTCAGGATCGTCCGCCGCATCGCCCGGTCGAACTGCTCGTACGACGCCTGTGCCGAGGTGAACCGGGTCACCGTCCGCACGTCGGAGTGCACCTCCCGCATCCGCACGTCGGGTCGTTCGGACACGCCCTCGATCTGGACGTAGCGGAAGCCCTTGTAGGAGAACCGCGGCTCCCACTCCTCGACACCGTTCCCGGCCGCGATGTACTCGTCGCGCTGGATCCGGTCGCTCTCGACGTGCACGTTGACGGCCACCACGTTGCCATCGGCAACCGTCTCGCCATGGGTCAGGGTGATCACGGTGCCGGCCTCGGCGGTCACGGCCAGCTTGGTCCATCCGGCCGTGGTTCGCCCGAAGTCGGCGATCCACACCCCGGGCCGGACCTCGGTGACGTCCATCGGCTCGACCGTCTCGATCACCCGGATCGGCTCGTGGGCCTGGGCGACGAGCTTGCCCTTCGGTGCGTCGACCACAGCGGCCGCTGCCCAGGTGGAGGCGTCGAAGGCTGCGGTGTCCCAGCCGGGGAGGGCGCGACGGGCGTCGTACGTCTCGCCGGTGTAGAGGTCGTCGGAGATGGTCGGACCGGCGGTGACGTGCCAGGACTCGTCCGACACGACCTCGACGCTGCGGCCGTCGTCGTACTCGATCACCAGACGGGCGAGGAGTTGCGGCTCGGCCGTCCAGGGCGTCTGGTGCCAGCGCCAGGCGTTGGGTGTGCTCAGGCCGAAGAATCCACGGCCGAGCTCGGCGCCGACCATGTTGTCGCCGGACTGGACCAGTTCGGTGACGTCGTGGGTGACGTAGAGGACGGTGTGGTCGTAGTTGGTGAAGCCGGGATCGAGTACGGCGTCGCTCACCGGCCGGCCGTTGAGTCGCAGGTCCGCATACCCGAGGCCGCTCGCGTACAGCCGGGCTCGCGTCACCGTGCCGTCGGCGGTGAACGACTTGCGGAGCAGGTTGGCGCCGCCGATCCAGCGCGCGGCGCCGAATCCCTCGTCGAGGAGCGCGGTCTCGAACCACTCGGGCTCGGCCCAGTCGCCCTCGCGGTCCTGGGAGTCCCAGAGGCGCACGGTCCAGTGATACCGAGTGCGAGGTGTCAGCGGCGAGCCGTCGTACTCGATGCCGAAGCTCCGGGACGACGGCTGCTTGCCGGAGTCCCAGACGTCGCCGAGCCCGGGCTCGGATCCGACCATGACCTGGTACGCCGACTGGGTCGCGCCGTACCCGGGAGCGGTCGCGATCCACCCGAACCGTGGCCGCCGGACATCGGTCCCCAGCGGGCGAACGGCGTACTCGGTCTTGAGCGTTCCAGCACTCAACGGACCACCAGGTGTCCATCCGTCCGGCAGCTCGTGCATCAGGCGGCTCCTCAGGCTCGTCGATACCCCGAGGACCGTAGGCAGGTGCCCGGCGCGCTTTCAACATCCTGACCAGAACCGGACGACTGTCTCACAGAGAGAATTCTTGTCTCGGATCGTGAAACCTGAGCATCTTGCTCGACTTTGTCCGCTTTCATGGAGGCATGCAGGTCACCACGAACGCACCCGGCGACGCCCTGACGCGGCGCCGGCATGTCGACCTGCTCCGCGTGAACTCCGCTTGCTGTTGACCTTCGGCGCACCAACTCGGTCCCGTCCACCCAGTCCTCGCCCGAAGGAACAGTCCCGTGCGTCGTCTCATCCTGATCGCCCTGCTCGGTTCCGTTGCCCAGCTCGTCGACGGCACGCTCGGCATGGCCTACGGCGTCACCGCCACCACGGCCCTGCTGATCACCGGCATCACGCCTGCCGTCGCTTCCGCCTCCGTCCACCTTGCCGAAGTCGGCACCACGCTGGCCTCCGGTGTCTCGCACTGGCGGTTCGGCAACGTCGACTGGCGCGTGGTCGCGCTGATCGGTGTGCCCGGTGGTGTCGGCGCGTTCGCCGGCGCGACCTTCCTGTCCAGCCTGTCGACCGAGTCGGCCTCGCTGTGGGTCGCCGCACTGCTGCTCCTGCTCGGCGTCTACCTCCTGGTCCGGTTCGCCACCGGCAAGGTGCGGGCCGTGCTCGAGGGCCGGCCGGCCGGTAAGTTCCTCGGCCCGCTGGGCCTGGTGGCCGGGTTCATCGACGCCACCGGTGGCGGCGGCTGGGGGCCGGTCGCGACCTCGACGCTGCTGAGCAGCGGCAAGCTGGAGCCGCGCCGCACGGTCGGCTCCGTGAGCGCGGCCGAGTTCATCGTCTCGGTCGCCGCCAGCGTCGGCTTCCTGATCGGGCTCGGCAAGGAGAACCTGCCGCTCGGCATCGTCGCCGCGCTGCTGATCGGTGGTGTCCTCGCCGCACCGCTGGCCGCTTGGCTGGTGTCCCGGCTGGCGACTCGCTGGCTCGGTGTCGGTGTCGCCCTGGTGCTGGTCCTGACCAACGCCCGCACGCTGCTCAAGGGCATCGGCGTCGCCGAGAACACCCGCTACCTCGCGTACGGCGTCCTGATCGCCGGCTGGGCCGCAGTCGTCGCCTACAGCGTGCTCACCACCGGCCGCCGCGCCGACGTCCGCGCCGAGCGCGAACGCGAACGCGAACTCGAAACCGTCTGACCCAGTCGGTCACCTCACACTTCCGCCTGCGGCCGCTCGAACGGCTGCCTGCACCACCGAAGGTGTTCACGCATGCCCAGATTTCGTCCTGCCCGCCTGCTCGCCGCCTCCGCCGCGGTCCTGACTCTGGTCGCCGCCGCGGCCGGCTGCTCCCGCACGGAGGGCAATGACGCTCCCGCCGCCGCGACGGACAAGGGGCCGGCCACCGAGCTGCGGCTCGGCTACTTCCCGAACGTCACCCACGCCGCCGCGCTGGTCGGCCTGGACAAGGGCCTGTTCACCAAGGAGCTCGGGAGCACCAAGCTGGTGCCGACCAAGTTCAACGCCGGCCCCGAAGCGGTCGGCGCGCTGCTCGGCGGCTCGCTCGACGCGTCGTTCATCGGCTCCGGCCCTGCGATCAACGCCTACGCGAAGTCCAACGGCGAGGCGGTCCGGCTGATCGCCGGCACGACCTCCGGCGGCGCCAAGCTGGTCGTGAAGCCGACGATCACCAAGGCCGAGGATCTGCTCGGCAAGACCGTCGTCACGCCGCAGCTCGGCAACACCCAGGACGTGTCGCTGAAGAAGTGGCTGGCCGAGCAGAACCTGACCGGCAAGGTCAAGGTCACCAACCTGGAGAACGCGCAGACGCTCGACGCCTTCAAGAAGGGTGACGTGGATGCGGCCTGGCTGCCCGAGCCCTGGTCGTCGCGCCTGGTCCTGGACGCCGGCGCCAAGGTGCTGCTGGACGAGAAGACCCTGTGGCCGGACGGCAGGTTCCCGACCACCGTGCTGATCGTGCGGACCCAGTTCCTGCAGGAGCACCCGGAGTCGGTGCGGGCGCTGCTGACCGGCCTGGTCGCGGCGATCGACTTCTCCACCAGTGACCAGGCGGCCGCGAAGACCGTGGTGAACGCGCAGCTGAAGGAGCTCACCGGCAAGGCGCTGAAGCCGGCCGTCATCGACCGCGCGTTCGCCAACATCGAGATCACCGCGGACCCGATCGCGTCGACGTTCCCGCAGTTGGCCAAGGACCAGGTCGCCGCAGGCATCGCCAAACAGGCCCCGGCCGTCGCCGGATTCGCCGACCTCGGCCCGTTGAACGACGTACTCGCCAAGGCAGGGAAGCCGGCTGTGGACGCGGCCGGTCTGGACACGAAGTAGCCGAGGAGCCGGGAGGCTGACCATGACCGCGACGATCGAGGTCGATCAAACCGAGTCCGATCCTGGGGTGCGACCCGTGCGGTTTCACCAGGTCGGTAAGGCGTTCGGGCACGGCCGTACCGCGGTCGTCGCCCTGGAGGGTGTCGACCTCGACGTCGCGGCCGGCGAGTTCGTTTGCCTGCTCGGCGCCTCCGGGTGCGGCAAGACGACGCTGCTGAACCTGGTGGCCGGTCTGGACCAGCCGACCACCGGGCGAATCGAGCTGAACTCGTCCCGCCCGGCGGTCGTCTTCCAGGAGCCCGCACTGATGCCGTGGCTGACAGCGGCCGGCAATGTCGAGCTGCCGCTGCGGCTGGCCGGCGTACCGAAGGCTGCGCGTCGTGCGAAGGCAGCAGAATTGCTGGAACTCGTCAGGCTGGCAGGACTCGGCGACAAGCGTCCGCACGAGCTGTCCGGCGGCATGCGGCAGCGGGTCGCTTTGGCGCGAGCGCTGGCGTCCACTGACGACAGCACGGGCGGCGACGCGGGTAAGCCGTCGCTGCTGTTGATGGACGAGCCGTTCTCCGCGCTGGACGCGATCACCCGCGATGTGCTGCAGGGTGAGCTGCTGCGGATCTGGCGTGCCACCGGTACGGCGATCCTCTTCGTCACGCACGACGTCCGCGAGGCCGTGCGGCTCGGGCAGCGCGTCGTACTGCTGTCGTCTCGGCCTGGCCGGGTCGTCCGGCAGTGGGATGTCGACGAGGTGGCCGAGGCCGACGCTGTCGACGAGATCAACGGCGCGCTGCGGAAGGTGATCAGCAGTCATGCCGCAGCCTGAGGTCCAGGAGGACCTGCACGCCGTCGAGGCCGGACTCGACGCGCTCGACACACCCGTCAACCCCAGTGAGGGATCGCTCGGCCGACGGATCGCCGGACGGGTGCTGCCGCCCGTTGCTGCGATCGCCCTGCTCGTCGCGGTGTGGCAGGCGCTCTGGGCGGCCGCGTTCTGGCCGGAGTTCAAGCTGCCCGCGCCGATCGACGTATGGGGCCAGATCTGGCAGCTGGTCACGACCGGCGAGATCCTCGAGCTGTTCTGGGTCTCGGTGCACCGGGCCGTCATCGGGTTCGCGATCTCGCTGCTGATCGCGGTCCCGCTCGGCCTGGCGATCGCGAACATCACCGTCGTACGGCGGGGGATCGGGCCGCTGGTGTCGGGCCTGCAGAGCCTGCCGTCGGTGGCCTGGGTGCCGGCCGCGATCCTGTGGTTCGGGCTGAACGACCGGGCCATCTACTGGGTCGTGCTGCTGGGCGCCGTGCCGTCGATCGCCAACGGGCTGGTGTCCGGTCTGGACCAGGTGCCGCCGATCCTGCCGCGGGTCGGCAAGGCGCTCGGCGCCGGCCGTTTCGGCGGGATCCGGTACATCCTGCTACCGGCGGCGCTGCCCGGGTTCCTCGGCGGGCTCAAGCAGGGCTGGGCGTTCTCCTGGCGGTCGCTGATGGCCGCCGAGCTGATCGCGACCTCGCCGGAGCTGGGGGAGGGGCTCGGCCAGTTCCTGCACAACGGCATGTCGCTGTCGGACATCTCGATGGTGTTCGCCGGCATCCTGCTGATCTTCGTCGTCGGCGTGGGCATCGAGCTGCTGGTGTTCCGGCCGCTGGAGAACTCCGTCCTACGGGCGCGTGGCCTGACCGTCACCGCCCGCTGACCGGCCGGTGCCGGCCGATATCGGTTACGGCTTGGCCACTGGCTGCCCCGTAGGTGGGTGCGTTCGGCGGCGCGCCGTACTGTTGGAGCGTGGTTCGATTCCTGCCGTTCCTGATCAGCCTGGCGCTCAGCGTGTACGCGCTGTTCTCCTGCATCCAGACGCCCGACGAGGACGTGCCGCACCTGCCCAAGCTGGTGTGGATCGTCCTGATCGTGTTCGTCCCGTTCGTCGGGCCGATCGTGTGGCTGCTGATGCTGCGCAACCAGCTCGGCCGTCGCGATCGGGCCGCGCGGCAGCCGAAGCCGCCCACCCGCCCGGTCGCGCCGGACGACGATCCGGACTTCCTCAAGTCGCTGGACCGCTTCCGCGACCCGCGCACGACCGTGAAGCCACCCGAACCACCCAAGGACCCGGAGCCGGAGTCCTCGTCCGAGCCGGACGACAAGCCCGAGCCCAAGAAGCCTCCGAAGCCTCCGAAGCCGCAGCCCAAGAAGCCGCAGGACGAGAACACCACGTCGGAGCCCGACGACGGTAAGGCCTGAACTCTCGCGCAGGCCCTACCGGTTCCGTCTGGGTTTCAGTGGTGAAGTAGCGACTCCGTCACGCCGACTTGCGGTGCTCGGGCAGGAGGCTGTTGTCGCGCTCGGACTCCGTGGTGCCGCCCCAGACGCCGTACGGTTCACCGACCGACAAGGCGTGCTGACGGCACTCGGGCCGGACCGGGCAGGTCCCGCAGAGCGACTTCGCCACCATCTCGCGGGCCCTCTTGCGAACGCCACGCTCCGATTCGGGCGAGAAGAACAACTCCGGGTTGACGTCGCGGCACGCGGCCTGTGACTGCCAATCCCACAGATCCATGAGCGGGCGGGGCAGGCGAGGCATCCCTCTCGACATGGCAACCTCCTTGACTCACCGTGAGCGCGGACGGGCGCTCCGTGAAAACTATGCTCAACTCACACCGAGTTCAACCCTTGTTGTCTCGAACTTCGGTCCATTTGTTATCGGCAGGTGGCCTCGCAGCCGGGAATCGGGCCCTGTTCACGCGGTGAGCGTGTTCACGTCATCACCTGGTGTGACATGAGTCACTCAGTTGCTGCAGGCCAGCAGAGCGCCGAGTACGGCGGCCACCAGGCCCACGCCGAGGTTGAGCACCACGTTCAGCAACGTTTTCCCGCGATGTCCGGAACCGGCCAGCGCGGTCGTCTCGGCGGCGAACGTGCTGTACGTCGTGAACGCCCCGCAGAACCCGACTCCGACGAGCAACGTCGTGGTCCGGGCGCTCACTCCGGTCAGCAGCCCGAGCACGAAGCTGCCGAGAATGTTGACGACGAAGGTTCCCCAGGGCAACGGTGGTTCGGTCTGCCGGCCGAGGAGCAACCGTCCGACCATGTGCTTGTCCACCAGGAAGCGCAGGGGCGCTCCGACCGCCGCGCCGAGCGCGACGAGCAGAACGTTCATCGCGGCCGCCCGACCCACTCGCCGAGGGTTGCCGCCAGCAACGCCGCAGCGAGTGTCCCGAAGAAGTAGGTCAGGGCAACGACCGCATGCCCGTGCAGCAACTTCTCGGTGTCCACCGCGAACGTCGAGAACGTCGTGAACCCGCCGAGGATCCCGGTGCCGAGGAACGGCCGGAGCAGCGGGTGCGATCGCGGCGTCAACCGCGCGAGCAGGATCCCGATCGCGAAACAGCCCAGCACGTTCGTCGCGAACGTTGCCCAGGGAAAGTCACCTGCACCGTGCGGAAATGCCTCAGCGAGGCCGTAGCGGGCCAGCGAGCCGATGATCCCGCCGATCGCTACGACGCCCAGGACGCGAGGCAACCCACTGTCAGACATCGTCCGCTGGATCGTAGCGGTAGTACTCGTGGCCGCCGTGGGCCGTCCCCGTCTCGCCGGTCAGCGCCCGGATCACCATCGCGTGCGTGACCGCGAGCACCGGTCCGTCGGTGATCGCGGCCAGCCGGCCGAGCGCGGCCCGCGCCCGTTCGCGGACCTTGGACAGCGGCTCCCAGCGACGCAGGATCCCGTCCGGCCACTCACCGCCGTACGTGTCCAACTCCGCCTGTGCGGCCCGTACGTCGGCCACGCCGCGCCACAACCCGGTGTGGTCCGGCAGCCAGTCCCGCAGGTCGTAGTCGACCCGGACACCGAGGGCCAGCCGGTGCCCGATGATCGCGGCGCTGTGCAGGGCGCGGGTGTACGGCGAGCTGGCGAGGCAGGTCGCTCCGATGCCGCTGAGCAGGTCCGCAAGCTCCTGCGCCTGCTTGGCGCCGAGTGCGGTGAGCGGGGCGGAGTCGGCCGCCGGCCCGGGCAGTCCGCAGGCGTCGACCGGTCCGTAGTCCGGCTCTCCGTGCCGGACCAGGTAGATCTGCGTCACGGGCATGTTCTACCTGAGATGACGAGCGCCTGCCCATCCCCGGGCGTGGCTGCCCGGGAGCGGATCGGCGATCGAGGTGGCCTGACCGGGGCGGTGGGGCGGGGACAGAGACTGCTCAGCTCGGACCTGGTGCAGGTCTTCGAACAGGCTGGACTTGGGCTGCTGCTGCTCGATCCAGCGCACCTCGGTTGCACCCTGGTGGCCGTGGACCGCGAGCACGGAATCGATGTCCGGCCAGACTGCCGTCGCCGGGTTGCTGCCGCACCACCGCAACGCCACCGAGCCATCGCTGAACACACACCCCTCAGCCACCACGCCGGTCCCGGACACACCACTGGGATCCCGATAACGAACCAACTCGAAGGTCCGCGGCCTCACCACCGTGATGCACTCCTCGCTGTCTCGACCCGTCTTGCAGCCCTCAACGAGCCCACACCACCCGCGGTTACTCGCGAGCAACGACCCGGCGCATGAAGACGCGCTCCGCCGGATCCAGCCCCAACGCCGCCTCCGCGGCCTGAAGCTCGATCAGACCCGGCGTCAGCTCCCCGAGCTCCACGAATCCGCGGCGGGCGTAGTACGGCGCGTTCCACGGCACACTCCGAAACGTGCTGAGTGTGACCGCCGGCAACCCCTGCCCGGCGGCCCACGACATCACCTGCTCGATCAGCGCGCTCCCGAGCCCCTGTCCCTGATGGTCCGGATGGACGCTGATCTGCTCGATGTGCGCAGCCCCGTCGACGAGCACCACGAAGACGAAGCCGGTCGGGCGGTCGTCGGCGTCGGCTGTCACCCAGAGCCGGCCGGCCTGCCGGGAGTGCTCGAAAACCTCCAGCGACGGTGGTGGATGCCCCGCGACGTCGGTCATGCCGATGTCGCGGAACAGGACGCCGGCGGCGACTTCGATGGTCTGGAGGGTTGGCAGCTCGTGCGGCTGGGCAGTGCGGATGGTCACGGGATGAGACAACCAGGTCCGGGTGGTGGTTGCCACTGCAATTCGGCCGGGTGCTATCGTCGTACTCGTGAAGCGCAGCTATTGGCGATTTTTTGAGTGGCCGGCCTCGGTGCCGGGCGACTCAGCCGCCTGCTGACGCCCAGACGAAGACACCAGAGCCGGCCCGAAGGCAAGGACATGAGTCCTTGCCTTTTCTCGTTCCCGCCGGCGCTGCTCAGGATCCTCCTGGCGAGGCCGGCCAGACCTAAGGATCCCAGCAGATGAACACCCTCCCGCAGCGAACCAGCCAAGCGGCCGTCGTCGACAGACGGATCGAGAAGACCGTCCCGTTGATCACGCCGCTCGCGCTGCATGACGAGCTGCCGCTGAGTGACGCCCTGGCCCAGCGCGTGATCGACGGTCGCCAGGCCGTGAGCGACGTGCTGAACGGCGTGGACGACCGCCTCCTGGTCGTCGTCGGCCCGTGCTCGGTGCACGACGCCAAGGCGGCGCTGGAGTACGCCGAACGCCTTCAGCCGGTCGCCGAGCGGCTGTCCGACGGCCTGCTCGTGGTGATGCGGGTGTACTTCGAGAAGCCGCGCTCGACCCTTGGCTGGAAGGGCCTGATCAACGACCCGGGCCTGGACGGCTCCGGTGACGTGAACCGCGGCCTGCGCACCGCCCGTCAGTTGCTGCTGCAGGTCCTCGAGCTCGGCCTGCCGGTAGGCTGCGAGTTCCTCGACCCGATCACCCCGCAGTACATCGCCGACACCGTCGGGTGGGGCGCGATCGGCGCGCGCACGGTCGAGAGCCAGGTGCACCGGCAGCTGTCGTCCGGCCTGTCGATGCCGATCGGCATGAAGAACCGCCCGGACGGCAGCATCGGTACGGCGGTCGACGCGATCAAGGCCGCCTCCGTGCCACACGTCTTCACCGGTATCGACCACGACGGCGCGCCTGCGATCCTGCACACCCGCGGCAACCCGGACTGCCACCTGGTACTGCGCGGATCCGACAGCGGACCGAACTACGACGCGGACTCCGTGGCCGGTGCGACGGAGCTGCTGCGCAAGGCCGGGCTGCAGGAGCGTGCGGTGATCGATGCGAGCCACGGCAACAGCCGCAAGGACCATCGTCGCCAGCCGGTGGTCGCGGAGGGGATCGGCCGACAGGTGGCGGCCGGAAACCACGCGATCACCGGCGTCATGCTGGAGTCCTTCCTGGTCGAGGGCCGCCAGGACCTGGACCCGACCCAGCAGCTGACCTACGGCCAGTCGATCACCGACGCCTGCATGGGCTGGGACACCACGGAGTCGGTGCTCGAGGGACTCCGGGCGGCCGCGCTGGAACGCCGTACTGCGCACTAGGCTCTCGGCATGGCTTCCGGACGGGATCGGCCGCTGCCGACCAGCAAGGACGTCGCCGCGCTCGCGGGTGTCTCGCAGAGCACGGTCTCGTACGTCCTCAGCGGCAAGCGGCCGATCTCGCCGGAGACCCGGCAGCGGGTCGAGGCGGCGATCGCGGAGCTGACCTACCAGCCCAACGCGGGCGCGCGGGCGCTGCGCGGACGCCGTACGAACGTCATCGCCTTGGTGGTCCGGCTGTCCGGGCACACCGACGTGCCGGACACCCTCCCGTACGTCGACACCGTCGTCGAGGAGGCCCGCAAGCGGGACTTCGACGTCATCCTGGTCACCTCCGGCGACGGCCCCGAGGAGCTGACCCGGCTGGCCCGCCGGTCGATCTGCGACGCCATCGTGCTGATGGACATCCGGCGCAAGGACGACCGGGTCGCGACGGTGGCGAACCTCGGGGTGCCCGTCGTGCTGATCGGGACCACGGACGACAGCCATGGGCTCGACTCGGTCGACTACGACGCGCGGCGCGCCGGCGAGTCGATGGTGGCGGAGCTCGTCGCCACCGGGCATCGCCGGGTGGTGCTGATCGGGGAGAAGCCGCAGAAGCAGCGGGAGTTCTTCTTCGCCGGCGAGTTCCAGCGCGGAGTGACCCGGGCCTCCAAGGCGGCCGGGCTCGACCTGCTGGAGCTGCATCGATCGGGTCCGGGATGGGGCGGCGTCAGCGACCTGGCCGACGAACTGTTCAGCGGTGAGCGGCTGGGCATCATCGCCCGCACTCCGAACGTGATCGGCTGGGTCCTGCAACTCGCCGCACTTCGCCGGCTCGTGCCCGGCCGGGACTTCTCGCTCGTCGGGCAGTGCACCGACGACACGGCGGTCGCCTACAGCACGCCGGTCAGCAACGTGTCGACCGAGCCGCGAGCCGTGTCCAGGCTGGCGATGTCGATCCTGTTCGACCGGTTGGACGGCGTACTCGCGGCCGGCGGCAAGCACCACGTGGTCGAGCCGCAGGCCCTCACCCGCCGGGCGAGCACCGCCGACTTCTCCTGATCGCCTCCTGGAGCTGTGTTACGGTCGACATCGATACGTATCGACAGGAGGCGGCGTGAGGCGAGCGTTCGAGTTCGGCGGCGGCCGCGTGCTGCTCGGGACGGACGGTTGTCCGGTGGCGTTCGAGCATCCGGCGGACCCCGGCCGGATCTACCTGCTCGACGAGACACGCGAAACCTGGCACGGCCCCGACCACTTCTGGGGCACCGGCTTCGTGATCACGCCGCAGGGATCCGGCCGCTGGCAGACTGCGGCCGGCATCGACTGGTCCGACGACAGCGTGACCGTCCGGCACGCACCACGCCCAGACCTCGACCTGACCGTCGTACGGCGAGTGGCCGGCAACCGCTTCACCGAGTCCTACACCTGGACCAATGTCGGCGCCGAGGCGATCGACCTCACCGGGCTGGCGATCAACGTGCCGATCCGGGACGTGTACGACGGAGCCGCGTCGGCGCTCGCGGAGAGCTGTCACGCGCACGTCTTCACCGGGGGAGCGTGGTCGTGGCTCCTGGCCGAGCCGATGTCGGCAACGCCACCGCTGCTCGGCGTGATCGTCCGCGAGGGCGGTCTGTGGGCGTACTCGATCGAGTCCCGGAACCGGAACACCTCGTCGGACGTGCGCGGTCACATCGTCGTCCACCCGACCGACCACGCGCGGAACCCGGAAGCGTTCGGCGGCCAGCCGATCCTCTCGCTGGCGCCGGGCGCAAGCTACACGCTGGCCTGGGAGATCGGCTGGTTCGACAGTCGCGAGGACTTCATCAGCGCGACGGACGCGCCGGCCGTGCTGCCGGAGTTGACTGCGCCGGTCGGCAGCGCCGTACCGGTGGAGCTTGCCGAGGGGACGAAGCTGCTGGCCGAGCCGACCGCCGACGTGCACGGCGTGCAGTACGTCGAGCTCGAGCGGGACGGGCGGCGGAGCCGGACGGCGGTGGCGTTGCTGGCGCCGGTTCGGGAGTTGGTCGAGGCTCGGGTCGAGCGGATCCTCGCTGATCATCGGCCGATCGAGCGTCCGGAGCCCGAGCGCTTCGCGTTCCTTCCGGTGGACACTCGGACCCGGTTGCGGCAGACCGAGAACGCCTGGCCGGACTGGACCGACGGCGCCGAACGGGTCGGCATGGCCGTGCTGCTGCAGCAGGCCCGGATGCGTGCCTGGGGTGACGCGGCCGCGATCGACGAGGCGTTGCACGGGTACGCGCGGCTCGCTCGGGAGCGGTTCATTCAGCCCGACGGGTCGATCCACCGGAGCAGCAAGCCTGGAAACGAGCCGCTGCGGCTCTACAACACTCCGTGGGTGGGGCACTTCTTCGCGGATCAGTTCGCGCTGTTCGGCGACGCCGCGGATCTCGACCTGGCCGCGTCGTTGCTGGAGTCGAGCTACGCGTTGGGTACTGCGGATCACCTCTCGATCGGGCATCCGGAGGCGGTCGTCGCGGTCGCGGCAGCGCTGGAGGACAAGGGAGATGCGAACCGGGCGAACGCGCTACGTGCGGCTCTGCTCGACCACGCGCACCGGTTCGTTGCCCTGGGCACTGACCTGCCGGCGCACGAGGTCAAGTACGAGCAGTCGATGGTCGCGCCGCTGGTCAGTCTGCTGGCGATCTCCTACGACCTGCAGCCCGACGACCGTGCGCTCGCCGCGCTGCGGACCGCGGTCGGCTGGCTCCGGGCCTTCGGTGGGCCGCAGCCGCACGTCCGGCTCCGCGACGTCGGCATCCGGCACTGGGACGGGTACTGGTTCGGCGTCGACCGGCAGTGGGGCGACACCTTCCCGCACTACTGGAGTGTGCTGACCGCGATCGCGCTGCGGCAGCTTCCCGCCGTACTCAGGACCGCGGAGAACCAGCGGGCCGCGGCCGGGATCTTCGCCGCCAACCTGGTCGACTTCACCACTGAGGGTGACGCGACCTGTGCGTTCCTGATGCCCAGTTGCGTCGACGGCCGCCCGGCGCACCGCCCCGACCCGCTCGCCAACGACCAGGACTGGGCACTGGCGCTGCTGCTGAGGTCGGACGGTTGTTCACCTGCTGGCAGTTCGGCGGCTACAGGGCGGTCCTAGTGTCCCGGGCATGACAGTATTGAATGCCGCGCCTCCGGCGCGGGGGTCATGGGGCTTTGACTCCCGGCCTTCCCTCGTCACTCCAGTCGCTTCGCTCCCTGCGCTCCTCAGTCCAGGCCGGGAGGCCCCATGACCGGGATTTCTCGGCGCCTGGTGCTCGGGTCGGCGGCCGGGGGCGTGGCGGCATCGCTGCTTCCCCCGTCGCTGCACACGGCGATGGCGCAACCGGTGAGGCGCGGTGGTCTGCGGGCGGTCGAGCACGTGATCGTGCTGATGCAGGAGAACCGTTCGTTCGACCACTACTACGGGACGCTGCGCGGCGTGCGCGGGTACGGCGACCGGCAGCCGCTGCGGCTGCGCAACGGCAGGACGGTGTTCCACCAGCCGAAGACCGGCGGTGGCGAGGTGCTGCCGTTCTCGATCCGGAAGGCCGCCGCGGACGCGGGCCGCGCGCCGGACGACATCCAGTACCTCGGCGACCTGCCGCACGGGTTCAACGACGCCACCCAGGCCTGGGGCAACGGCTGGAACGACGACTGGGTCCAGGCCAAGACGGCCGCCACGATGACCCACTACGAGCGCCGCGACATCCCGCTGCAGTACGAGCTCGCCGAGACGTTCACGATCTGCGACGCCTACCACTGCTCCGTCAACGGCTCCACCAACCCGAACCGCAACTACCTCGTGTCCGGCACCACCGGCTACGAGCCCGGTACGACGCAGCGCGCCGTGACGAACGCGGCCTACTCCTACGACCACAAGGGCTACGACTGGACGGCGTACCCGGAGCGGCTCGAGCAGGCCGGCGTCTCGTGGCAGATCTATCAGGAGTGGGACAACTTCACCGACAACGCGGTCGAGTACTTCAAGACCTTCAAGGAGCTCGGGCACCGCATCCTCGCCTCGGTCCCGGGCGGTTACCGGACCACCGAGGAGTTCTACGACAAGCTGTTCGCGAAGACGCCGGCCGAGCGGGCCGAGGCGCTGAAGCAGCTCGAGGCCGCGGTCGCCAAGCAGCCGGCCGCCGACCAGAAGCTGTTCTACAAGGCCATGTACCGCTCGGAGCCGGAGTCGCTGGTCCCGCGGCTGCGCGCCGACATCAAGGCCGGCAAGCTCCCGCAGGTCAGCTGGCTGGTGCCGTCCGCGGTCGACTCCGAGCACCCCGGCGCGTCCACGCCGGTCGGCAGCGCGAACCTGGTCTACGACCTGCTCGACGCGATCGCCTCGGACCCGGAGACCTGGTCCAAGACCGTGCTGCTGATCAACTTCGACGAGAACGACGGGTACTTCGACCACGTCCCGCCGCCGGTCGCGCCGCGACCCACCTCGGGCAGCGGCGACGACTGGTACAACGGCCGCCCGATCGGCCTCGGCCCGCGGGTCCCGATGACCGTCATCTCGCCGTGGTCGGTCGGCGGGCACGTCAACTCGCAGGTGTTCGACCACACCTCGGTGATCCGGTTCCTCGAGCGCTGGACCGGGGTGCAGGAGCCGAACATCAGCAGCTGGCGACGGGCCGCCTGCGGCGACCTCACCTCGGCGTTCGACTTCGGCCGCGACTACCGGCAGCCGTCGGTGGACACGCCCGGCCCGGTGCCGGCGCCGATCGCCCGCTGGCGGCCGACTCCGCCTGCCGACCAGGCCGTGCCGCTGCAGGAGCCTGGGCACCGGCCGGCCCGCGCGCTGCCTTACCGGCCGTCGGTTTCCGGGTTCGTTGCTGATGGCAAGTTGACGTTGGCCCTCGGCAACAAGGGTGCGGAGTCCGCGCACTTCGCGATCTACTCGTACGGCGGTGAGCTGCCGGCGCCCGCGCATGTCGACGTACGGCGGGATCGCGTCGAGTCGATCGCGGTCGACGGCCCGTACGAGTTCGCCGTACAGGGTCCGAACCGGTTCTGGGCCGAGCTGGCCGGAACGGCGGACGGCGTCGCGGCGGGTCTCGACGTCCGCGCGCAGCAGGACGGCAAGTCGCTCGAGCTCTTGCTGGTGAACACGACGCGGAAGCCGCTGACGTTGAAGGTGCGGGCGCGCGGCTACACCAACAAGACCGTCACCGTGGAGCTGCGCGGCAAGCAGACCCGCGAGCTGGACTGGCCGACCGACCACGGCTGGTACGACGTCGAGATCACGACGGCCGAGGACACGTCGTACCGGCGCCGGCTGACCGGTCACCTGGAGACGGGGAAGCCGAGCATCACCGGCTGAGGCAAACCTAGCGAGCGATGGCCGCCGTGCGGGCGTTGGTCACGGTGATCAGGTCCGCGGGGGACAGGCCGATGTCGAGGCCACGGCGGCCACCGGACACGTAGACCTTGGCGTGCTCGGTGGCCGTCGCGTCGATGACGGTGGGCAGGGGGCGCTTCTGGCCGATCGGGCTGATGCCGCCGACGACGTACCCGGTGGTGCGTTCGGCGGCGGCCGGGTCGGCCATCACCGCTTTCTTCCCGCCGGCGGCGGCCGCGATCGCCTTCAGGTCGAGTTGCCTGTCGACCGGTACGACGCCGACCGTCAGCTTCCCGTCCACCTCGACGAGCAGCGTCTTGAACACCTGCTCGGGCGCGAGCCCGAGCGCCTCGGCTGCCTCCAGGCCGAACGACTTCGCCGCCGGGTCGTGGTCGTAGGTGTGCGCGGTGAACTCGACCTTCGCCTTCGTCAGCGCCACCGTCGCCGGCGTGCCCTGACTCTGCTTGCTCTTAGCCACCCGCCGAGCTTAGGCCCTGCGGCACGAGCCGGACGCAGCAGTTGCCGGCCGTGGGCAGCAGGCGCGCCTCGTACGGGATGTCCAGGGTGCTGACCAGGCCGGCGAGGAGGTGCAGGTTCATCCCGCAGACCAGGTGCGGCTGGTCCTTGGCGATCCGCTGGAACGGGCAGTTGGCGAGCGCGATGCCGTCCTTGTCCGGCCGCGGCTCGAAGCCGTGCGCCTTGAGGATCTGGTCCACCGAGCCCGCGCCCGCGGTCCGGCCGAGGGATTCGCCGTACTCCCGGGCGCGGCGGTTCACGGCTTCGCGGGGTGAGCCGCCGGATGCCTCGGCGTCCTCGACGGCGGCGGCGAGCAGGCGGCCGGCAACGGCGTACTGACGCTCGGGCAGGGTGAGGTCGATCTCGCGTTCGGAGCGGTGGTACAGCTTCGCGGGCCTACCTGCGCCCGGTCCGGAGCGTCCGCTGCGGCGCTCGAAGCAGGTGGCGAGCAGGCCTTCCTCGGTGAGCTTGTCCAGGTGGAACGCCACGGTCGTCCGGGGAATGCCGAGCGCGGTCGCCGCCTCGTCGCGTCCGACGGGCTCCGGCTGGGCGACGACGTACTCGTAGAGCCGGCGCCGGGTCGGTTCCTCGAGTACGGCGACGGCCTGCACTTGCGCGTCCCAGGACGAGTCCACGACCCGATTCTATCGACAACATCGGTTGGCAGAACAGTATGATGGCCGTTCGTTGAGTTTTCAGGGAGTGTGTTGATGGCGATTTCGGCCGACCTCGAGTCCGTCCCTCTGCACATCGTCGCCGGTCGCGCGGAGATCGATCTGCCCGCCGCCCAGCGTGCGGTCGCCGACCTGCTGGCTGCGCTCGGGCGGGATCCGCACAGCGCGCACCTGGCGGACACCCCACGCCGGGTGGCGCACGCGTACGCCGAGATGCTCACCCCGCGCGAGTTCGAGCTCACCACGTTCCCGAACGACGAGGGGTACGACGAGCTCGTGCTGGCCAAGGACATCCCGGTGCAGTCGCTGTGCGAGCACCACCTGCTGCCGTTCACCGGGGTCGCGCACGTCGGCTACCTGCCGGGGGACCGGATCCTCGGGCTGTCCAAGCTGGCCCGCGTGGTAGAGCTTTTCGCGCGTGACTTCCAGGTGCAGGAGCGGCTGACCAAGCAGGTCGCCGACTGGCTGCAGGACCACCTGGCGCCGAAGGGCGTCGGTGTGGTGATCGAGGCCGAGCATCAGTGCATGTCGCTGCGCGGTGTCCGCGCTGCCGGCTCCCGCACGGTGACGTCGTCACTGCACGGCATCCTGCGCGAGAACCTGAGCTCCCGCCAGGAGTTCTTCGCCTTGACCGGCCTGACGCCGTAGCCCGTCAGGCCGAGGCCACCGCCGGCGGGTGCTGAGGGTGCCGTCCGGTGGCGAGGATGTGGGCGAGCTCGCCGGGGAGCAGGTCGGTGCCGGGGATCGGCTCCAGCTCGGACACGTCCAGCCAGCGCACGACAGTCGCGCCGCAGTGGCCGTGGACGGCGAGGATGGAGTCGAGATCCGGCCAGACCGCCGTGGACGGGTTCGCGCCGTGCCAGCGCAGCGCGACCGAGCCGTCGGTGAAGACGCACCCTTCCGCCACGACGCCGGTCCCGGAGACTCCGCTGATGTCTGTGTAGCGCACGAGTTCGAAAGTCTGCGGTTTCACCGGCTGACCTCGCCGGGACGACCTGATGGGTGGAAACTTCGTGGGCCTGAGGGTGCTGCCATGGTCCTTTCCCCGTGGTCGGCGTGGGTGGGCGCTCGCCACAAACCGGGGACAATACCGACTGTCAGCGGGGAAGGACGGTCTGTAGCGACTCTTCTTCTGCACATCAAGCTAGATCCATTCCGGGCAACACGCCAGACCCACGCCGCGTGTCTCACCGTTCGATCGCCGATACCCCTGCAACTCCTGACAAATCGGTGGGTTCCTGAACGCTCGGCGTGATCGAATACGGACGTGTTTCTCACCCTTGCCACCGACCTGGCCGGCGCCGGCGCGCCTGCCAGCGACTTCGGGTTCCTGCTGCACAAGAATCCGGCCCGGCCGCAGGGCATCGAGATCACCGGTGGCACCGCGCAGGTCTTCTATCCGGAAGCATCGAACGACCGTTGTACGGCGGCGGTGCTGCTCGAGATCGACCCGATCGCGCTGGTGCGTTCCCGGCGCGGCAAGGCGGCGGAGGGATTCACGCTCGGGCAGTACGTGAACGACCGGCCGTACGCCGCGTCCAGCCTGCTCGCGGTCGCGCTCGGCAAGCTCTTCCGGACGGCGATGAACGGCCGGTGTGATGCTCGGCCTGAGCTTGCCGCGCGTTCGATTCCGCTGGAGATTCACATTCCCGCGCTTCCGTGCAGCGGGGGTGCGGAGTTGGCCGAGCAGTTGTTCGCCCCGCTCGGCTGGACCGTCGATGCTCGACCGGTGCCTCTCGACCCGGAGATCCCGTCGTGGGGCCATTCCCGGTACGTCGATCTGCGGCTGACCGGCGTACTCCGGTTGGCCGACGCGCTCAACCATCTGTACGTGATGCTGCCGGTGCTGGACGACGCGAAGCACTACTGGGTTGGTCCGGACGAGGTCGACAAGCTCGTTCGCGCGGGCGAGGGGTGGCTTGCTGCGCATCCTTCGAAGGAGCTGATCTCGCGTCGGTATCTGGCGCACCGTCGCTATCTCGCCGACACCGCGCTCGAGCGTCTTGCCGAGGCCGACGGTGTGGCTGAGCCGGAGGTGGCGTCGGACGAGGGCGGGCCGGTGTCGCTCGCGGTTGAGCGCCGTACGACGGTTGCCGCCGTACTGAAGGAGCTTGGGGCGCGGCGGATCGCGGACCTCGGGTGTGGTGAGGGCGCGCTCGTCGGCGAACTGCTGAAGGACCCGATGGTCGGGGAGCTGATCGCGACCGACGTGTCGGCGCGTTCCTTGATCAGCGCGAAACGCCGCCTGCACTACGACGACCTCCCGGATCGCCAGCGCGAGCGTCTGCGCTTCCTGCAGTCCTCGGTCACGTACGCCGACCATCGCCTGACCGGCCTGGACGCCGCTGTCCTCATGGAAGTTGTCGAACACATCGACCCACCCCGCCTGCCAGCGATGGCCAAGTCGATCTTCCAGTCAGCCCGCCCTGGAGCCGTCATCGTCACCACCCCCAACCGCGAGTACAACCCCCTCTTCCCCTCCCTCCCCGCAGGCCAGTTCCGCCACCCAGACCACCGCTTCGAGTGGACCCGACGCGAGTTCCACACCTGGGCAACAGCCGTCGCCGAGCTGTACGGCTACACCGTGAAGTTCCGCCCGGTCGGCCCGGAGAACCCCGAGCTCGGCCCGCCAACCCAGCTAGCCCTCTTCCAGCACCGGGAGAAGGTGAGCGGCTGATGGGAGCGATTCAGATCCCCGCGCTGAGCCTGGTGGTGCTTGTCGGGGCTAGTGGGTCGGGGAAGTCGACGTTTGCGCGGACGCACTTCAAAGGCACCGAGGTGCTGTCGAGTGACTTCTGCCGGGGGTTGGTTTCGGATGACGAGAATGATCAGGCGGCTTCCAAGTATGCGTTCGAGGTGTTGCACTTCATCGCGGGGAAGCGGCTGGCGGCCGGTCGCCTGACGGTGATCGACGCGACCAACGTGCAGCCCGAGGCGCGCAAGGAGCTGGTCGCGCTGGCGCGGGAGTTCGACGTGCTGCCGGTGGCGATCGTGCTGGATCCGCCGGAGCGCGTCTGCGTCGAGCGCAACGAGCAGCGTCCGGACCGGCAGTTCGGCGCCAAGGTGATCACCCGGCAACGGTCCCAGCTGAGGCGCGGCCTGCGCAGCCTGAAGCGTGAGGGCTTCCGCACCGTGCACATCCTGGACAGCGTCGAGCAGATCGATGCCGTCAGCATCGAACGCACGCGGCTGTTCAACGACCTGACCGACCAGACCGGCCCGTTCGACATCGTCGGCGACATCCACGGCTGCCGCGCAGAGCTCGAGCAGCTGCTCACGAACCTCGGCTACCACCTCGTCCGGGACGACGCCGGCCGGCCGATCGACGCCGTCCACCCGGAGCGCCGCGCGGTCTTCGTCGGCGACCTGGTCGACCGCGGTCCGGACAGCCCCGGCGTACTGCGGCTCGTCATGGGAATGGTTGCCAACAGCCACGCCTACTGCGTGCCCGGCAACCACGAGGAGAAGTTGCTCAAGGCACTCAGAGGCCGCAACGTCAAGATCAGCCACGGTCTCGAGACCACGCTGGAGCAGCTCGTCACGGAGCCGCCGGAGTTCCGCGACAGCGTCGAGACGTTCATCGACGGCCTGATCTCGCACTACGTCCTCGACGGCGGTCGGCTGGTCGTCTCGCACGCCGGCCTGGTCGAGCGGATGCACGGCCGTGCATCCGGCCGGGTCCGCTCGTTCTGCCTGTACGGCGAGACCACCGGCGAGACCGACGAGTTCGGCCTGCCGGTCCGCTACCCGTGGGCGAACGAGTACCGCGGTCGCGCGATGGTCGTCTACGGGCACACCCCGACCCCCGAGCCGGAGTGGATCAACAACACGATCTGCCTCGACACCGGCTGCGTGTTCGGCGGATCGCTGACCGCCCTGCGCTACCCGGAACGCGAGCTGGTCGCGGTCCAGGCGGCCGAGGAGTACTACGCGCCCGCCAAACCGTTGCATGTGGCAACCGCGCCGGCGCGCGAACCCGACGTACTCGAGCTGACCGATGTCACTGGGCGACGAGTGATCGAGACGGCGACGCACGGGCGGCTCAGCGTCCGGGCCGAGCAGGCGGGTGCGGCGCTGGAGGTGATGAGCCGGTTCGCGATCGATCCGCGCTTCCTGCTGTACCTGCCGCCGACGATGAGCCCGGTCGCGACCTCACCGGAGCCCGGCGTGCTCGAGCATCCGCTGCAGGCCTTCGAGACGTACCGCGGGCAAGGCGTGACCGAGTTCGTGTGCGAGGAGAAGCACATGGGGTCCCGCGCGGTCGTCCTGCTGACGCGTGACGACGACGTCGCGGAGAAACGCTTCGGCTTGGCCGGACGTGGAGCGATCCACACTCGCACCGGGCGCTCGTTCTTCGACGGATCACTGACGGACGAGCTGCTCGCCCGGCTGCGGGCAGTCGCCTTGGCCGCAGGGATCTTCGACGAGCTCGACACGTCCTGGCTGCTGCTCGACGCCGAGCTGCTGCCGTGGAGCGCCAAGGCCGAGGACCTGCTGCGGAACCAGTACGCCGCCGTCGGCGCAGCCGCTCGTACGTCGTTGCCCGCAGCAACCGCCGCGCTGGAAAAGGCTGTGGCAGCAGGGCTTGACGTGGGGGAGCAGCTGACCCGGATCCAGCGTCGTACGGAGAACGCTGCGCGCTTCACCGAGGCGTATCGCCGGTACTGCTGGCCGACTGACGGGCTCGACGGCGTCCGGCTGGCGCCGTTCCAGGTGCTGGCCTCGGAGGGTACGACGTACCACGAAAGGCCACACGCCTGGCACCTCGGGATCGCGGACCGGCTGGTCGAAGCGGACCCGTCGGTGATCACCACGACGCGGCGGCTGTTCGTCGATGCGGGCAACTGGGACGCCGGGGTGGCGTGGTGGGACGAGCTCACCGGCGCGGGTGGTGAGGGGATGGTGGTGAAACCGGCCGCCAACCTGACCCGGACCGCGAAGGGCCTCGCGCAGCCGGGCCTGAAGGTCCGGGGGCGCGAGTACCTGCGGCTGATCTACGGTCCCGACTACACCGAGCCGGCCAACTTCGACCGCCTCCGCGACCGCAACCTCGGCCACAAACGCTCACTCGCTCTCCGCGAGTACGCCCTCGGCCTGGAAGCCCTCGACCGTGCTGCCCGCGGCGAACCCCTCTGGCGCATCCACGAGTGCGTCTTCGCCGTACTAGCCCTGGAGTCGGAACCAGTAGACCCGCGCCTCTGACGCAGTCGTCGAATCACGACGAACGCGGCCGACGCGACAAGTATCAGGGCGGGTAGGGCGTAGCGGAGGCAGCGAACGGCGGGGCGGTCATGAAGAACACTGCGGCGTACGCATGGGGGCAGGTGTGTCCGGCGTGTAGTGTCGCGGGGCTGGGGTCGGTGAATGAGCGGCGGGCGACGGAGGCTTCATGATCAGCTACACGATCCCGGGGATGCATGTCCGGGAGCACACGGTCGACGTGCCGCTGGACTGGTCTGATCCCGGCGAGACGATCGACTGGGGCGGTGGGGCGGGGAAGGAATCAATCACTGTTTTCGCGCGTGAGCTCGTTGACCCGATGCGTCGGCACGACGACCTGCCGTGCCTGCTGTACCTGCAGGGCGGTCCGGGCGGCAAGGGACCGCGTCCGGTCGACCTGTCCGGGTGGATCGGGCAGGCGCTGAAGACCTACCGGGTCGTCCTGATGGATCAGCGGGGCACAGGTCGCAGTACGCCGATCTCCGGCCGGCGGATGGCGTCGTTCGGCACCGCCGAGGAGGGCGCGGACTACCTGGCCTGCTTCCGAGCGGACTCGATCGTGCGCGACGCCGAACACCTGCGGACCACGGTCTTCGGCGGCGGCAAGTGGTCGACGCTCGGCCAGAGCTATGGCGGGTTTCTTACCCTGACCTATCTGTCGCAGGCGCCGTCCGGGCTGACCGCTTGTTACGTGACCGGCGGACTGGCGTCGATCGATCCGTCCGCGGCCGAGGTGTACCGCCGTACCTATCCCCGGGTGGCCGCGAAGAACCGCGAGTTCTACAAGCGCTACCCGCACCACGTCGAGACGGTCGGCGCGATCGCGGACCGGCTGACGGCGTCCGACGTACTGCTTCCGGACGGTGATCGGCTGACCGTACGGCGGTTGCAGTCGCTCGGAATCGACTTCGGGATGAAGCCCGGGTACGAGCGGATGCACTGGCTGCTCGACGAGGCGTTCGACGGTGACGAGCTGTCGGACACGTTCCTGAGCCAGGTGATGGATCGGTCGTCGTACGCGCAGGGACCGCTGTTCGCGGCGTTGCAGGAGAGCATCTACGGATCGGGCGACGGCGCGACCGCCTGGGCGGCCGAGGCGGAGCGGGCGCTGCACCCGGAGTTCGCCGAGGACGCCCGGCCGCTGCTGTTCACCGGCGAGATGATGTACCCCTGGATGTTCGAGGAGATCCGGATCCTGCGGCCGTTCCAGGCGGCGGTCGAGGCGCTCGCGTCACGTTCGCAGTGGTCGCCGCTGTACGACCTGGACCGGCTGGCGGCGAACGACGTACCGGTGGCGGCCGCGGTGTACTTCGACGACATGTACGTCGACTCCGGGCTGCAGCTGGACACCGCCTCCCGGGTCGGCAACCTGCAGGCCTGGGTGACGAACGAGTACGAGCACGACGGTCTCTCGGCCGACCGCGTCTTCAACCGCCTGACCGAGCTCGTGCGCTCAGTCGGCGGCGGCGTCCGCACGACCTGATGGCAGCTTGGCCTGGCGAACAGCTCAGGACAGCTTGAGCGCTGTCGCGGCGGCGGCTGCGGCTGGGGCGCCGTACGCGGCGGAAAGCCGGTCCAGGAAGCTCGGTCGGTCCAGGGTGTACTCCTGGGTGCCGACCGTCTCGAGGACCGTGGTGGCCAGCGTGCAGCCGACCTGTGCGGCGGCCTCGTGGTCCAGGCCCGCGGCGCGGCCGGTGAGGTAGCCGGCCCGGAAGGCGTCGCCGCCTCCGGTGGGGTCGACCAGGCCCGGGGCCGGGACCGCCGGGACCTTGGCCAGGATGCCGCCGGTGTTCTCGATCACCACGCCGTCGCCGCCGTGGGTCGTGACGCGTACGCCGACCCGCTCGAGGATCTCGTCGTGGCTCCAGCCGGTCTTCTGCGCCATCAGGCCGGACTCGTACTCGTTGCTGAACAGGTACTCCGCGCCGTCGACGAGCCGCTTGATGTCGTCGCACTCCATCCGGGCCAGCTGCTGCGACGGGTCCGCGGCGATCGCGATCCCGTTCTCCTTGGCCAGCCTGGTGTGCTTGAGCATCCCCTCCGGGTCGTCCGCGCCGATCAGCACCAGGTCGATCCCGCCCACGGCCGCGTGGATCGCGCTGAGGTCGAGCTCGCGCGCCTCGGCCATCGCGCCGGTGTAGAAGGAGGCGATCTGGTTCGCGTCCAGGTCCGTCGTACAGGTGAACCGGGCGGTGTGTACGTTCTCGCAGACGCGGACATGGGACACGTCCACGCCGGCCTCGGTGAGGGCCGCGCCGTACTCGGCGAAGTCGGCGCCGACCGAGCCGACCAGCAGCGACGGCTGGCCGAGCTGGGCCATCCCGTAGCAGATGTTCGCGCCCACGCCGCCGCGGTGGACGACCAGTTCGTCGACCAGGAACGAGAGGGAGACCTTGTGCATCTGCTCCTCGAGGAACTGGTCCTTGAACCGGCCCGGGAACGTCATCAGGATGTCGGTCGCGATCGAACCGGCGACGGCGATGCGCATACGGGGTGCTCCTCGGTGGGGTGGGTACGCGGCGTTCGGGCAACCCATAGAGACTACAGGCGACCGATCTAATACACCGAAGGCAGGATTTCGATGGGTAATCAAGTCCTAGTGACCGACGAGCTGCACGACTACATGGTCGCCCACGGGATGCCGCTGGACGAGATCGCGACCGACCTGGTGAACGAGACCCGGCAGCTCGGCGACGTGTCGGTGATGCTGACCACGGCGGACCAGGCGGCGCTGTTGACCACGCTGACCCGGCTGATCTCGGCGCGCCGCGCGGTCGAGATCGGCACCTTCACCGGGTTCTCCGCGCTCGCCATCTCCCGCGGGCTGCCGGACGACGGGCAGCTGATCTGCCTGGACGCGAGCGAGGAGTGGACCTCGATCGGGCGGCGGTACTGGGAGCGGGCCGGGGTCGCGGATAAGATCGACCTGCGGATCGGCGACGCGCACCAGTCCGCGGCCGAGCTGGACGGCACGTTCGACCTGGCCTTCGTGGACGCCGACAAGCCCGGGTACATCGACTACTTCGAGCGCCTGGTGCGACTGCTGCGGCCGAACGGGCTGATGTTGTTCGACAACACGCTGGCCGGCGGCCGGGTAATCGACGCGGACGGTCCGGTCGACCGCAAGGAGTTCAACGCGCACATCGCCAAGGACGACCGGGTCGACGTGGTCATCCTCGGCATCGGCGACGGACTGACGCTGGTCCGCAAGAAGTGAGCAAGGCCGCGGCGCGGTTGAGCGTCAAGGAGTTGCAGCACAAGTACGGCGACCGCCCGGTGATCGAGGGCCTGACCTTCACGCTCTCGGCCGGTCAGGCGATCGCGCTGGTCGGCCCGAACGGCGCCGGCAAGACCACGGTGCTCAAGTGCATCGTCGGCTCGGCCGAACCGGCGGCGGGCACGATCCTGCTGGACGGTCTCCCGATCGACGAGCGCGCGGACGCCGTCCGGCGGGACGTCGCCACGCTGCTGGACGACCTCGACTTCTTCCCGGACCTGACCGCGGCCGAACACCTCGACCTGCTCGCCCGGGCGCACGGCAACCCGTCGCCGGAGGACCTGGTCGACACCACGCTCGACGACATCGGGCTGCTGCCGGCGGCCGACCAACTGCCCGGATCGCTGTCCTCGGGTCAGCGCCGTCGCCTCGCACTGGCGACGGCGCTGGTCCGGCCGCGGAAGCTGATGGTCCTCGACGAGCCCGAGGCGCGGCTGGACACCGACGGCGTGCAGTGGTTGTCGAACCGGCTCATCGAGGAGAAGAAGTCCGGTACGTCGATCCTGTTCGCCAGCCACGACCCGGCGCTGGTCGAGGCCGTCGCGGACTCCGTCGTCACGCTGACCCCGCTGCCATGAGTGCTGCGGACGGGCCGGTCGTCTTCGACCCGGCCGACTTCGGCGCGATCCCGTCGCCGCGCTCGCTGCGGTCCTGGATGCGCAAGACCCGCCGGCGCCGGGCGGACCGGTCGTTCTGGCAGATCTTCGAGGACGTCTACCTGGTCCTCTTCACGCTCGCGATGGCAGCCGCCTCCGGCGGCAACGTCGTACGGCAGCTGAACGAGAACGCCGCGCAATGTACGTTGTGGTCCTGCGCGGAACTGACGTTCTGGATGCCGTGGATCCTGTTGCCGTTGCTGGTGGCAACCACGCTGCGGGTGTCGCTGAGTATCGGGCCGGTGTCGGCGTCCCGCGCGGGCGGCTTCTGGTTGCTCGCGTCGCCGGTGAACCGGTCGGGCTTGCTGCGTCCGGCGTACTGGGTGGTCATCGCGGTGGTTGCGGTGGCTGGGTTCCTGGCGTCGGCGCTGGTGTGGGCGTTGCTGGGGTCGATGTGGTTCGAGGTGGTGGGGGCTTCGCTGTTGAGCGCGGCGCTACTCGTCTGCACTGCGTGTGTGGCGGTGTGGGCTCAGCAGAAATCCCGGCGGTCGCGATGGGCCTTGCGGGTGGCAGATCTGCTGCTGGTCGCCGCGGTCGTCCCTGCTCTGTTGCTGGCATTCCAACAGCCGCAGCAGACCACGCTGACCGCCGGGTTCGTCGGCTTTTCGACCATCGGACCCTATGCAGAGCCTCCGCTGCTGACCACTGCGGAAACCCACCTGCTGCTCGTCTTCGTGGTCGCGGTGATCCTCACCACGGTGCTGGTCGTCGTGACGGCGCAGACGTTGGACAAGTTGAGCCGGACCAGTGTGATCGCGGGTGGTGAGCTGCTCGCTGGACTGGCTGGCGCGGCCAGCAGCCTCGACGTCAGCATGCTGGCCGACGTGGTGGCTGGGCGGCACTGGCGGTTGAAGGGACGCGTGCGGTCGCGCCGGGGTCGCGGGTCGCGGGGTGGGGCGCTCGTCTACCGGGAGTTCCTGCGGATCCTGCGCTGGCCGCGGCGGCTGGTGATCGCGTTCGCCCTGCTCGTCGTCCCGTACGCCGTGGCGGGCACCGGGTTCGACGAGGTCGTGCCGATCGCCGCCGGGTTCGCCGGGTTCGTCGCCGTACGCCCGATGATGGACGGGTTGCGGTCGGTGTGCCGCTCCACCGGGCTGGCACGGGCGCTCGCCATGGATCTCCGCGAGCTCCGCGTCATCATGGCCGTCGTCCCCGGCCTGTTCGCTGCGCTCTGGGCGTTGCTGGCGCTACCGGCGCTGGGCAGTGGTCCGGTGGCGTTCGCGGTGGCCGCCGGCGTCATCTCCGGCGCCGTCCGCCAGGCCTCCGCGCGACCCCCGTCGTACGCGGGCCCGCTGGTCGCCTCACCGATGGGCGCCATCCCGCCCGGCATGTTCTCCCAGCCGATCCGCGGCTTCGACCTGCTGCTCCTCTGCCTCGCTCCCGCGCTCTTCAACCTCAGCTCGACCTGGATCCTGGCCATCCCCACCTTCGTCCTCGTGGTGATGTTCGCCGTCCGCCCGAAGACGGACTAGGCCCTTCCGGTCGGTGAGACGACCAATCTCTAGTAAATCGGGTGGAATACAGTCCTTTGGGTCGATCGTCTGCCTGGAGGGTTCTGATGAGTGTCGAGGCGCTGTGGTACATCCCGAATCAGGTCGATCCGGGGCATCGCGGGGACGATGCCGTGGAGGGGCACAACAGTCTGGAGCGGTTGACGGAGCTGGCCCGGCTGACCGAGGAGCACGGGTGGGGCGGCGCGCTGCTCGGGACCGGGTGGGGCCGGCCGGACACGTTCACGGTGGCCTCGGCGCTGGCCGCGCGTACGACGTCCTTCCGGCCGCTGATCGCGATCCGGCCGGGGTACTGGCAGCCGACGCACTTCGCGTCGGCCGCGTCGACGCTCGACCAGCTGTCCGGCGGGCGGGTGCTGGTCAACATCGTGTCGGGACAGGACAACCTGGCGGCGTACGGCGACTCCGAGGGCGATCAGGCGCAGCGGTACGCGCGGACCAAGGAGTTCCTCCAGCTGGTACGGCGATTGTGGACCGAGGAGGACGTGACGTTCGCCGGCGAGCATTTCTCGGTCACCGGGTCCACGGTCGCGACGCGTCCCGTCGTACGTGAGGGAAGGGCGCACCCGCGGCTGTACTTCGGTGGTGCGTCCGACGCCGCTCAGCGGGTCGCGGCGACCGAGGCCGACGTACAGCTGTTCTGGGGTGAGCCGTTGGACGGGGTCGCCGAGCGGATCGCGAAGCTGCGGTTGCTGGAGGGTGACCTCGGGCGTGAGCACGCGCCGCTCGAGTTCGGGTTGCGGATCACCACGCTCGTCCGGGACACCACCGAGGAGGCTTGGGCCGACGCGGAGGCGAAGGTCGCGAAGATGGCGGAGAACCAAGGCGCCGCTCCGCGCGACCGCCGCTGGTTCAAGGCGGTCGGCCAGCAACGATTGCTCGGCTTGGCCGAGCGCGGCGAGGTTCTCGACGACAACCTCTACACCGCACCCGGCAAGTACGGCGGCGGCGGTGCGGGCACGACGTGGCTCGTCGGCTCGGCGCAGGACGTCGCCAAGTCGCTCCGCAAGTACCAGGACCTCGGCATCACCCACTTCGTCCTGTCCGACACGCCGTACCGCGACGAGATCGTCCGAGTCGGCGACCAGCTCCTTCCACTGCTCAAGGGCTGACGACTTGCCCCCTTGGGCTGATGGGATGGGCCAGGCCGGTGTGAATCACTTGACGATCACACGCCGATCGTGATCGGTTGATTACCGAGCGCCAGTGGCGGGTAGGGGTGCTCAGTGAGGCAAGTGAGGGAGCACTGATGGTCGAATACTTACCGCGGTCCGCCTGGAACGCGCGGCCGCCGAACGGCGGCCCCGGGAACCTGACGGTCTCGCGTGTCCAGGGCGCGGTGATCCACTGGCCCGGAACCGGGACCACTACCGGCATCCACAGCTATGCGGCGGTCGCGTCCGCGCTCCGCGGCTGGCAGAACTACCACATGGACGACCGCGGCTGGTCCGACATCGCGTACCAGGTCGCGGTCGACCAGGCCGGCCGGGCCTGGACGCTGCGCGGGCTGCGCGTCCAGTCCGGTGCCAATGGCAACAGCGATCTGAACGAGCGGTACGGCGCGGTGCTGCTGATCCTGGTCACCGGCGAGCAGCCGACCGCCGCGATGAAGAGCACCACCCGCGGGGTGATCGCCGACTTCCGCCGCATCTTTCCCGCCGGCACCGCGATCCGGCCGCACTCCGCGGTCCGGCCGGACGGCACCGACTGCCCCGGCCCGGCCGCCCGCGCCGCGATCGCCCGCGGCGACTTCACCCCGACTTCCTCGGAGGACGACATGACCCCCGCCCAGATGCAGGAACTGAAGAACTTCATCGAGGCCCGCAGCCAGGCCTACGCGCTCTGGGTGCACCGCCAGCTGCGCAGGGACCTGTCGGCGGTGGTGCAGGCGTACGCACTCGACATCAAGAACTACGAGCGCCAGACCGACGCCGCCGACGCCCAGCGCGCCGCGGCCGCCGTCTGGGCCACCGCGCCGGACAACCTGGTCAGCAACCCGCAGCCCGCCCCGGACCCGCAACCGGAACCCGAGCCCGGCGCCGAGCCCTACCTCCTCCTGCCGGAGCCCGAGCCGACGCCCGCCGTCGACACCACCCCCGAGCCTGCGCCAGACGGCCAACCGGAGTCCGGCACCGACCCAGAACCGAACCCCACACCACAGCAGTAAGCGAGAACCTTCACCGCCCTGCAGCCTTGAGGACTCGCAGGGCGTTGAGGGTGATCATCTCGTTGGGCCCGCTCCGGCCCCAGTCGACGACCTCCGGCGTACGGTTGCTGCCTGGCGGGTTCCACCACTGCCGCCCGGCGTACCACCGACCGTCGGCGTGCCGCCGCCTCTGCAGCTCGTCGAGCGCGTCACCTGCCCGCTCGTCACCGACCATCCCGAGCCGCGACAACACCAGCAACGCCTGCAAGATGTCGTAGTGCCAGTACGCCGGATAGCTCGGCCGCAACCACCTCGCGTCGATGACCTCGCCGGTCGACAGGCTGCGAAACACCCGGTGCTCCAGGAACAACTCCCCGGACCGCACGGCGCCATCACGCGCAGCGGTGTCACCGGTTGCGCGGTAGTACTCGTGCAGCCCCCACGCGGCCGCCAGCGTCTCGTGGAACGACGAGCGCCGACCGGAGGCCTCGCGATCGCAGTTCCACCCGCCGTCCGGCCACTGCCACTCCAGCAACCCCTCGGCCAACTGCTGCACCCGCGGATCGCCGGCCATCCCCAGTCGACTGCACGCCCCGAGCGTGTTCCCTTCGATCGAGCCACACCGCCGTACGAGTCCGTCTACGACACTCACGCCGTACCGCAGCGACCGCGTCCTCTCATCCAGGTCGTACTCCGCCGCAGCCATAGCCCGAGGCTCACCCGCCGGCACCTCCAACTCCACCAGCGACACGATCCGCCAGTGCGCGCCGGTCCACTTGTTGTAGGCCCGCCCGGTCCCGCATGCGTCGGTCAGCAGGGCCTTCACTTTGGCCCCGCGCAACACATCCTCGCCGTGCGGCTCGCCCACGAGCTCGCGTCGAGCGATGCCCCGCACCGCCGGCTCCGCAGACTCCAGCAACCACTCGACCGCGTCCACCCGGTCATTCTGTGTCGGTGGCTGCTGGTTGGGTAGGCGGGTGGATATTGCGGAGTTGTCGGAGCGGTTGGAGAAGTTGTCGGTGCGATACGGCGAGGAGCTCGGCTTCGAGCGGGATCCGGACTGGTTCTTGCTGAAGTTGCAGGAGGAGATGGGGGAGCTGACACAGGCGTACCTTCAGCACACCGGTCGCGCCCGCGCCAAGGGCCAGAGCGCCGACCAGATCCGCGCCACGTTCCACCAGGAGTTCGCCGACGTCTTCTGCCAACTCTTGCTGCTCGCCCGGCAGCACGACGTAGCCCTACCCCGCGAGATCGAGCACAAATGGCTCGCCCGAGAGGTCTAGCCGCCGCGGACTGGTGAGGCCGGCGGTGGTTGGTGGACGTTGGCTTCATGGGTGTGGAGCAGCGGAGTGCGGCGGAGCGGGCGGCGTGGGGGAAGGCCGTGCGGAAGGAGGTGCCGCCCGAGGCGCACGCCGACTTCCGGGCCGGTGACGAGCGGGATTGGCGGCCAGCTTCGTGGTGGTCGGGCGCGACAACGGCTTCAGTGCGAAGCGGTGCCGCGAGGTCGTGCTGACCGTGGTGCGAAGCTACCGCGAGGCGATGCGCGGGTTCGCTGACAGCCCAATCCTCGCCATTTGGTACTCGCGGATGGACGTCGAGGATCTGCTGACGCAGTACAAGCCACGATGTCGTCCGGCGAGCGGAAGGTCGCGGACGATCGCGACACGCTGCAAGCGGATCGGCGGCGGCTGCTCGATCACTTCCGGCTCGTGGACGTCGCGCACAAAGTGATCGGTGTCGGCAGCGTCGGAACCCGGGCGTGGATCCTCCTGATGGAGTCGACCGCCGGTGACGAATTCCTTGTGCTGCAAGCGAAACAGGCCGGTCCTTCGGTCCTGAGTGAGTACGCCGGTCCGTCGGAGCACAGCAATCAGGGCGAGCGCGTAGTGGCCGGCCAGCGGCTGATGCAGGCCGCCAGCGACATCTTCCTGGGGTGGCTGCGCGCCGAGGCAGCCGACGGCGAGCAGGACTACTACGTCCGCCAGCTCCGCGACTGGAAGCTCTCCGTCGACGTCGAGGACATGAACCCCGAAGGCGTGCAGTTGTACGCCCGCCTGTGCGGCTGGACGCTGGCCCGGGCCCATGCCCGTTCCGGGGACCGATTCGCGATCGCGGCGTACCTGGGGAAGTCCGACCGCTTCGACCATGCGGTGGCCGGCTTCGCCACGACGTACGCCGACCAGAACGAGCGCGACCACGCGGCGCTCGCCGCCGCCGTCGACTCAGGCCGGGTTGCCGCGCGCCATTGACATCGTTGTCTGGGGCGGCGACGATACTGGCGCGAGATTCGGTGAAACGTTTCCAACCTCGGTCAGCCGAGCCGCCCTGAAGCATTCGAGGAGATCCGATCATGAGTCGTTCGCGCGTTCTGTGCGCATTGCTTGCCGGCGCGGTGGCGCTGGGCGCCGGGCTGGTGTCGCCAGCGGCCGCCGAAGTAGGGGGAAGTGCCGACGGCCCGACGGCGACGGCGCGAGCCCGAGTCGCTGCCGACGTCCTGATGAGCTCGTACGAGCCGGTGAAGGCGTGGTTCCCGTCCAGCTGGTGGAACTCCGCGGTCGCCCTGCAGACGATCGGCGACTACATGCAGCGCACCGGCGATCGCCGGTACCTGCCGCAGCTGGACAACACGTTCGAGAAGGACAAGGGCGTGTTCCCGGCCGGCTACCTGTCGGGTGACCCGTTGCTCGGCAACTTCACCAGCCGCGCCATCGACGACTCCGAGTGGTGGGGGCTGACCTGGATCCAGACCTACGACCTCACCAAGAATCCGAAGTACCTCGACATGGCGGTCACGATCGCTGAGTACGTCGAGGACTACTGGGACGACACCTGTGGCGGCGGCGTCTGGTGGGACGCCGAGCGGACCTACAAGAACGCCGTCACCAACGGACTGTGGATCCGGCTCACCGCCGAGCTGCACAACCGGATCCCCGGCGACCAGCACTGGCTCGGCCGTGCCCAGGAAGGGTGGAACTGGTTCACCGGCAGCGGCATGATCAACTCCGCCGGCCTGGTCAACGACGGCCTGAACACCGGCACCTGCCAGAGCAACGGCGACACCGTGTGGACCTACAACCAGGGCCTGGCGATCGGAGCCGGTCTCGAGCTCTACCGAGCCACCCGGAACCCGCAACTGCTGACGACCGTACAGCGGCTGGCCGAGTCGGCGATCGGCGCCGGGGGACTGGTCTCCAACGGCGTCCTGACCGAGTCCTGCGAGGCGCCCGGCCGGTCCTGCGACGACAACCAGAAGCAGTTCAAGGGCATCTTCCTGCGCTACTGGATGGACCTCACCGACACCACCCGCAACCCCACGTACGCCGCCTTCCTCGCCCAGCAGGCCGCCTCCGTCTGGGACCAGGACCGCGACGCGGCCGGACGGCTCGGCCTGCGATGGGCCGGCGGCAGCGCGAACGTCTTCGACTGGCGGACTCAGGCCAGTGCGCTCAGCGCTCTGATCGCCGCCGTACCGACGCCGCCGCCGACGCGGTCGTTGTCGGCGACCATGACCCCGGCCCAGCCCGTGGTGATGCCCGCGACGGGCAGTGCGACGCAGGTCGAGTTCGAGACCGGGCTGCAGGCCACCGCTCCCGCGGGGGAGACGATCAAGGCCGACGTGCGCGCCTCGGGTCCCGCCGGCTGGACCGTGACGCCGAACCGGACGAGCGTGACGCTCCGGCCGCGAGGGAACGCCGTACCCGCTCGGGCGACTGTTGACCTCGATGTGGCGATCCCGGCCGGTACGCCGGACGGCCGCTACCTGGTGACGGTGACCGCGACGTCCGGCCCGCTGCTGTCGTTCACAACACAGGCCGAGATCCTGGTGGCGCACACCGTGGACTTCGACACCGGTACGGCGGCCGAGAACCCGTGGCTGTGGGACGCCGACGGCTCCCAGAGCAACGGAGTCCAGAACCGCTTCGCCGACGGCAACTCGTACTTCGTCTACCGCTTCCCGTTCCCGTCCGACACCACGTCGGCCTCGGTGACGCTGACCATCGACAACGAGTTTGTCGTCCAGGCCAGCGGTGACGGGCAGCAGTGGACCACGGTCGGGATCGAGACCCAGCAGATCCACGACGGCGAGAACAAGGCGGCCCGGACGTACGACCTCACGCCGTACCTCGGCCCGTCCAAGACTGGCTACGTCCGCATCGCCGACTCCTTCCCCAACGACGGCTGGGGCGGCCGCGTCTACCACGTAACCGCGACCTACACCGGCTGACGTACCAAAAGACGGCCGGCCCGAGACTCGCGCTCCGGGCCGGCCGTTGTGGCGCAGGGAAACTCAGACGCCGTAGAAGTGAGTGAACTGGGCCGATTTCAGGCGTGGGAACCTTCTGCGGCCTCGCCCTGGTACACATCGGTTACACCGAGCGCAGCCGGGCTCGGCATGCCCGAGGTACTCGCTAACCGCCTTGATGGACTCGCAGGTGTCAAGCGTCGGCTTCCAGATGAACGTGTTGAAGTAGTTGCGATTCAGCGCCTTGCGCTCACGGGAGTAGAGGATCAGGGATACCGTGTGCGGCTCGCCGCCGGGTGTTCCCGGGCAGCGTGACGTAAATCAGGTGGGACCTTGGTCTCAGGCTGGTGGATGCTGTTCGAGCACTACAACCAGACCACACGAAGCACGTCGGCCTCGTGCTTGACGACGGCTCCTTCGTTTCAGGAACCCATCTTTCGGGAGCAATGCAACGGATCTGAGTGCTCGGCGCGCTCGATACGGGCAAATGCAGGACGGGGTAAGTCGAACCCGCTTGGTTCTTCAAGCGCTGGGTTGGCGGTTGGCGGCGCGCCTTTGGATCAGGCGCGCGAGGATCGTGACCGTGACCGCGATCGCGATGCCGAGGAGCGTGAAGAGGATCCGCTTGCCCTCGGTGGCCAGGTCGATCGGGTTGGCGAGGTCGAGGGCGATCAGGGCGGTTCCGGCGATGGCTGTGGTGTAGAGGGCGTAGTTGACGAACCTCAACGAACCTCCGATCACGGCGAGCACGAGGATGACGACCTCGAGCACGTGCTTGTCATCCACGCTCAGCAGGAATACTGCGGCGATGGCGGCACCCAGAATCGTGCCTACGACCCGCTGCGTGCCGGCCAGGGTGGACTGGTGCAGGTCCGCCTTCATGGCCACCATGGCCGCCGGCGGCATCCAGTCGGCATACGGCAGGTCCAGGCCGAACGCGACCGCGACAGCGCCGGCCAGCGCCACAGCCCGGATCACCGCGTAGAGCACGACCGGCGCCGTGAGTGCGCGCCGCGTCGTGTCGGTAGGCATCTCGGCAACCGCCGGCGGCTGCTCGGGACGGCCCCGGGCAAGCCACACCAGCGTGGCCAACACGAACCAAAGCGCCGCCCCCACCAGCCACGCGAGCGCCTGGGACCACGGGTTCAGCGTGATGTGGTCGGCGGCAAGCCCGGGGTCAGCGAGATCGCGATGAGAACCAGGAGCTGAGCAGCGCACCGGTGATGAACCGATGCACGCCAAAGTACAGCGCCAGCCCAGACCCCAACGTCACGACAAGCGCCGAGACCGTGACCAGCCACCAAGCCTCATCGCCGACGCCGACACCCCACGCGGTCAGCACCGCGCCGACAGCGCGAAGATCGCCAACCGCGACCAGCGGGAAGCGAACGGGCCGACCAGTACGGAATGCCGTGATCCGCCAACAGATGCGCAACACATGTCCGCCAACAGATGCGCAACAGGCTAGAAGCCTGGCGACCACCTGGGGACGCCGGCCAACGCACAGAGCAGCCGAGTTCCGTGCGAATCGACTCCGGCCCGCCTGCGGCGCTTTGCGACTACCGCGGCTAGTGTCGCGTAAACGATGTTCTTTGACCGGGTTTGCAGTGGTCGAGTAGGTCGTCGGCGGTTTTGGTCCAGATGAAGGGTTGGCAGCGGTCGT